>JBGAUP010000397.1:0-5010 GCA_044228585.1 Runella sp. | reverse complement strand
GTGTTATTATTTGATAATCAACTACTTAAAGATTACTTCCCAACTTTTGATATATATTAGCTTGAAGACATAATTTATTATTGAATCAATCTTTGGTTCACTTTTCGTTAGCGGCCAAGGCAAGTAGATAGTTTTCTTCGTCAATTAGTTGATTATCAACTTTTTAAATCTCCTGCTAATTAATAAATCGTAGATTTATCAATATATTGTTGCTCTAAGGATGCTTTTTCTTCTTCAAGTAATTGCTGTTTTTCAAAGCCGCTTCTGTCACCTGTTTGAATTCTTGTGACCACATAAGTTTCATTTGGCTTTTTTCTAATCCTTTGAGACCATCTAATGTATTATTGATTGAAGCAATTTCCATTTTGTTATCTTCAATGATAGCTTGTTTTTTTCTACCTGTTTATCAGCTAAAATGTTGTTGTATTTGTTTTGATTATATTCAGTATGATTCTACTTCTTACAGTTTTTAGTCATCAAGTACCAGGTGAATAAATTTGAATACCAAGAACGGTTCTGCTTGTACTAGAAAACTCATTTGGGTCTTCCTGTAAATTTATTTTACTCACCATCGAATAAGAATAGTTGAGATACATCACTGTAGCCAACAAACCATCAATTGTATCTTGATACTCTTTGCTTTAACCAAGCGGACTGTCATTTTTTCTAAAATTTCAAGATTCCTTAAAAGATACTTCACTTGATGAACTACCAAGGTAAATGTCCGGTTCTTTTGAGGCAGACATTTTTAGGAATTGCCAGTTAGAGGTACGTCTTTTAAATAAAAACTTTGACGTACATTTCTATATCCCCTTTCTAAAATACCACTTGAATAGGTTTCATTTTTTTCGTCATTGTTGAGTAATGAATTGACAAAACTTTGATAGTTTTCGTGTTTAGCACCACGTGCAGGATATAGGTTTTTCTTCTTTTAGCCCAAGTTACCGTAAAAACAAAGGAAAAAAGCTCAAAAGGCTGGTTTGCCTGCTCCATTAGAATACCAAATTAGTACAATATTATTTTCACCTGATAAATTATCATCAAGTCCTTCTATTTTGTGTAACCCCTTGAAACTTTTAAAGTTGTAAAGATGTACGGCTGATATTATCATATTTGTTCAATAGTGCTTTAAACGTCGATCTCTTTTGCAAACTTTTCGATTTTCTTCTGGATATCATCAAAGATATTACGGCGACGTAGAAAAGTAACGAATTCTTTTTCAGTCATTAAAAGTTCTCTGATATGGTCAGGGTTTACACCGTGTTTTTCGGCAACCTCTTTGAGCAAGATTAACTCTTCTTGTTCACGTTCTTTAGAAAGCGCGTTATCGAGCATGATGTTTTGCTTTTTAACTTTGAAATAAATATCATTGACCGAATATTTAAAGCTACCATCATAGTTCCATTGGGTCTGAATTGCCGCCAGTTCGTTTTTTGAAATCAAAGAAACTTTGGTTTTTTCTTCGATTTCTAAGAGTTTTTCGAGCAATTCGGCTCTGGTTTCAAAGTTAAATGGCCCGATGTGGTCTTTGTTGTCACGACTACGGTTCATTCGTTTAGAATGGTCGTCTCGTATATCTGCAATGTAATTTCTGAAATCTAAAAACGGAAACATCCAATCTTCGCCATTTTCAATCAGATTTTCCATTGATTTATCTTTGCTGACAACCGTACACACCCAACACCCAAAACGTGAGTTTCCACAACTCGATGTACTGGTATCAATCACTAACGGACACTCGCCCGAATTCTCTGAGCCATTGCGATACATCGTAACGAGTTTTTTATTGTCGCCTCCCCAAAAATTGGGCATTTGTAATAAGTACGTCCAGACCTCTTGGGTGGTTAGTTCCGTAATTGGTGCATATACCCACGCATTGGCAAGTGAGTGCTTACGAAGTTTTTGGTCTTCGTTGATTTCAGATAAATCGTATTTTTCGATAGACCTTGCTCGATTTGACGATTCGGCTTTTCTTGCACCTAAAACGATGATTGCTTTGCCAAATTTACTTACTTGTTCGAGAATGTAATCGTTGGTAGGCTTTATTTTCATACGTTCGGTACACCACCTAAATAATCTGTTGGGCGATGGATAACCTTTACCAATGAGGTTTATCCAAAATCTATCTTCAATTTTCGGAATAGATTTATAGATTTTAAACAAATTGGGGTTGTGAGCAAAAAGTTTGCTTCGACCTGCTTTTTCAATCAAGTTTAATTGAGCATCAATATACGCCACAACCGCAGGATTCTCGACCAAAGTATCATTTGATAAAACATGAATCTCCTTTGTGAGCCTTTCGGCAGGGAGTTTGGCTAAAGCATACATTACCATTTGCAATACAGCCGTCGAATCCTTCCCACCCGAATAACCGATAACCCAAGGAGTATTATCGGCAGTATATAATTCTTGAATCTCTTTTGCTGTTTCTTTTATTTTTTCTGCAAATGTCATAATTATAGCATATTAAGGCGGTTATCACTTAGTATAGATTTCAAAGAAAAGTGTGCTAAGTGATGTTTGTACTTTAATACAAAGGTAATTAAGATTGTAAATACGTTACGTTTTTTAACGCAATGCAATATCTATATTTTAAGCAAAAAAACAAAGGCTACAGTGGTATGACAAATACGAAATGAAACCTAAATAATACGGTAAACAAACAACAAACCCCGCCTTGACGAATGATTTTTCGTTAAGACGGGGTAGAAGAAGAAATGTATAAAATGTTACTTTTGGGTTATTTTCACTACTAAAGCTCTAATTAAAAGTACCCAAGGAGTACCGTGAAGTACAAAATCAAACCAATCCATGGCTTGCATTCCTAAACCCATAATCCAGCGAATTTTGCCAAATAAATGGGGTTCAGGCAAAAACGGAGCTAAATAAAGTTAAACTTTGCGATAAGCCAAAGCTGCCAGTTATTGAGGGATTGTTTCATTATTAGAAACTCTACTAACGGAATTGAAAATTTTGATTACGCCTTCTTCAAGGTACTTGGACAAACGTAGTCCGTTAGTTTGAAACGGCCAGTTTTGGCAATGGAAGCAAAGCCTCCAGCAACGTCAATCAGGTTATCATAACCACGCGACTTGAGAATAGAAGCTGCAATCATTGAACGATACCCACCCGCACAGTGAAGGTACATCGTTTCTTCCTTTAGGAATTCAGCCATGAATTCGCTGATGTAGTCCAATGGCAGACTTTTGGCACTTGTCAATATGCTCGGCAGCAAATTCACTGGGGCGGCGTACGTCAATGACCAATACATTTTCTTTTTCTATTTTATCCTGCCAATTCTTCGGCAGAGATAGAAGTGATTGTGTCGGTTTCTTGTCCTGCGCTTATCCACGTTTCAATTCCCCCTTCAAGATACCCGATGACATTATCATAACCTACGCGTGCCAAACGAAGAATAGCTTCTTCTTCTTGTCCTAAACTTCTGTAACCAGCAAAATTTCTTGTTTTACGTCAGGAATCAAAGCCCTACCCACGGAGCAAAATCGCCTTTGAGACCAATATTGATTGAATTAGGAATAAAAGCTTTGTTGAATACTTGCGAATTGCGCGTATCTAAAATGACGGCATCTGTTTCGTTGGCGGCGGCTTCAAAAGCGGCGGCGCTCAGGGCTTGAGCACCCCGTTCCATTACCACGTCAATACTTTCGTAGCCTTCTTTGTTCATTTTTACGTTTTGTGGGAAATACTGTGGAGGCTTACTCAAACCATGCGTTACCTCTTTGATAAACTCCTCTTTGGTCATATTGGCGGCAGCGCGTAGTTGAACATTTTCTGATTTCCCAAGGTATCGGTGGTTTCTTTACTCATGTTTTTGCCACGCTGATCCAGCCCCGTGGGAGGATATACAATCACCTCGTTGGAGCAACATGATTTTGTTACGAAGCGAATCGTAAAGATAGCCTGCCAAATCGTTGATAGTCAAATCTGATTTTTGAGCTAAATCGGGACGGCCTACATCCCCGATAAATAGCGTATCGCCGCTAAAAAGGGCAATTTCTTTGTTGTTCTCGTCCAAAAGCAAATAGCAAGTAGATTCCATTGTATGCCCTGGGGTATGAATACCCGAAACTTGAGTTTGCCTAATGGAAACTCTTCGCCGTCAGTAGCAATGTGGGCGTCAAAACCTGTTTTGGCATTGGGAGTATAAATGATGGGCGCACCCGTCTTTTTGGGATAAATCCAGATGCCCCGATACGAAGTCGGCGTGGAAGTGGGTTTCAAAAACGTATTTGATGGTGGCCCCGTCTTTGGCTGCTCGTTCGATATAAGGAGTTACTTCGCGGAGGGGATCTATCACAGCTACTTCACCTTCGCTTTCGATGTAATAAGCCCCTTGGGCCAAACAACCCGTATAAATTTGTTCGATTTTCATGTGTTTTATGAGAATGTTTGTTTTGTAATCTTGAAATTTGTTACTATTTGAAAATTAGTTCTTTGGTGATGATATATACTCCCATGACTAAGACAAACCATCCGAAAGATTTTTTGAGTTTTTCGCCAGGGATAAACTTTGACATGTAAGTCCCTACAAATATTCCGACCACCGAAAAAAGGTAATTCATCAGAAAAGGCCAATCTATGTCCATGTTTGACATATCGCCTACGAAACCAATGAGTGATTTGCCGGAATAAGGCGATTAAAAGAGAAGTACCAACGGCCATTTTCAAGATGGCAAACGAGCCAATAACACAAGGGCGATACTAAGAAACCACCTCCCGCACCAACGATACCTGTAAGTGTACACCAACTACCCGCCTCTGAGAGAGATAAGGGATAAATTGGGAACTTTAGCTCTTCTGTTTTACGTACATCTGCTTTTTCTCTTGTCCGTAATCATCATATAGAATAGAAGCCCTACATCACTAAGGCAAAAATACCAGGTGATGGCGATGTTTTTGCTGACTTCAAAATTCCAACGTAAAACAAAGATTCTGAATAGCTGGAACTAAGTATTTGCGAGGCAAGAAAACGGCGATGAAGGAAGGAAT
>JBGAUP010000021.1:0-33164 GCA_044228585.1 Runella sp. | reverse complement strand
TGACGATGGAAGAAGCCCGTTTGCCGTGGTGGTTGATTTTTTCTTGGTTTTGTCCAAGGTCACTCAGCAAGTCGTTTTCCAATTCTTCATCCCGCTCTTCTTTAACCTTTGACCTTTCCACTTTTAACTCTTCAATCAGTTCCACACTCAACTCCGAGAAATTATTGACAAAGTTTAGCGGATTCTGAATTTCATGGGCGATACCTGCGGTGAGTTCGCCGAGTGAGGCTAATTTTTCTTTTTGAATGAGTTGGGCTTGGGTGGAGCGGAGGGTTTCGAGGGTTTGCTCTACTTTTTGTTTTTGTTCGTTGAGAAGAATGTTTGCTTTCTGCTTTTGTTGATTATTGCGGTATAGAAGAAAGGCGATGAGCAGTAGCACTCCCAACCCCACTAAAAAGGCATGTTGCTTTAATTGCGTTTCATAAGCTATTCGTTCGATTTCTTCTTTTTGTTGGCGTTCTTGTTGTTCTAAGAACAATTTTTGCATTCCCTGTACTTTGGTGATACCATATAAACTATCGTATGCCGCAGATGCTATTTTGTAATAGCGAAGTGCTTCTTTGGCGTTGATAGCCTCATAAACTTCTGACAGTAAACTACTTGAAAAAAATATCGTACGTTTGATAGAAGCCTGTTCACCCTCTAAAAGCCCTTTTTTGGCATAGTATATACACGAATCTACTTGATTATCCTCTTTATAATGGGTAGCAAGACGATAATAAGTCTCTGATCTTGTTCGATGGTCATCTTTATCTCCTCCGTGTGCTGCTTGCTGATAATAAGCAAAAGCAAGCTGCTTATTACCTATTTTTTTGTAGGTATCGCCAAGCTGCAACAACATGAATATGTACTGGAAATCGTGTTTTACCTTTTCGTTTTTGTACCACTCTGCATTGCGGGCTTTGATGCCATAGTATAAAGCAGAATCCATTTGATTCAATCTGAGGTAGTCTTGACCAATATTAGAAAATAAAAGGGCTATATTTTCTTTGTCTTTGATTGTTTCAAATAACCGAAGTGCTTTTTGATGATAATTCAACGCCTTGCGATAATCATTAATGCCAAAATTGATAAGACCAATTCCATTTAATGCTCTTGCTGCATCATATACATAGTTGTTTTTTTCTGCAATTTCTAAGCTTCTCAGTAATAGGTCTAAGGCTTGGATTAGATTGCCTCTTACTCTTTCATTGGCTCCTAAGCGCTCTAAAGCCCTTGCTTCTCCTTTTAGAAATTTGCTTTGCCTTGCCAATCTTAAACCTTGATTTGTAAACAAAATTCCAGAATCTGCATTGAAATTTCTGTATTCGTATCCTATACTACAGAGTAGCAATACTCGACTGGTATCATGTTTGGCCTTAGCTAACTCATGTTTTAAACTATCAATAGATTGCCTTTTTTGCCCCAAACAAACGTAGCAAAAGAAGGAGAAAGCGAGAGAAAGCAAGAGGTGTCTCATAATCAACAAATTATAAAATAGGTAAATATACAATAAACGTCGCCCCCTCTTTCTCTACACTTTCTACTTCAATCGTTCCCCCATGCCCTTTGGTGACAATATCATAGGCCAAACTCAGCGGCAGCGGCCGTCCGACCCAGCCCCGTGCCTTCGCTCGTGAGTTTGGGAGACCGAAGATGTGACCCTAACAAAGAATTAGAAGCTTTTGGGGCATTCAAGCCCCAAAAGCTTCCCGACAAAAAGGTAATCAAGTGAGTCAGGGGTAAGAGTTTCATTATTAATGAGTTTAGGGAGGTAATTTAGTAATAAATTTGGAATGCTATTGACATTGAAAGGCACAACTGACCACAAAAAAAGGTTGGTGAAACACCAACCTCAAAACAAATGGCAATGTATGCACTTAACTACGCCAAATAACTACTAATACTCATTACATCGGCAAACACCCCCGAAGCGGTCACTTCCGCACCCGCACCTGGGCCTTTGACTACCAACGGACGGGTATTGTAACGTTCAGTGGTAAACGAAACGATGTTATCTGCTCCTGAAAGTGAATAAAACGGGTGGTCGGCGTCCACCGTTCGGAGTTGGAGCGTGGCCTTGCCGTTTTCGAGGGTGGCAATGTAGCGCAGTTTTTCGCCTTTGTCGGTGGCGGCTTGTAACAAGTCTGCAAAATAGGCGTCGGAGTTTTCTACTTCCGTAAAGAAAGCGTCCACGGTGGGAGCTTGAAGGCAATTTTCGGGCAAAATAGGCGCAATCTGAATGTCGCTCATTTCGAGGGCTACGCCCGTTTCACGCGCCAAAATCAGGATTTTACGCGCTACGTCCAAGCCGCTCAAATCGTCACGTGGGTCGGGTTCGGTATAGCCTTTTTCTTTGGCTTCGCGCACCACATCCACAAAGCGCGTTCCTGCCACAAAACTGTTGAAAATAAACGATAGCGTACCTGACAGAATCGCCTCAATCTTCACAAATTTATCCCCACTCGACATCAACCCCTGAATGGTATTGATGATGGGTAAACCTGCCCCTACGTTGGTTTCGTACAAAAACTTCACGCCTTTGCGAACGGCTGTTTGTTGCAGGCGACGATACTCGGCATAGCTACTGGAGTTGGCCACTTTGTTGGGCGTTACTACCGATACGCTGGCGTCGAGCAAAGGAAAATAATATTGAATAATATCTTTGTCGGACGTACAGTCAATAAATACGCTATTGGGTAAATTGAACTCCCGAATCCGCTGCACAAAAGCCGATATACTGGTGGTTTTGCCATTTTCATCAAGTTCTTCTTTCCAATTCAGTAGGCTAATTCCGTCGGGATTGAGGTACATTTTTTTGCTTCGAGCCAAGCCTACTACGTTGATTTTGAGGAGCTTTTCTTTGGCCAAATAGTCCGACTGTGCCGCGAGTTGTTTCAAAAACGTACTTCCAATCAAGCCTGTGCCTACCACAAATAAATTTAATGAACGCACCTCCGACTGAAAAAATACCCCGTGAATGGCATTTAAGGCTTTAGAAAGGTCGTTTTTTTGAATGACCACCGAAATATTTAACTCTGATGAGCCTTGCGCAGTAGCAATGACGTTGATGCCGTTTTTGCCCAGGGCCGTAAACAGCTTACCCGATACTCCTGTGCTACGCCGCATTCCTTCGCCTACGATGGCAATAATAGACACATTTTTCTGAATCTGAATACCATCGCGGTCAATGTCACCCGCGTTGATTTCGGGCGCAAACACCTGGTCTAACACCTCCTTGGCACGGTCGGCGTTTTTGGGGTCAATGGCAAAGCAAATCGAATGTTCGGACGATGCTTGCGAAATCAAAATCACGCTGATTTTGTGGCGTGACAAAGCCGAGAACAACCGCGCCGACACGCCTGCTACCCCAATCAAACCGCTGCCTTGCACGTTCACAAGCGCGATGTCGTCAATGGAGCTAATGCCCGTAATGGCAAAGGGCGTTTCGTCGGAAGTGTTGTGTACGGTTGTTCCTTCCGATGTCGTATTGAAAGTATTAAGAACTTTAATCGGAATATTTTTAACAAAGGCAGGTTGCAAACTGGGTGGATAAATCACCTTGGCTCCAAAATGACTCAGTTCCATCGCCTCCGCGTAGGTAATGGTCGGAATCGTGAAAGCATTAGACACTTTGCGTGGGTCGGCGGTCATCATGCCGTCCACATCGGTCCAGATTTCAATTACGTCAGCATCCAATGCCGCGCCAAAAATAGAGCCCGTATAATCGGAACCCCCGCGACCTAAAGTGGTGGTGATTCCTTCGGGTGTAGCACCAATAAAGCCTGTGATACACTGCAAAGTATCAGTTTTGGCAAAATGCGCTAAAATTTGGGCGTTGGTTACCTCAAAATCCACCTCGGCATAGCCAAAGTGGTCATTGGTACGCACCAACTTACGCGCATCGCAAAATTCAGCATTGACCCCACGGCCTTTGAGGGCTTCGGTAATGATGGTGGTGGAAAGACGTTCGCCAAACGACATCAACAAGTCGAGTGTACGAGCTGATAACTCGCGGATTAATGAAATACCTTTCAGTAAATCTTCCAATTCGTTGACCAAACCGCGCACTTTGGCAATCGAGCTACTTTGATTTTTGATGTCAATCAAGCCCCGAATCGCTGCAAAATGGCGTTCTTCGACGGCTTTGAGGGCATCAAAATAATCGGTGTTGCCAGCAGATGCCATACGTCCTATCTCAATGAGTTTGTTGGTCACTCCGCCCATCGCCGAATATACCACGGCAATACGCTCGCCTTTGGCAATATTATCTTGTAAAATTTGAATCAGTTGCTGAATACTTTCTACGGTGCCGCACGAAGTGCCACCAAACTTGAGGACTTTCATTCTACCTTCTTTTATAATTACTGAGCGGCATCCCGCTACGGTGAGTGAATAAACAACTGAGTGAATGATACTCAGTTTATTTTGAGGCTGCAAATATAGTGCTGGGATAGGGTAATTTATTATTTTTGTTTCAAACAATACTTATAAAGTCATGTCTGCTGCCGAAAAATTACTTTCTCCCTCCACTTACGGATAATTGCTTGATGCCAATAGAGCAAGATAGCGTCATTTGAATGCCCTAATAAAGTATGTATTTACCGTTTGATAAGTTATGACCCTTATTCTTGCATAATTATCTTTAAACGCCTACTTTTCAACACTTATAAGTTTACAAAGCGGGGTATCAGTGCGGCACAAAGTTTTTATTACTAACTGCTGTTACGGAAATTGGTATGCCTTAGGCATCGCCCGTTAATAGTGTAAGGTTGTCTTCATCCAAACCCTACAACGGTGTGCTGCTGACGTAAGCGGACATGTACGCTATTAATGGAAAATCCCTAAGGGATTTTACAAAAATATCCCTTAGCATAACATCAGTTACTGGGAAAGGCATAAATGAACTAAAGCTATATTTTGCAGAAACACTTAAATATTGTCTCGGCGGAAAACATTGTAAAAATAATATTAAGTCAACATCTCCCAGTCGGGATAAAAATCCAAATTTCCTCTCAACAATATGCCAACTCTCCTCCTTACATTCGCTAACAATGACGTAAATCGCTTATACACTCTCACCAAAGAGTACAATGAGATAAATAACGTATTACGAAATCGGCAAGCACAAAAGGATTTTGAAGTTATTTCAGAACCGTTAGCCACTCGCGAATCTATTATTGAGAACATACGTGCGCATGAAGAAGACTTGGCCGTGTTTTTGTTTAGTGGTCATGCTGGACGAGACAAATTATTGTTTGAAGATGGTAAAGCAAATGCTGAAGGGGTTGCTGAGATGCTGGGGCGCTGCAAAAATCTAAAATTAGTCATTCTAAATGGATGCTCTACGTCCGAGCAGGTTCAAGCATTACTCAGAAATAGCATTCCCGCTATCATTGCTACAAGTGCTCCCATTAATGACGAAAAGGCTACTCGATTCTCAATTGCGTTTTTCAAGGAGCTTTCTCAGCAAAAACAATCTATCAGCGATGCTTTTGAGCGAGCAATTGCGAGTACTAAAGTGAGTGGACACATTGAACGGGTGGAAGTAACAAGGGGGCTTGGTATTGAAAAAGAAAATAATGAAGCTGTTTGGGGACTATACTATAATGATTTATCATCTCTATCATGGCACTTACCTCAGAAAAATACTGACAGTATGGAGAATAAAATTAGCCCCTTGGGTTGGGGGGGGATAGCAGCAATAGCTTTTGCAATGTTCATTACAGCTACTTTTTTATTTGTTAAATACCATGAGAAAATAAACTTTATCAGTCCAACTGCGCACTTTTACCTTCTCATTCCGCTTGCACTTGTTCCGATTGGTTTTCTTTTTGGAGCTCTTCGTTCTTACGCAAAATATACTGGCAAGGTTATGAATGGGACTCTTCAATTGGGCGGGCCAGCCGTACTGTACTTAATTATTTTATGGTTGAAGCTACATACATAAAAAAAATTAGTGAAGGACAATGTACTTTTAGTGAAATTCCTTCGGAATATAAAGGTAAAACATTGACTCTAACAACCCGTGCCGATGGCTTTCTCTCTAAAAAGCAACCTATTACCATCATTCATGAGAGCGAAACCTTAAATCTATATTTACAAAAAATACCTGATGAGGTAACGGTTAAAGGCTTAGTTACGAATCGCCAAGGGCAACCTGTAAAAAATGCTATTTTGGTTTTTGCCGATGGTATAGCAAAAGATACTTCTGATACTTTTGGAAATTTCAGATTAGCTCTACCCTTTAAAGATGGAACAGAAACTACTTTGAGGGTATATACGGGTTCCAAATTACGATTCAATAATTTAGTAACACTTTCAGCAACAATTCCCTTAACAGTCCAACTGTAATCACTATGAAATTTTTTGTATCACTTCTTATCATTTTCTACTATGTTTTCACGCCTCAATTGTTGAAAAGTCAAAATACTTTTGCTTTTAAATGCAAAGTTGTCCATCATAAAAAGGGGCTGTTAAAAAATTACAATTTAATCGTAAACGGACAAAAAGCCACAACCAATGACGCAGGCCTTTTTCTGATTCCATTAAACAATAATATATCTTATGTAAAGATTGAGCTTCTTCCCTCCAACCCAATCAGATATTCCATTTTATACCCTTCAGCAGGGCATTTGGCCATCCCTAAAGACCCAAATGAAATTCTTGAAATTATAATAGGCAATGCCGAAGACAATAATCTATTGAAAGAATATATATCACTTACCCAAAAGAAGAATACTCAGAATGACAACGAACTGAAAAGGTTTGTCTCTCAGCAAATAGATTCGCTGGAGAAGGTATTGCTACAACTCAATTATACCCAAGCTGATTTAGAAAAAGCTAAATTTATACAAGAAGGAAAAGATAGATTTTTTTCGGAAATACGCAAAGATATAGATGAATTTTCCCTGAGAGCTGCCAACTTAATTATTACCCTGAAATACAGTGGCAAATACGCACAGGAAGATGGGCTACTAAATGACGATATAAATCAAGCAGTAAAAAAATATACGGATATCTATGAAAAACTATCCTCACAAACAATAAATTACCAAAAGGCCATTACTGATTATTGGAACGATGATGCTCTTAGTAAAACTTTTAATGATTTAATAGTATATGGGTTTAATACGCTACATGAAAAAAAGATATTGGGCTTAATGGAAGTGATTGATCAAATAAATGAATATCGTCAAAAAATAAAGAAAGGTCAAAAAATACAAAAAAAAGAGCAAGACCGAATAAAACAAAACATCGTAAGTAATATCACCCCTATTGAACCTATGATTGATGAATTAAATGCTTTGAGAATGCAATTTCAAATAGTATTTAAAAAATAATTCTTCACCTTAATTACTCAACTTTATGAAAACAAAATGGAATTTTTCAGCATTAATTTTAATGACTGTTTGCTTTGGGAGTTGTTTATTGGGATGTGTAGGAGATACTCCTAATCCCGACTATATTCCAAGTTTGCCTCAATTATGGGTGGATGTCCCAGCCAATACCCATTCAATAACTTGGACGAATTTACCCAGATGCCCAACCCCTATACCATGTCAAAAAGAAAGTACCTTTGGAGGTTTTGACTCTTACAGCAATGGTACCATAAGAGGAACTTGTCAATTGGTAGGTTTCTATAAAAATCAACACATTGAATGGACTTATCCTGATAATGCCCAAAATGCTCAATGCCCACTAAAAGGCGTTTCATACATTGGAGTTATCAACCAAACTTCCGATAAAATCGGCGCATACAGCCCTAAGCTAAAACAACTGCTGATTTTAGAAAAACATTAACTCTTACGGCAGATAGATTAGAGATAATCTATCTGTTCATTTCCTTTAGCTCTCCCGCCCCATCAAAAACTTGGCAAATTCTACCAGTGGTTTTTTGCGCTCAACGGGTACAGTCAAGCTTTCCAATGCTTCAAATCCTTTGGCGAAATATTCTTCGGCCTTGGTTGTAGCTATTTTATCAATACCCAACTGGGTATAAATCTCCGTCACGGCGGCTACCTTGGCGGCGGTATCGTACGTACCTTGTTCGAGGTTCAGCCAGTAATTTAATTTTTCCTTGGTTTCGCCCTCGGCCAAAAGCAGTGCTTCGATGAGCATAAAGGTTTTTTTGTTGGCGATAATGTCCCCACCTACCTGTTTTCCAAATTTTTCGGGGTCGCCATATACATCAAGCAGGTCGTCTTTGAGCTGAAAACCTAAACCCATGTTTACGCCTGCGTCGTAGAGTGATTGAGTGGTGGACTCATCAGCATTGGCAATTATTCCCCCCAACTCCATTGCAAACCCTAACAATACGGAAGTTTTTAGACGAATCATTTCGATATACTCTTCTTGCGATACGTCGGAGCGAGTCTCAAAATTCATGTCCAATTGTTGCCCCTCACATACTTCAGCCGCTGTACGATTAAATCTTTTGATGACACGTGGCAACTGTGCTGGCTCAACATCAAGTAATAATTCGTAGGCATTGACTAACATGACATCGCCCGACAAAATGGCGGTATTGGCATTCCACTTCTCGTGAACCGTAGGTTTTCCGCGACGCAAAGGCGCACAGTCCATGATGTCGTCGTGCATGAGGGTGAAATTGTGAAATACTTCTACTGCAATGGCTGGTTTGAGTGATTTTTGCCAATCATCTATAAAAAGATTCGCCGATAATGCCGTCAAAAGTGGGCGTAAACGTTTTCCACCCAATGACATGATATATTCGATAGGCTCATACAGCTCAGCTGGATGCTCTCCGTAAGTAGTGTTTTCTATTTGCTTGGTAATGGCTTCTAAGAAGGGGCGAAACGTCATGCGATTCAAAGAATAAATTTTAGGCTATTGAAAGCTTTATTATTAAAAATAAAGGAACTTACGTCTATAAACGCGTACAGAACAAAAAAGTTTTGTGTAAATTATGCGAAAAACTTTGGCAAAGTTTCAAACTTTGCCAAAGTTCGCGAACGAACCACCCACAATCTTTCCACTATGCTTCGTCATCTGTCAACCTGTTTCATTACTTTAAGTTGCTATTTTTTAATGGCAAGTTGTGCTACTTCTCAGACCAAAACTACCGTTCAAAGTGCTCAGTTGCCCAACAAATGGAGTGATTTAGTAAAAGATTCCCCCGTTTTCCGCCAAAATCACTCAGGATTTGCGCTGTATGATATTGAAAAGCAAGAAATGGTAGCCGAGTACCAATCCGACCGTTATTTTACACCCGCCTCCAACGCCAAACTTTTTACTTTGTACGCGGGCTTATGCCTGTTGGGTGATTCGATTCCTGCCTTGCGCTATACCACTAAAGGTGATTCACTTATTTTCTGGGGTACGGGCGACCCGAGTTTATTTCACCCCGATATGCCCGCAAGCAACGTATCCAGTTTCCTCAAAAACTGGCAAGGACACCTGTTTTACTACCCTCACAACTACGTAGGCAAACGCTTCGGGGCAGGTTGGTCGTGGGCAGATTACCCCGATTATTACCAATGCGAGCTTTCGGCCTTGCCACTTTACGGAAACATTGTGCGCTTTACTAACCGCACCGTGAATCCACGTATTTTCAAAGATAGCTTACGCACGGCAGGGTGGTCAGAAGATTTCAAATTAACCCGTGATGAATTTGCCAACAACTTCTATTCCATGGGTTGGCCTTCCAAAGCATTTACCGAAGACATTCCCTACCGCCTCTCTAACCAACTTAGCACACAGCTGTTGGCCGATACCCTCAAAAAAGAAGTTCGCCTTTTCCCTAAAGTGGCACTTGGTCGCAATTTTTCTACGCTTTACAGTTTGCCTATTGATACCTTGTACCGTCGGATGCTTCAGGTCAGCGACAATATGTTTGCCGAACAAATTCTGCTGATGTGTGCTTCGCAGTTGGATGTAAACAACGAAGGCATTGATACAAAAAAGAGCATTGAATACGTCAAAAAGCAGTTTTTGGCCGACTTACCCGACGAACCCATTTGGGAAGATGGCTCTGGATTGTCGCGCTATAATCTCTTTACGCCCCGTTCTATTGTAAAATTATTGCAAAAAATTTACGACAAAGTACCCGATCAGGAACGCTTGTTTGGGCTGATGTCTATCGGCGGAAAAGCAGGGACGCTTCGCAACCAATACAAAAATCGTCCTTCTTTTGTTTTTGCTAAAACAGGTTCTTTGGCCAACACCTATTGCCTAAGTGGCTATTTGCGCACAAAAAAAGGGAAGACTCTAATTTTCAGTCTAATGAACGGAAATTTCATCCGCAAAACCTCCGAAATTCGTAATGAAGTTGAAAAGGTGTTGACTGAAATTTATGAGAAGTATTAATTTTTGATTCTAAGTTTCTAAACCAACGACAGGATGGCAATCATAGAACAAATTAAGACTTTCAACGAAGGCCGCATTAAGCAGCTTTTGGAACACAAATACGACCGCATGGCCGAAGGGTTATATCTGTTTTTTCGAGCTACGTCTTCCATTTTTTACCAAGATTTTGTCCAGCATTTTACCACCACCGACCCCACACGCGTGTGGGGTTGTGGAGATTTGCACCTTCAAAATTTTGGGACTTATAAAGCCGAAAATCGTTTGGTCTATTTTGACATCAATGATTTCGACGATGCTTGTTTACTTCCTGCTACGTGGGAATTGGGGCGGATGCTGACGAGCATTTATTTAGCTGCCGAGGAGTTGGATTTAGAAAAAAAGGAATGTGACATCCTTGTAAAAGCGTTTTTGAGCAGCTATACCCAAACGCTTTCTCTTGGAAAACCTATTGATATAGAACGCCGTACCGCGACGGGAATGTTGAAAGAGTTTTTAGAAAACTTAGAAAGACGCCGCCGAAAATACTTGATTAAACAACGTACACTCAAAATTGATGATGGTCTTAGGCTAAACCTTGAAACAGGAAAAGTATTGCCCGCGACACCCCTCCAACGCGAAAAAATAGGGAAACTCCTCCAAGAGTGGCAGCAACAACATCCCAATCTTTTTTTCCAAAGTATCTGTGATATAGGCATACGTGTGACCGGAACGGCAAGTTTGGGTTTAGAACGCTACGTCGTTTTGGTTGAAAGCCCTAAAGAAAAACTGTATTTGCTTGATTTGAAAGAAGCCCGTCATTCTACTTTGGCTTCTTTAGTTTCTTTGCCGCAGCCCGCTTGGCCAACGGAGGCCGATCGAATTGTGGGCATACAAAGCCGCGTAAACAACGTACTACCCGCACTTTTTAATGTAGTCGTCTCGTTGGACAAATCCTTTGTTTTGAAGGAGTTACAGCCAGAACAAGATAAATTTGATTTCAATGAGTGGGATGGGGAGCTGGAATCTTTGGAAGAATTGATTCGGACAATGGCGGTTATTACGGCGTCGGGGCATTTGCGGAGTGCTGGACGGCAAGGGTCGTCTATTGCCGACGAATTGATTGATTTCTCACAGCAAACGCAGTGGCAAAAAGATTTGCTTTCCTACTGCCAAGATTACCCCAACAAAGTACACCAAGATTATTTCGCGTTTTGCGAAGCGTACGAAGAAGGTTTTTTTGATGAATAACGCTTTTTTATTTTCAAGCAAATCCCAATCTTTACGCTTCTACAACCAAAACCCTTACCATGAACCGTTTCTATTCCCTCTTTCTGCCTTTATTTCTCTCAGCTTTTATATCCAAAGCCCAGACGACCGATTTCACACTTGAACATGAGTTTACCAAAAACTGCGAAGGACCGTCGGTAGATGCGCAAGGCAATGTATATGCCGTCAATTATGCCATGGATGGCACGATAGCGGAAATTCCTCGCCGTAATAAAGCCAGTATTTTTTTGACGCTTCCCAAAGGAAGTACGGGAAATGGCATTCGATTTGGCAATGCCACCACCTTTTACGTAGCCGATTTTACGGGACATAATGTGCTAAAAGTAGATTTGACGACCAAACAAGTGAGCGTACATTGTAATGAGCCGAGCATGAATCAACCCAACGATTTGGCGATTACCCGAACTGGGCATATTTTCTGCTCAGACCCCAATTGGAAAGCAGGAACAGGGCAAGTATGGCACGTGTCGCCCGCGGGAAAAGCTCGAATTGTTGCTCCTAACATGGGCACAACAAATGGGATTGATGTGAGTCCAGACGAAAAGACGCTGTATGTCAATGAGAGTGTACAACGTAATGTTTGGGCGTTTGATTTAGCAGCTGACGGCAGCCTCTCTAACAAACGTCTTTTGATTAAATTTGAGGATGGAGGCATGGACGGAATGCGCTGCGACAACAGCGGAAACCTCTACATTACGCGTCATGGCAAAGGCGAAGTGGCCGTGGTTTCGCCCCAAGGGAAAGTCATAAAAACGATTACTACCAAAGGTAAAAGTGTGTCAAATATTTGTTTTGGAGGCAAAAAAGGACGAACTTGCTACGTCACTCTCCAAGACCGTGGCTGCCTGGAAACCTTTAGTGCGAATGCCCCAGGAAGAGAATGGGTAATGATGCGGGAGTTTTTGGGAAAGAAATGATGTCAGTGTAAATGTACGGACGAGAATTTATTTGAAATCAGAGAGCATTTGCTGACAATGCGCAAAAGAATTGAGGCTTTAAAATCCACCATAGTTTAGTATTTATGCAAAAGTCATATTGGACCATTTTATTAGTTTTAGGTTTACTTTCAGCGCGTTCAGATGCTCCGCGTGAGCAAATGGTCACGTTGGGGCAAGCATTCCAAGATTTGAATTCCCAAATTCGCGAACAAACTCTTACCCCAGATTCGGCCCAAATACGTTTTCAAGCCATATTGCGCGAGCTACGAGAGGTAACCGACCCTTATCGCCAAAAAATTTGCAATGATTCCGTTCGATTTGTATTTCCACTCAAAGACTATGATGAAGAGCAAATCGGTGGCAATGGTTTTGGCTTTCGCCCTCGTGGGTTCAATCTTTTCGACCACAAAGTACAAGGGAGTCATCCTGCCCACGATATTTTTATCTATGACCGAAATCAAGACAGTATAGACGACCAAACCGACCTGCCCGTAGATGTATTAGCTATGCGCCCAGGCATAGTGATAGCTACCGAAACCAATTGGACACCAGAGAGTACCTACCGGGGTGGCAATTTTGTGTGGATATACGACCCTTGTTTAGATGGTTTATTTTATTATGCTCACCACAGTAAAGTAATGGTGGAAGTAGGCGATGAAGTAACGGCAGGCCAAAAAATTGCGGAAGTAGGCCGCACAGGTTTCAATGCCGCCAAACGTCGCTCTGGTACACACTTGCACCTAATGTACCTTCAGCTCACGCCAGAAGCACTTCCGCAACCTGTGAATACGTACAATTGGTTGGCCGACGCCGAAGTGGTAAAATAGAAATTTGCCTACTTTCTTATCAAACCCTTCAGTTCTTCCTGTAAGGTTTTGTTATCTGGAAACTCTTGGGGAATCCAACGTTCCACTATTTTTCCCTGTGAGTCTATCAGCACAAATGGATAACGCATGGTAGTAGCATAGGTATCTTTGAGTTTTTGTGCCTCCTCGTCCGATGTCCATAAATGTACAACTCCAGGGCGGCTTTGGACAGTCGTTTGCCACGATTCAAAGGAGGTATTGGGCGTTACGTTCAAATAAACAAATGTCATTCGGTCGCGATAAGCTTCTTCTAACGGCTTGAAAATGAGTTCGTGCTGTTTTAAATTGAAACAAAATGCGATGCAAAGGGGCTTACCTTGCAACTGGCTGAGAGACACCTCTTTACCTTCTTCATTTTTGAATGTAAAATTGGGCGCAGGTTGTGCTACATACATACGCTCTTTGGCCGCAATCGTCCGCTTAAAATAAGGTAGAAGTTGGGAGGCTGGATAGGCCCTTTCGTAATTTTCCAACATGGTACGGGCCGCAGTCATGTCGCTACGGAACGTAACCGCGTAGTCGAGCCAATGGGTTAGTAGATATTCACGTTGACGAGGATAAGCGCGGAGTTTTTCGTCGCTCAACTGATAGGCATACTGCACCGCGTCTCCACTCAGTACAAATCGCTTGGCCGAATCGGTAGGGTACTTCTGCGTGACAGGAATCTGAATAAAATTACGTAGCTCTCTGCGATAAGGCTCGCTCATGAGCGCGGCATCGGGCAAGATTTTAAAATTTTGTAACGTTAAGTTTTCAATTTCTCGGCGCTGGTCAGCTTTCAACTGAACCCCTTGGCTTTCGCGAATTTTTTTGTCCAAAACGATCAACTTTGTCAAATAAGCTTCGGTGTTGGTAGTAGCACTCACAAACGCTTCAAACGACTCACTGATAGGCTGTTGACTTTTTAAAGTTCGTAAGCGTTGTTCACGAACTTGCCGTAAACTATCCACTTTTGGTAAAATGACGCTGTTGTCTATTTTGGTAGGATTATAGCCAAACAGGGGTAAATATTCGTACAGGTTATCTCTAAAATAATCGCGGAGGATTTCCTGATAAACGGCATTCGTTCCCTCAAACGTAAGCGTTTTATCGGCATTGATATTGATGGTAAGTTTATCATTAGGACTGATAAACAACACATAATTTGTTCTTTTAACTCAAACTCCGTCATGGCCCATTGTTTCGTAGTATCATCAAAATAACCAAAATTGAAAAAGTCCATATCGGTCAGGCCAATCGAAGGGGCTTCGTGGTGATGTACCTGTTCGGTAGTCAAAGAGACCCTAAAATTACTGCCGATTGGCATTTTAAGCGTAATATGGGCACTTTGGGCCAGTACCGAAGTACTAATCAAAGAAGCAAGGAGGCAGTAAAAAGTGTATTTCATTAGATATAATTTTCTGTTTAAACGAAAAATAAACCAGATTATGTTCAAACGTCTTCTCTTTTTGAGTTTATGGTTAAACAAAAAAGCCGTCTTTACAACGGCTTTTTTGAGAACAATGATACTAAAAAACAGTTATTTTCCTGTGTTTGCCATACCACCCAGATTAAATTGAATCCATTCCAATCCAAATAATCCCTTTCCTTCTGGAACAGGCTGTGACGTAGTAAACACTAAATATACGTTGTGAAGTTTTTCGTCGGGACGGCGAAGGGCCGTACTGACAACACCTACTTTGTTATTAGTTACTTCTACCTCACCAATCAGTGCTCCCGAAGGACTGTCCAAACGAATCTCTATTTTGCCGCCTACGGTACGGTCGGGCGTAGCATATACCATACACGACAAGCTGCTAATATCGGTCAAGTCAATGTCTTTATAAACAGCATAACTGCCGTTTTTGACAGGGGCAAGTGCTTCCGATTTCGTGGGAAGTTCTACGGTTGTTGCATCCTTCGCTTCGTCATTCCATGTAGCTTTCAATTTGGCTGGACGCAAAGCAACCGTGCTTGTCGAAGTTTGGGGCCCTACGACTGGGTTTCCTTTGTCGGTATAGCTGGCTCTGAAAATATACGAGCCTTCCTTTTGTTTGGCAGCCGTGACGTACTCTCCTTTCACGGGTTTTTTATCGGGGCCTTTTTCGTTACCCAACGACATGATGTACTTCACAATCTCCTTGGCTTCCTCCTTCTTGATTTGCGGGTGGGCGCTCATGGCTTGTTCGCCCCACACGCCACCACCACCGTTGATGATTTTATCGGCCAAACGGCTTTCGACATCGCGCTGGCCTTTGTATTTTTTCGCCACATCACGATATGCTGGCCCAATTGATTTTTTCACTACATCGTGACAAGCTTTACAATCCGACAAATCCATCAAGCGTTTTCCCGTGGCTACGCCCAAGTTGGCCTGATGACCTTGGGCTAAAATCGTTTTGTCGAAACCTTCTAAATAATCAATCGTAACCGTTACATCCTCAGCACTTATTTTTTTGTTGGTAAGACTGCCGTCTTCTTTATCGGCTACCTTTACTTCGTAGTTGACAGGTTTATTTTCCCAATAAAACGACTTATTTCCTGTCAATGTCACTTCTACTTTTGGAGGTTCGTTTCCTACTTTCACCTCTACATTGCTGCTACTTAAATTACCTTTACTATCTGTTACTTTGAGGGTAGCCGTATAAATACCAGGCTTTGTATAAGTAAACGTTGGATTAGGAAGCGTACTCTTGGGCAATCCTTTCCCAAAAGTCCATTCGTATTTTAAGGCATCGCCATCGTAATCAGTCGTTCCTTTCGACGAAAATTCGGCCTTCATAGGTGCAGCACCCGCCTTTTTCTTCACCGAAGCGACTGCAACGGGCTTGCGATTGCCTGCATTGTAAGTAATACGAGACAGACGAGAGTCATCGTTTTGGGCAAACCAAGTGTTTCCGTACTCCATTACATAAAGCGAACCATCTACTGCAAACTGCATGTCAATAGGATGGCTGAATTTGGTGTTAGGCATAAATTCTTCCATACGCACAAAGTCCCCATCTTTGGTCATGGTCACAGGGTGAATCCAATCACGAATCCAATCATACGCGAAAAGCTTACCGTCGTAATGGCGCGGAAACTTCACGTCTGTTTCTGGGTAATCGTCATAATAATATACAGGCCCGGCCATGGCATTGCGGCCACCTTTTCCTACAATAGGCCCAAACTCAGGCGAATCGGCGTAAGGATAAAAAATGAATGCCTTTTGAGCGGGAGGTAATTCGGTCAAACCCGTGTTATGGGGCGAATCGTTGATGGGTTTAAGTGGGTCAAAACGCTCTCCCGAAACCTTCGTTCCCATATCATAACGGTTGTAGGGTCTGTTATCACCAATAAAAAGTGGATATCCGAAATATCCTGCTTTCCGAGCTTGGTTTACTTCGTCGTAGCCTCTTGATCCGCGTGTGGGGCTGTCGTTTCCTGCATCAGGACCTACATCTCCCCAGTATAAGTAATTGGTGTGTTGGTCCACCGAAATACGGTAGGGATTACGCGTTCCCATCGTATAGATTTCAGGACGAGTTTTGGGCGTTCCTACGGGGAATAAGTTGCCTTCTGGAATATCGTATCCTCCTTCCGCACGCGGTTTGATACGAAGTACTTTACCACGCAAATCGTTGGTGTTTGAGGAAGTCGAACGGCCATCCCAACCAGCACGACCTGGGCGACCATCAAGAGCCCCGTAGCCGTCATTCCCAAAAGGGTTAATGTCGTCGCCCGTTGAGAGATAGAGGTTGCCTTGTTTATCCCACGCGATAGACCCACCCGTATGGCAGCAGTCGGTTCGCTTTACAGGTACCCGCAACAGCACCTGCTCAGTACTTGGCAGCAAAGTGTCACGGTCGGTATCATATTTCATTCTAACCAATCGCTGCGACGTATCTGCCTCCGATGAAACGGGGGAGTAGTATAAATACACCCACTTGTTTTGTTTGAAATTTGGGTCAACGTTGATACCCATCAGCCCGTATTCTTGCTGAATATAGACGGGTAGATTGGCCACTACTTTGTACGTATTAGGCTTTTTAGGGTTGTAGAGTTTTACTTTTCCTTTACGTTCGGTAAACAGTACGCGATGGTCTTCTAATACCACCAACTCGGTAGGCTCATCCAATTTTTCGAGCAAAATATTTTTGGTAAACCGATTTTCTTCTGGAACATTGGGAGTTTGAGCTACGGACGAATTTATCAGCGTAACTAATAGCAAACAGGCAGTCAATAAATGGCGTAATTTGCGTCTAATCGGTGATTTCATGTTACTTGTTAAGATGAAAATTAATGATTCTAATCTAATAAAGCGAGAACATTGAATAAACTAATTTGTAATACTGTAAGTTTTAGATGTTGTATCATCTACTAATTAATACTGCATTTATATCAATATGAACCATCGCTAAAAATAATTCGTTGTTTTATTGTATTACTCGTACAATTTAACCGATATTTGTCACGTTTTTTTCAAAAACCAAAAATACAAAGGTGGCACCATCGCTTTCACATACTCGCTGCGCGCACATTACGCCATTTTTTTGTAGGTCCGAAAGGACACAATAACCTCCGTTTGCCTACGTAGCAAACTTATTTCGCACTTTTTCCCAAAAATCATCTTTTTACTACCAAAGCGGATTATTTGTCTCCGCAGAGGGTTCAATCCTGACTAAACGACAATGTCTAACATCGAAATCGTATCTGACCAATACATCGTAGAAACAGCCGAAGACAAACACTTCCACCTTGCCGAAACTATCTGCCAAGAGATGGAAGAAAGTGCCAAACAACGCGGAACGGGGATCGCCAAACGCTCTCCTGTGTACATCCGTGAAAAAATGGCCGAAGGGAAAGCCATTATTGCCACTACACTTTTGGGTGAATGGGTAGGTTTTTGCTACATAGAAACCTGGGAACACGGGAAATTTGTGGCAAACTCTGGCCTTATTGTTCATCCTGACCACCGCAAGAGTGGTATTGCTAAGGCAATCAAACGTAAAGCATTTGAATTGTCACGTACCAAATATCCCGAAGCAAAAATCATCGGTATCACTACGAGTTTGGCCGTAATGAAAATCAACTCCGACTTGGGTTATGAACCCGTGACGTTCAGCGAGCTACCCGCTGATGATGCTTTTTGGAAAGGCTGTTCCAGTTGTGTAAACTACGACGTACTGACGCGTACAAACCGCAAAAACTGTCTTTGTACGGGGATGATGTACGATCCTAATGCTACGCAGAAAGAAGAGAAAAAAGCTCCTTGGGACTTTTTGAAAGAATCAAAACTGTATGAGCGTTGGATGCGTATCAAACAACGTATCTTGCTCCGCCGCGAAATGAGGGAAGCCAAAGCCCGCAATCGTCAGAAAGAACTGGAGTTGGCTTAATTGACTTGACTGTACCTACATTACTACGAACCCGTCAGACTGACGGGTTTATTTTTTTAGTAACGTTGCCTATATTCTCCTAACTTTGCAACGAAATATTGTCCTCAAATTTGAAGTTAATAGTTAACTGTTATTGGTTATTAGTGGCAAATGACTGATAATCTGATTAACCGTTAATGATTAACGATTAACCGCATTTGTATTCATGTCTGAGAAAAAGAAAGTTGTTTTAGCGTTTAGCGGAGGTTTAGATACCTCTTTTTGCGTCAAATATTTGTCAGAAGACAAAGGGTACGAAGTCCATTCTGTGTTGGTTGACACGGGTGGGTTTTCGGACGAAGAACTCAAGGCCATCGAAGCGCGGGCCTACTCGCTTGGCGTAAAGGCCCACGCGACTATTTCCAAAACAGATGATTATTATCAAGAATGTATCAAATACTTGATATTTGGTAACATCCTAAAAAATAACACGTATCCCCTTTCGGTGAGTGCCGAGCGCATTTTTCAGGCCATTGCTGCTGCCGAATTTGCAAAAAAAATCGGAGCGCAAGCCATTGCCCACGGAAGTACAGGGGCAGGAAACGACCAAGTCCGTTTCGATATGGCCTTTCGCATCATTATGCCCGAAGCCGAAATCATCACCCCGATTCGTGACATGCGCTTGTCGCGCGAGGCAGAAATAGAATATTTAAAGGCCAAAGGGGTTGACCAAGAATGGCACAAAGCAGCGTATTCTATCAATAAAGGGCTTTGGGGAACGTCGGTGGGTGGAAAAGAAACCTTGACGTCCGATAAGTATTTACCCGAAAGCTCATTTCCAACCCAAGTAAGCAAAACCGAACCGGAACGCGTCACACTGGGCTTTGAAAAAGGCGAGCTTTGTTCATTGAACGGCCAAGCTATGAGTGCCGTCGAAGTAATTCAAAAACTTTCGGAGATGGCTGGACCCTTTGGTATTGGGCGTGATATTCACGTGGGGGATACCATCATTGGCATCAAAGGCCGGGTAGGTTTCGAGGCTGCCGCTCCTTTAATCATCATCAAAGCCCACCATACACTTGAAAAACACGTATTGAGTGAGCAACAATTGTACTGGAAAGAACAATTGGCCAACTGGTACGGAAGCTTACTGCACAAAGGGCAATTTATGGAACCCGTCATGCGTAATATAGAAACGTTTTTGACCGACACACAACAGCACGTAACTGGGCAAGTACACGTTTATTTGGCTCCCTACCGCTTCCACGTGGAAGGTATAGAATCGAAATATGACTTGATGTCGCCCGTATTTGGTAGTTATGGCGAGATGAACAACGCTTGGACAGGCGATGATGTTCGCGGTTTTGCGAAAGTAGCCTCAAATCAAGTAATGATTTATCAAAAAATCAGTGAATTGAACCAGTAGTGCCTATAAATCCTTACAGGTTTTTACGATTCGACGTTAAGCAAATCTGTAAGGATTGACTTTCCAAAACGAATGAGAAAAAATTTACTCTTTACTTATCTATTCTTATTGGCTTCGTTGATGGCCAAAGCCCAAAGCGAAGGATGGGCAATTTGCAACAGCGGCGCCAATTTGTATTTCAAAATTGTAGGCAGCGGCAACCCTGTCTTGTTGGTAAGTGATGTAGGAAATTCCTCGGCGTATTTAAAAGACCTTATCAAAAAACTCGCTGAAACCAACCGCGTCATCTATTACGACCCACGTGCCACGGGAAAGAGTCGTTTTCCTTACATCAGCGATTCTACCGTAAATTTTAGCAAAGCAGTAGCCGATATCGAAGCCCTCCGCATGGTGCTCCGCATTCCGAAGTGGTCGGTCATCGCACATGGGTTTGGAGCAAAAATCGCTTGTGCTTATGCCTCGCAAGCGAGTAAGCACTTGGGTCAGTTGGTCTTAGTTAATCCTACTTCAATGAGCGAGATTTCTGTTCCCACACACGATACTTATTTTGATACCTACGAAGATTACGGGTTTTCGGGGATGCTTTCACAAGACGCAATCAATCAACGTTTCGTGAATTTACAGAATCACTTACAAACGATTTCAAATGACACGCTTGCCCGTGCAAAAGCCATTATGGGGTTTCAGGCAGCAACGTACGTACACGATACGATTCACGAGTCCATAGCCACTGATTTCTTGTACGAAAAAATCCAAAATATAGCTGTAAAAAGCCGCGTAAGTGGTAAATTTGTTCCTAAGCCGTTCGACTGCATTAATGCCCTTAGGCAGCGTAATATTCCAGTAATGGTCGTGTTATCGCGGCGGCGATTCAATCTGAATGGATTGGTAAATTACTGGAAAAAGGCGCTCCCTGGTGCCGAAATTGGAGTAATTGACCGAGCCCATCATTTTCCTTGGTTGGACAATCCTACGGCATTTTTCGACAAAGTGAATCCCTTTTTACAACAGTTTGTCTCTGAAGCGTATGTCACTCAAGTCACTCAAAAAAAAGTTAGTCGTCCTGTCGGGCGCGGGTATCAGCGCCGAAAGCGGTATTAAGACTTTTCGCGATTCCGACGGTTTGTGGGAAGGATATAGCATCGAAGACGTGGCCACGCCCGAAGGCTGGCGCAAAAATCCGCAGTTGGTACTGGATTTTTACAACGAACGCCGTAAACAAGGACTCACGGCTCAGCCTAATGCTGCACATTTGATTTTGGCAGAACTGGAGCAGTATTTTGACGTTCAAATCATTACCCAAAACGTGGATAATCTCCACGAAAAAGCAGGCTCAACCAACGTATTGCACTTGCACGGTGAACTCTACAAATCGCGCAGCACCAAAGACCCAAAGTTGGTGTATGATATTGAAGGTTGGGAGCTTAAGTTAGGAGATACCTGCGAGTTGGGAAGTCAGCTACGACCGCATATCGTTTGGTTTCACGAAGAAGTCCCGATGATGGAGCCTGCCGTTGAACTCACCGAACAAGCCGATATTTTTATTGTAGTGGGGACTTCGTTGGTAGTATATCCAGCGGCGGGTTTGGTATATTACGTACGTCCTCGCGTACCCATTTTTGTAGTTGACCCCAAAACTCCCGAAATGTCGGGAAGTATGAAATACGTGACGTTCATTCCAGAAAAAGCTACGGTAGGTATGGAATTGTTGAAAAAGAAACTATTGGAAGAGTACGTTTAGAGAAGAAACATTAAATATTTTTGGGCAACGTCTGTCCACAATAACCTAATGAACCAAGTAATAAAAAATAACCTGAGCCAATTGAGAGCTATCTTTCAAGCCCATAAGGTTGAAAAGGTGTATGTATTTGGTTCAGTAGTTTCTCAGAATTTTAATAAGGATAGTGATATAGATTTCTTAATTTCTTTTGAGAAAGATCTTGAGCCTCTCCGAAAAGGGAGAATTATGGTGGTCTCTCTATGACACCCTGAAAACCTTTTTTCAGAGAGAAGTAGATTTAGTAACAGAAA
Source organism: Runella sp. (assembly GCA_044228585.1). Lineage (GTDB taxonomy): Bacteria > Bacteroidota > Bacteroidia > Cytophagales > Spirosomataceae > Runella. The sequence continues at coordinate 10,993 of JBGAUP010000021.1, read as the reverse complement.
ATTCATTGAAAAATCCCTATTTTATTGAAGAAGTAAACAGGACTAAGGAACTGGTATATGGATAATATTGCAAAGAAATATCTATTTGACATCGAGATATGTATTGACAATATTCAGAGATATATAGGGTCGCCTCAGCTATATGAAAACTATGTTAGTAATGATATGCTTCAAGATGCAGTAGAGCGGAACTTAGAAATTATTGGAGAAGCAGTTAATAATTTACTCAAAATAGATTCTTCAATTGCTATTTCTAATGCACGGCGTATTGTTGATACTCGTAACAAAATTATACACGGCTATGATAGTATTGAGCCTGTAAATATTTGGGCAATTGTTGTTAATTATCTTCCAATTTTAAAGGCAGAAGTCAATCAATTATTGAATAGTTGAGCTACAATCAAAAACTTATATGCAACTCTTAGACGGAAAGAAACTCTCGGCCATTGTAAAAGCCGAAATCAAAATAGAAGTAGATAAAATCAAAGCCGAAGGCGGGAAAACTCCGCATTTGGCAGCAATTTTAGTCGGTAATAATGGAGCAAGCGAAACGTACGTAGCTTCCAAAATCAAAAGCTGTGAAGAAATCGGCTTTAAATCTACTTTAATCAGCTTACCCGACACAACTTCCGAAGCAGAATTACTTTCTCACATCCAAGACCTGAATTTCGACGACGATGTAGATGGTTTTATTGTGCAGTTGCCCTTGCCTGCTCACATCTCCGAAAATACCATCATGGAGGCCGTTGCGCCCGAAAAAGACGTGGACGGTTTTCATCCCATCAACGTAGGCCGCATGTGTAAGGGGCTTCCTGCCTACATTTCCGCTACACCTTTCGGAATTTTGGAAATGCTCGAACGCTACAAAATCGAAACCGCGGGCAAACATTGCGTGGTGGTGGGGCGTAGCCAAATCGTAGGTTTGCCCATGAGTATTTTGATGCAACGCAACGCCTACCCTGGCAATTGTACAGTTACGATTTGTCATAGTCGTACGCACAATTTAAAAGAAGTTTGTCAGAGTGCCGATATTCTCATCGCCGCCCTTGGCCGTCCAGAGTTTATCACTGCCGATTACGTGAAAGAAGGCGCAGTCGTCATTGACGTAGGTATCACCCGCGTACCTGATGCTTCTAAAAAGACTGGTTTTGCCATCAAAGGCGACGTAAAATTTGACGAGGTAGCCCCTAAATCCAGCTTCATTACCCCTGTGCCAGGCGGCGTAGGGTTGATGACCATTTGCGGGTTGTTGACCAATACGCTTTTGGCTTCTAAAAAGGCGATTTATAAGTAGCTGGGGTCTGTTATCTGTTAACCGTTATTAGGCATGGTCTTGACCATAAGTCTGACCTGTAAAATAGCTGTTAACCGTCTAACGAGTCAGACCTACGGTCAGACTAACATCACATCGCTACAAATAACGATTAACAGATAATAGCTCACCACTAACTCGGCATATAATTCAAATCGTTGTTACGCTTCAACTTGATGATGCCTGTGGCGTTTAACAATAAAATAAATGGAAAGGTAGGGTCGAATTCGTGCCATTTTACGCCAAAATTAGCCCTTCCACCGAGTTTGTGGTGGTTGTTGTGATAAGATTCACCCATCATCAGAAAATCAAACGGCAGTAAATTTCTGGCAGTATCATTGACTTTAAAATTGGTGTAACCGTATTTGTGCGCGTACCAGTTGATGATTACTCCGTGTACTGGCCCCATCAAATAGTGGATGGGTAGCAGCAAAAACATCCACCAAGCCGTGGCAAATTGGATATAAAACAACGTGTATAATACGCCCCAACCGATGCGAATCAGCCACGAATCTCCCAATCTTTCCATAAATGCCCAATGAGGTACATCTTTCTTAAATTTGGCAGGAATTTGGTCTTCGCGGTGTAAAATATTGTTGTAATAATTCTTGGTTTTCCACATCATATCAAACAAACTTGCCGAAAAACTGGGCGAGTGAGGGTCTTCTTCCGTATCAGCATAGGCATGGTGAAGTCGGTGCATGACGCCGTAGGCATAAGGACTTAAAAACGATGAACCTTGAAAAATAAAAGTGAGTGTGTAAAAAAACTTTTCCCAAAACGGACTCATTGTAAACATTTTGTGGGCAGCGTAGCGGTGCAAAAAGAACGTCTGCATCAGAAGGGATAAATACCAGTGGGCTACGAAAAATACAAGAATATACATAAATAAAACGGTAAATTGATGGTATAATGCAACAAATGTAACTTTGCTCTCTTTAAGAAAAGATGAGATAAATCAGGTTTTTTTGTTTTTTTGTAGCAAATAGTTCAAATGAGTAAATACCATGACACTACAAGATTTCACCGCTTCGCTCATCGAAAATCAGCCTCCTATTCAATGTAATCCTTTAACGCAAGCCCTGTGGTATGATGCCAAAGGCAACTGGGACAAAGCCCACGACATCGCGCAGTCACGCGAAGGCACGCGTGACTATGACCGCTTACACGCCTACTTACACCGCAAAGAAGGTGACCAATGGAATGCGGGCTACTGGTACCGCCGTGCTCGTGCCGAAATGCCTTCCTACTCTTTGGAGCGAGAATGGGAAGAATTGGTGAAGGGATGGCTGTAAGACGGGACTGTTATTTACTTTCTGGCGTAAAAATACAGATTGACCGAAGGGGCAATATTCCGTTCACTTAGCGTAAAATAGCCTTTATTGTCTTTATCGAAACAGACCGCCTCCCCTTGCGGTTCAAATTGATACGGAAGATTCTTGGTAGGCAACCGTAGTAAGACTTCCCCTACGGTTTCTTCTGCCTTACGTTTCCAATAGTAAATGGCGCTATAACCGCGCACAATAATCTCGGTACCCGTCATTGAAATAGTGCCGCCAGTCAAATCATTGCCCACTGTCATTTCACCCACTTTTTCGGCAGTCATAATCTGAGTAGTAGATTGGGGATAAGCAAGCCGATAGAGGCGTGCTTTAGGGAGCCATTTGGTCACAACGTACAAATCTCGCGTGAGAGGGTCAAGCAAAATAGTTTCGGCATCAAAAGTCCCATCGGGATAACGAAACTCAATACGGTCATAGGCGGTGACAGTAGAGGAAATGCTATTGGGTTCAGGAAAACGATAAATCCGTTTGATGTCCCGAGTACTGGAATTATCACCCACATCGCCAATATAAAGATACGTCTCGTTGGTTTGGGGGCCAGGGCCAATGGCCATATCTTCCCAATCGTAGTTGTAGAAAGGAATATTTATTTTACCCACTAATTTCCCTTGACGATTGAGCAGGTAAAGTTGATCAAGCGAGCCTGCGTCTTCATGCGCCCACAAAAACCCTGGTTGTTTATGACTATCGGCCAAACCAGAAGCTTCATTTAATTCGTCGGCGGGGGTAATTGGATTAGCCGTGGGTATTTCTGAAAAAACATCCGAAAGCGCTACATTCGGATCGGGTTCTGGGGCAGGTTTTTGGCAACAAGTTACTAATAAAGTACAGGTACAAAGTACGAAAACAAAATTTTTCACAATTGATACGATCAAAGTTTTTTAATCACTAACTCCACACGACGGTTGAGTTGGCGGGTTTCTTCGCGGCTATTGTTAGCAATGGGCCGAGTAGAGCCAAACCCCTTCCCGCTAATTCTCTGGGCGGCTATTCCTTTTGAAACCAAAAATGATTTTATGGCTTCTACCCGTTGACGCGACAAAGCCAAATTCAGGTCAAAATCTCCCAGATTGTCGGTATGGCCTTGGAGTTCAATTTCAGCGGTGGGGTACTGACGCATAAAATCCCAGAGATGATTAAGTTCGGCATCCGATTCAGGTAAAAGCTCGGCCTTACTCTGCACAAATCGTAGGTTTTTCAGCACAATCGTCGCTCCAATAGCAACGGTTTTGGCGTCAAAATTGGTATAAGAGGTAGAATTTTCGACTGGTTTTTCTTCTACTTTTGGTGGTGATACGGGAGGTAAAGATTGAGCAGGAACAGGTGCCGCAACTACGGGCGTTTTGGCAATTCCTTGTTCAAGTGTTTGATAATCACGTTTGATGGTAGCAGGATCCACTACGTAATCGTAGATTTTAATCATAGCAACTGCTCCCTCACTCGCTTCTTCTTTCACAATTAAATCATCGAAAAAGAAATTCAAAACCCCGTCATCATCTATCACCCCTTGGTCGTATTTATCCGTAAATTCCACTTTCGATTCACCATCCACGTACATTTTAAGCTGTTGAGTTTTGGCATCGCGCGATACCACGTAGTGGGTATATTCGTTGGGTCTTACGGGGGCTTTGGTTCCTACCGCAAAATTGTAGAAATTAAGCTTTCCATCATAAATATAGCAGCCGTTGTCTGACTTGCGGTTTTTGAAATCAATGACCCGCTTCCAGCTGTCCAAAGCCGTAAAACGGAAGTAGATTTCTATGGTATAAGAACTTCCCAAAAAGCCCTTAGCAGCGCGATTGTCAAATTGAAGGCCGCAGTTTTTTTCAAAAGCATAGACGATGCGTTTGGTATTTTTCAGTTCGGGAAGTTTCTCTTCTTGATACACCCCAGGCTGACCAAGTGGTTGTAATTTAGGGAGCTTTCCCGATTCTTCTTCAAGGGAATTGTTAAACCGATATACGCCCATGCGTTGTGCTTGCGTAGGAACCACAAGTATCCAAACTAACGCCCATAAGTACAGAAAACAGCGCATATAACTGAGTAGGATTGATTTACTACGAACGATTAACGTAGCAATTCTTGTTTCAAATGTAAAAAAAATAGGCTTAAAAATTGCGCATAAATGAATAAACCAGTTCAATCACTTGAAGTATGGCTACGTGGCCCTCTGCCGAATACTCCCCCATTACTACAACCCGTAGCTCATGCACTTTTACAAGCCCGTGAGGAGGTAAATGAATTAGGCCAAAATTTTCCAGAAAATAAACTCTGGGAATGCCCTGCGGGAAGGGCATCAGCAGGGTTTCACTTACAACACTTAACGGGAGTTCTCGATCGCCTTTTCACGTATGCCCGCGCCGAAACACTTTCCGATCCACAATTGCGCTGGCTGGCCAACGAAGGAAAATCACAAGAAGGAGTCGAGAGTTTCGCTTCTTTATTTCAACTTTTTAGTAATCAAATAGATAAGGCATTATTACAAATTCAAGAAACCGACCCACAAACGTTGTTGGAAGTTCGAGGGGTAGGCCGTGCTCAAATTCCTTCTACGGTGTTGGGATTGCTTTTTCATGCTGCCGAGCATACTCAGCGGCACGTGGGGCAGTTGATAGTGACCGTGGCAGTAATAAAGTCTTAATTTACCGCGCTAAACGTAAATGCAAAATGGGGTAAGGCTTACCTAAACCATCGGTTTCAGAACGCCCCGTTACTACAAATCCGACGTGTTGATAGAAGCCTAAAGCGTCAGGATTTTGCTCATTGACATCCACTTTTTTGATGTTTAGTTGTTGAATCGCATAATTAACCAATTGTGTGCCAATACCCTGACCGCGTGCATTAGGATGTAAAAAAAGCATTTCGAGGCTATCTTCACGTACTCCAAGAAAACCTATTATTTTGCCAAAATTATCTTTAACGCATAGTAAGTGGACCGCCTTCAAGTATTCATTTAAAATCAGCGGTTTGAAATATTGGATGTCGGCTTCGCTCAAAAAATGATGCGTAGCCCTTACTGATGCTTCCCATACTTCGACAATTTCTTCGTAGTCTGATGGGAAAACATACTCAATGATAATGGGTATAGGAAATTGAGGTGACTCCATTCTGTGCAGGGTTAGAAAACAAAAGACAAAATTCCTGATTCTTGTTCATTTTTAAAACGTTTTAGGCAGCTTTGGTCTAATAATTAGCACGTTCTCTTATTTTTGCCATCTTTAAAACTTTGTATTCCATTTTACAACACTTCATTCCGTCATGATGCGTCTTTTTGCGTTTATACTGATACTGGTCTCGACTGCTTTACAAGCCCAACTTTCCGTTCCTGCTTTAAAAGTCAGTTGGGAGATTGTTGAAAATAGCCACCAAGGCAAAACGGCTTCTTTGACCGCTTTCACGCTGACTAATACGGGCAAAAAAACACTTCCCAAGAGTGGATGGAGTCTCTATTTTAATTTTGTACGAAAGGTGGACACAACGCTTTCCACGGACGTAAAAATCCGTCATATCAACGGTGATTTATTTCAACTGACCCCCACGACCAATTTTCAGGGATTAAAATCAGGAGCTTCTATGCAGATAAATTTTGTATCGGAGGCGTGGGTCATTAACTTCACCGACGGCCCTGCGGGCTTGTATTGGGTGTGGGACCAACAGCCCGAAAAAGGTTATTCGTTGACTGATTATCACATCAAACCTTCTACCCAACCACGCCAATTTCAGCGATTTGTGGGCGACAAATTTGGTTTTATTACGCCCGAAATGACTTTTGCCCAAAACAAAACTACCCAAAATATTGCCGAGAGTGAATTACCCAAAATCATTCCGAGTCCGCAACTATACAGAGAAACAGGGGCTTCCTTCGTGATTACGCCGCAAACCGTTATTTCAGTCCCTGCTATTTTTCGAGAAGAAGCCAGTTTTTTAGGCACGCAGTTGTCGTCTATGTTGGGTGTACCTTTGGCGTTTTCTACCGAAAAAAACACTTCGGGTATTGTATTTAAAGAAGAAACGATGCCCAAAGAAGCCTACCGATTGAGGGTGAATCAAAACAGCATTGAAATCACAGCCGCCGACCGCGCAGGTGCTTTTTACGGGGTACAGTCATTATTGGCCTTGTTGCCGCCGTCGGCTTGGGGAAAAACACAAACGAATTTGACGGTGACAGGCGTAGAAATCAGCGACCAACCGCGTTTTGGACATCGGGCCATTATGCTGGATGTCGCAAGAAATTTTCATTCTAAAAAACAACTGCTCAAGTTACTGGATTTGATGAGTTTTTATAAACTCAATGTGCTACACCTGCACTTTTCGGACGATGAAGGTTGGCGTTTGGAGATTCCGTCGTTGCCCGAACTCACCCAAGTTGGGGCAGTACGAGGTCATACAAACATACCACACAAACACCTCCCACCCGCGTATGGCTCTGGCCCAGATGCCGCCCAAAACGCAGGCACGGGCTATTACAGCCGTCAAGATTTTGTAGAAATCTTGCGTTATGCCCACGCCCGCCACATCAAAGTCATTCCCGAAATCGAAACCTCAGGCCACGCCCGCGCTGCCGTGAAAGCCATGGAAGCAAGATATGTGGCCAAAATGGCCGAAGGCCGTAAGGAAGAAGCCGAAAAATACTTGCTCCACGACCCCGCCGACCGTTCGCAGTACCGTTCGGTGCAGATGTGGAACGACAACGTCATCAACGTAGCGATGCCTTCTACCTATCGTTTTTTGGAAACCGTCACCGACGCAATCTTGGCCATGTACCGCGAAGCCAATGCGCCCATTGAGACGATTCACTACGGCGGCGACGAAGTTCCGACGGGCGTTTGGACTAATTCTCCAGCGGTCGAGAAACTCCGTCAACAAAATCCCGAACTTAAAACCACCGACGACCTTTGGTATTATTTCTACGGTAAAATCAACGACATGGTACAGAAAAAAGGGCTTTTTCTGTACGGATGGGAAGAAATAGCCATGCGAAAAACCATGCTCGACAGCAAACCTCATATCATTCCCAATCCCGATTTTGTGGGCCAAGATATGCAGGTGGACGTGTGGAACAACGTACTGGGCTGGGGGGCTGAAGATTTGGCGTATCGCTTGGCCAACGCAGGCTACAAAGTGGTGCTGTCGTGCGTGACGCACCTGTATTTTGACATGTCATACTACAAATCTTTTGACGAGCCGGGGTACTATTGGGGGGCATATACCGACGTTGACAAGCCGTTTTCGTTTATCCCCTACGATTATTTCAAAAATTCCAAAGAGGACCGACTGGGAAATCCTCTCGACCGCTCTATTTTCAACGGAAAAGAGCGGCTTACGGATTATGGCAAACAAAACATTGTGGGGATTCAGGGATTGCTCTGGAGCGAAACGGTCAATTCGCCTGAAAGATTGGAATACATGATGTTGCCCAAACTCATGGGTATGGCCGAACGCGCTTGGGCACAATCGCCCGCTTGGGCGGAAACCAACGACGAAAAAGCCTACCAAAAAGCGTGGTCGGTGTTTGCCAATCAATTAGGCAAACGTGAACTGCCGCGTTTGGATTATCTGTCGGGTGGTTTTGCATATCGTATTCCAACGGCAGGGGCGGTGGTCGAAAACAATCAAGTAAAGGCCAATGTACAGCTTCCTGGCCTTACCATCCGATACACTACCGATGGCTCGGAGCCTACCGCCAGCAGTGCTATTTATTCGCAGCCGATTTCGGTGAGTAAAGGCATGAAATTTAGGGTGTTCAATGGTGCAGGTCGGGGTGGAAGAACGGTGGAGGTGAATCCGTAAATGTTAAAGTAGTTCCTATTTTGTTTAACTTCGTAAGACAAACAGATTCGAAAATGGTAGCTCACAAACTTTCTCCTTTACAATTAGAATTGTTGAAGGTGTATTCATTTCAACCTTCGGAAGAAGACTTATTGGCTGTAAAACAGATGCTTGCTAACTATTTTTCTGATAAATTGATTTCTAAAATTGGGCAAGCCGTAGAAGAAAAAGGTATTTCAGAGGAAGATTTACAAAAATGGCTTGATGACTAAACCACGTATAGTGCTGGATACCAACGTGTTTTTGGTGTCGTTAGCTCCCCAATACAAGTATCATTGGATTTATCAGTATTTGTTAGCTGGCAAATTTGAGCTATGCTTAACAACCGAAATTTTACTTGAATATGAAGAAGTCATTGTTCAAAGATATGGTATAGAGCGGGTTGATGGAATGTTGAATTACTTATTGCTTCTACCTAACATACTGCTCGTTACTCCTTCTTTTCACTGGTATTTAATAGAAGCCGACCACGACGATGATAAATTCGTAGATTGTTACATTGTGGCCAATGCCGACCACATTGTGGGGAATGATAAACATTTTAATGTATTGAAAAACAGCAACTTTCCTAAATTTAGCCTTCTCAAATACGAAGAGTTTGAAGCAATGTATAAAGATAAGCTATCTTAGTTTTTCTATACAGTTATACCATTGCTAAAGTTCGGTGCTGACGATTGGCACTAAATTCGAGTGCTACAGTTAGCTCTTCGCGGGTCAATTCGGGAAAGTCCGTTAAAATATCATCGAAAGACATATCCGAAGCTAACTAACGTAAAATATCCTCTACCTTAATACGCATTCCGCGTATGCAAGGTTTGCCGCCGCGTTTAACAGCTTCTACCGTTATGATGTTTTTGTAAATAACCATTGCTTTTATCATTTTATGGTGAATCAAAAATATCAAAAAATAGCGTATCCACGTCCCTTTTTTACTATTTTTGACCCAAACAAAAACCCAAATTTCTATCGAAACAAGCCAATCTTGACTTCAACATATTGATTTATAGCGTTTAGCTGAAAAATCCTGTTACCAGAAATCGGCAAAATTTCAAACACGACAGGGAAAGTAAAGCTCAACGCTCGCGCGGTCTGCGTGGGCGTTGTCTTACTTTGTCGTGTGGGCTTTGCCGAGCCTCTGGTGACTGGTAAGTGCAACGTCCCACGCTTTTTCTTTTGACCCGCCATGAGAATCTATCACCTACTCGAACAAACCCTCCGCAAAGAACCCAACTTCGTTACCGACGACGGCCACCTCAAAAAATGGGTAGTCATTAGCAAAGCCCAAAATTTTGATGAAGAATTACTCGCGCTGCTCATAGATGAACCCGAACTCAAAGCCGAGTTTTTTAAAGAAATACACCAACATTGGGTGTTTGACCAAAATCGGTTTGTGCAGTTTCTGGAGCAAAAAAACTTCCTGAACGACAGCTACACGTCTTTCAAAAATAAAATCGGTTTAACCATTGACGGAAAATACCTCAAACAACGCAACGAAGTGGCGTTAGTATGGCCTTTTAAAGACTGTGTACTTGAAGGCGGCCAAAGCCGTGAAGAAGACAAACGCGAAGAAATATTTTTCAATGAAATCCTTGCCCAAGACGAAATAACGCAGCTTTTAGAACCCAAGGTATTGACCAATGCCAAGCGGTATAGCCTCGAAGGCGTGGAAGACCTTTGTCATTCTGAACGTAGTGAAGAATCTATTTTTAACCGCGATGAAACAGGTACAATCACCGACAATCTCATCATCAAAGGCAACAACCTCTTGGCTTTGCACTCGCTCAAAGAAGAATTTGCGGGCAAAGTGAAGCTGATTTACATCGACCCGCCGTATAATACGGGGAATGATAGTTTCAAATATAATGATTCATTTAATCAATCAACTTGGTTGACATTTATGAGAAATCGATTGCACGCTGCAAAAAATTTGCTTAGTGATAACGGTTTCTTGTGTTGTCATATTGATAATAATGAAGGAGAATATTTGAAGGTATTGATGGATGAAGTTTTTAAAGCAGAAAATTATTTGAACACTTTATATATACGAGTTCGATACCCAGACAAAACTCTTAAACAAGACATGGATTTTCACAAAGAAATAGAGTCTATCCATATTTATAAAAAATCAAATAATGCTAAACCTGTACTTAATGAAATAGAAACGACAATTGACAAGTATATCTTTTATTTCAATGAAATTGGAGAGGGAAAAGAAATTGAACTGGGTGGAAAAAGAGTTATAATTTTCAAAAAAGAGGAAATTGCTATTGAGCAAAAAAAACCTTCTGATAAAGGAAGAAAAGAGGTTTGGGCAACAGGAAGTATTTTAGATGGTAATTCATCGGGTAGATTTTTTAGGGATTATTTAGCTGTATTAGCCACTACTTAATCTGACAGTTGTGAGTTAACTTACAGTTTGCTGTGTGAAAAGAAAAACAGGTTCAATTCTTTTCTCCCAAGCTAATTTGGCCGCATCCACAAAGGTCTGATAAGGCGTTTTTCCAAAGCA
>JBGAUP010000020.1:8705-33364 GCA_044228585.1 Runella sp. | reverse complement strand
AGCTCTGTAGGGTGTCCTACTGATTCGTGGATGGTTAAACCTAAGTGATTAGGGTCTAATACGAGGTCATATTTGCCTGGCAGTACCGATTTTGCCGTCATTTTTTCCTTGGCTTGTTTGGAGGCCATGATTACATCTTCGACCATATCGTACGAATTGCGATAACCTACCAATCCATTGGGACCCGCGATTTTTTCGCTGGCCAAACCATCCAAATATTCATAACCCATTCCCATTGGCGAACTGATGGCGTCGCGGCTTTTAAACTTGCCAGCTTGTTTATTGACCGCTGTTACGGTAAAAGTAGGCCAAATGCGATGAATATCCTGATCAATATACGAGCCGTCGGTAGAAGCAAAATATTTTTGTTCATTGACAAAAAACAAGTTAGAAGTGACAAAGCCCGCACCGTTTTTCATAGCTTCGCTATTCACTTTCATCAACAAATCAATTTTTTCCTGAATAGGAATTTGGAAGGCATTTTTTTTAATGGGGGTATTCCAAACCACCTCTCCTACACCTTTTTGAGGGGCTAATACCACCGGTTCGGTCTGGATTTTTGAGTTGGCTTTGGCAATGGCCACGGCGGTTTCGGCACATTTAGCAATCCCCGCCTCGCTCACATCACTCGTGGCGGAAAATCCCCATGTGCCGTTTGCAATGACGCGAATACCTACGCCGTAGGATTCGGCATTAACGATGTTTTGCACGCGGGTTTCACGCGTAAATAAATATTGTTGAAGATAACGGCCAATGCGTACATCGGTGTAAGTAGCCCCTTTCGATTTGGCTACGTTGAGTGCCACATCAGCCAGTTTTTTCTTCGTGGCAGCATCGGCTTTGGGTTCGAGCATTTGTTCTATTGAGACTGTGTGCCCTAAGACTGGAATGGATGCGCCCATCACAGCACCCAGCCCCATGCCCGACAACTGGATAAAATCCCTTCTTTTCATACTTGGTTTAGTTTATTGATGATTTGGGTTGCGGTTTCTCAAAAGTAGAAAAAAATCAAAAAATCACACGTATTCAGCGACAAATTTGCTTTTTCAAGCGACTTCCAAAGATTTATAACCTTAAATTGCGTATAATCAGAAGGATATATTGCTTTTTGTTACTACCGTCAAACTTGACTAACCAAGAGAAGGTCTTATGCTAAGCCACGTTTTTCTTACAAAATACGTAATCAATCATATAGATTAAAATTGTACTTTTATCTCGTAAATGCGACCGTCTTTTATGATGCCTATCTCTATTTTTTACTCCCGCCAAGGTTCCCCCTTTGTCAAGATTAGTACCTTTGCGGCCTTTTGTTCACTCACTTTATTCAGTTACGGGCAATCTTTGCCCAAAGAGTTCTATTTTTCGAGCGACGGTCATATTTTACACATTGGGGGTAAGCCCACGACGGGTATTTATGACGAAGGAGTGATTCAGCAAATTAACCTCCAATTTTCTCAAGGTAACTATTGGACCCAGCTAACCAACAACTATGCTTCCAAAACTGATTTGGCGGCTACTATGACCGTCAACGGAGTGAAATACGAAAACGTAGGGGTAAGGTTTAAAGGTCAAACTTCTTATCAAGGTGCGCGTAATGCCGACAAAAAATCGTTTAATCTTTCCACTGATTTCATAAATACAGCACAGAAGGTAGGGGGCTATAAAACGTTCAACCTCAACAACTCGTATCAGGATGCGTCTTTTATGCGAGAGGTGTTTTATTATCATCAAATTCGCCGCCATACGCCCGCGGCCAAAGCCAATTTTGTTCATTTGTACCTAAATGGCCAAGATTGGGGACTGTATCAGAGTATCCAGCAACTCAACAAAGACTTCTTGAAAGAGTGGTTTTTCTCCAACGATGGTTCCAATTGGCGGGCAGAATCTCCTACGGGGATGGGCGGGGGTTTCGGCAATGGAACTTCGGCCCTCAATTATTTCACCGACGATACCACTACTTACCAAAAGTATTATACCCTCAAAAGCTCCGATCAAAAATACCCTTGGAAGGATTTACCCACCCTATGCCGACTTCTCAATAAAACTGAATTAGACAAATTGGAGGAAACCGTTGCCCAATATTTGGACATTGACCGTACGCTCTGGCACATCGCCAATGAAGTACTTTTTTCGGATGACGACAGCTACATCCACAAAGGCGGTATGGATTATTATCTGTATCAAGATGCCGAAACAGGGCGCTTTATGACGATGGACTACGACGGCAATAGTGTGATGGCTACTCAAAATGCTACTTGGAGTCCTTTTTATAATGAAACCAAAATCAATTTCCCAGTCATGAATCGGTTATTTGCCGTACCTACGATACGACAACGATACTTGGCTCATCTACGAACGCTTATCAACGAGACTTTCGACGAAAAAACAACCAGTGCGACGATTGACAAATACGCTTCATTGATTGATAGTTTGGTACTCAAAGACCCCAAGAAAATGACCAGCTACGCACAGTTTCAGAATGCAATACCCGCGCTGAAATCTTTTATCTCAACGCGTAGAAACTATTTACTTAACAACATAGAAGTCAAAGAAGCCTCCCCCAATATTACGGAAACGGCTTTTTACACCAACAATATCGCTTGGCAAACTCCAACTGCCGACGAAGAAGTGACGATTCGTACCAAAGTAACATCCACGGCAGGTATTTCTAAAGTAGTACTTTATTATGGCCTTGGCTTATACGGAAGATTTATCAAACTTGATATGTTTGACGATGGCAAGCACAACGATGGATATGCCAACGACGGGCTATATGCAACTCAAATCCCCAAGTACTCGGCAGCTACTTGGGTACGTTTTTACGTGGAAGCAACTGCATCCAACCCCACCAAAAGTGTTAGTTACGCCCCCGTGGGAGCCGAACACGACGTCTTTGTGTATCAAGTAAAAGGCCAAGGAACAGGCACTACCAATCCCATTACTCCTCAACCCATTGTGACGGGAGTGTACCCAGCCCTTGTCAAAAAAATACTTCTCCAACCCAATCCTGCCAGCCAGCGGGTATGGATGAAGCTGAATGGATTCAATCATGCCCCCATTTTTGTTTATAATTTACTCGGACAAGTCGTTTACCAGTGCAATTATGAAGAAGAAATCCATTTGTCATTACAAAACTGGAAACCTGGATTGTATTTCGTACGCTGTGGGGATATTACCGAAAAATTGGTGGTGTACTAATACGCCCCTGACCGATATTTTTGATATTCCTCTGGCGTGTCCAAATCCACAATTCCCGCCTCGAAGGTAATCAAATGGGTTTCGTCTAAGTGATTCATCAACACAGGTTTGGCCCCTTTATCGCCCGTCAGGTTGAGTAATTCTTCAAAGAGTTTTCGGTCAAACAATGCTGGTACGCCTACTTGATTACCGTATTTGCAGGCCACGATAGGTGCTTTTTTTGCCTGATATATTTCCACCATTCGCTCCAACAACGAAACCGACAAATAAGGCTGGTCACACACCAACATAATAACCGCCTCAACATCTTTGTAAGTCATGTACAATCCCGCCAAGCCCATTTTTACCGACGACGACATTCCTTCGTGCCACATGGGGTTATCTATCACCGTCAGTGGTAAGTCAATGATTTCGGGGGCAATTTGGGTTTTATTGGCTCCAATGACCAATACGACGGGATAACAATCTGTAGCCAAAGCCACCTCCGCCGTCCGACGAATCAGGCTTTTTCCTTCAATGTCCAGCAATTGTTTGGGCGAACCCATTCGTTTGGATTCTCCCGCTGCTAAAATGATAATTCCGATTTTATTCAAGTTTTTTATGTTTTGGTTAGTATTTCACTTCTACCGTCAACTACCTACTGTGGACAGCTTACTATTCCTTCCCATTCATACCCCACTTCTGTCAGAAACAGCCCGCAGGCAGGGGCTTGGGCAGCTGCATTTTTACGGTTTTTAGAAAGAATAATTTGTTCAAACTCAGCAATCGTTTTTTTTCCCTGGCCTATTTCGAGCAATGTTCCTACAATAGCTCGTACCATTCCCCGTAAAAACCGATTGGCTTTAATATGAAAAGTGAGTGCCTGAGGCGTTTGCTCCCAATAGGCATGTTCAATTTTACAGATAAAAGTCTTAACGTCCGTATGAATTTTACTAAAACACTCATAATCATCGTATTGTAGCAACAGCTGGGCTGATTTATTCATTTTTTCTATATCCAGTTTGGGCCGAAATAGATAGGCTAAATCCGTGAGAAAAGGATTTTTTTGGCGAATAATACGGTATTCATAGCAACGATGAGTGGCGGCAAATCTTGAATGAACCTCGTCGGCAACGAGCATAATTCTCTGGACGGAAATATCTTGCGGCAAAACACTGTTTAGTCCAAGAACGATTCGAGAGGGAAGGGTTAGTTCGTTTTCCAAGTCAAAATGGGCAAACTGCTGCTCGGCATGAACACCCGCATCGGTACGACTACTCCCAACGATTTCGACGGGTTGGCGCAAAATCATCCCAAATGCTTTTTCCAGTTCTTCTTGGATAGTAGGGGCATTGGGTTGCTTTTGCCAACCGTGAAAACTTGTCCCTTTATAACTTACTTCAACAAAATAACGCATCCTGCAAAGATAAGGTGATTTGAATTAGGACGAACAAACTTCGTCAGAACGCACGTTTCTTTAAACTTTCGGAAAGTTGGTGTAACTTTGCGAGCTTCACAATAAATGTAGCAAGATTCTTGTTTAAATAATTAGTAAAATAATTCTAACCAAATACCTTATTTGAGAATCATTTTGTTGATTATCAAGACATGAATACTTTTTCTAAATGTGTTTAGTTCATGTTCCGAATAAAAAAAGCCCCAATGAAGTACTGCTTTTTCGTAATTACGGTGTTGTTGATAAGTTTATCGGCTTGTAAAACGTCGAAACCAGCCCAAGCTCCTGCTCCAGCCGAACCAGTTATTTTGACCATTGGTAACAAGAAATTTACTACCGATGAATTCTTTCAATCATTTACCAAAAATCAGTTTTCCGACGATACTACTAAACCTACCAGTATCAGCGAGTACCTTCAATTATACACCAATCTCAAGCTAAAAGTACAAGGTGCGCAAAGCGAAGGTAGAGACACAACAATGGCTTTCCGCGAGGAAATGGCCTCGTATCGTCAACAACTTTCCCAGCCTTATTTTACGGACAAAGTACTCGTAGATAATTTGGTAGCCGAAGCTTACGAAAGAATGAAACAAGACGTGCGGGTTTCGCACATTCTCTTGCTCGTTCCCCCCGATGCTTCCCCTGCCGATACGCTTTCAGCTTACCGCACTCTTACTGCTCTGCGGAGCCGAATCCTTCAAAAAGAAATTGATTTTGAGGAAGCTGCCAAGCAATACTCCAAAGACCCCGCTTCTGCTCCCAGAGGAGGGGATTTGGGGAGCTATTTTTCGGTTTTTCAGACGGTTTACTCCTTTGAAAACGCGGCTTATACTCTCCCTATTGGTCAAATCTCGGAGCCTGTACGCACCCGTGCAGGTTATCACCTTATTAAAGTAACCGACCGCCGCCCTTCGCGCGGCAAAGTACAAGTAGCTCACATTTTGGTAAGTGCCAGTCCAAACGCTACCGAAGAAGGAAAAGCCGCTGCCAAAGCGAAGATTGAAAAAGCCTACAATTTGCTTCAACAAGAAGCTTGGGACATCGTTTGTAAGGATTATTCGGACGATGCCACTACCAAAAATAATGGAGGAACCTTGCGTGAATTTGGGGCAGGAGTAATGGTTCCCGCTTTTGAAGAAGCTGCTTTTTCTCTTGGCAAAATCGGCGAAATTTCTCAGCCTTTCCAAACAAATTATGGTTGGCATATTGCAAAGTTGATTAGTCGTAAACCTGTTGAGTCATTTGCCGAAGCGGCTCCCCAACTGCGTCAAAAAGTAACAACAGATACCCGTGGAGAATTGGTCAAAGAGGTACTGAATAAGAAACTTCGTGCCACTTATAAAATCACTGAATCAGGTAATTTAAAAGAGAAGGCCAAAAAGAAGACATTATTGCAAATTGATAACAAGGCTTATAGCGTTAATCAGTTTTATGAGTATGTTCGGGATTCCCAGCAACCCGTTCAGCCCAATTCATCCATCGCCATGTTGGGTCAGCGTTATTATAACAACTTTGTCAACAAAAAACTAATCGAAACCGAAGAAGAAAATTTAGAGAACAAATACCCAGAATTTCGTGCTTTGATGAACGAAATGCGCGATGGTGTCTTGTTTTCTCAGACCATGGAAGCCAACGTTTGGCAACCTTCTTTGACCGACTCTTTAGGACAAAAACAGTATTGGGAACAACATAAGGAGAAGTATCGTTATCCCGAACGGGCCTTTGCCAATATCGTAGTGACCAATAGCGACACCTTACTAAAACGTGCGCAAGAGTCGCTTCAATCGAAGCCGTATCAGCTTCGCCGCAAAGGAGAAGACTTACTTTTTGACTCTCAAGTTACCGTACTCTCCGAAAAACACCGCGAATCCCTGTTCGACGTAGCACTGACGATGATGAACAATGAAAACTATATCGTGGAGGTGTCCTCTTATGGCAGTTCTGATGAACCCGATTCGTATTCTTCTATTCGGCTTCAAAATGCCATTAAAGCACTCACCAACGATAACGTGCCGATTACGCGAATTATCGAAAAAGACTACGGTAAATTTAAACCGGTAGCTACTGCTGCCCGCAACCGAAGAATAAGTTTTCAGTTTTTTAGTAACTCCAAAAAAGACCTTGAAAAAGCACTTAATGGACTTAAAATTGGTGATATAAACATCTCAGAAGGCGCCTATTCCAAAGGAGCCAACACTTACCTTGACGCAGTTCCTTGGACTGTTGGCAATCAAGTAGTCACTGTCAATGGCAAAAAAGCGTGGGTTGAAATTAGCAAAATTGAACCTGCCCGCAACAAGACTTTTGCCGAAGCCCGCGGTGCCGTTATCAACGATTTCCAAAAACAACTGGAAACCAACTGGCTCAATCAGTTACGTCAAAAATTCGGAGTGCAAGTTAACGAAGAAGAATTGCGCAAATTGGCCAAATAAGCACACTGTAATAACCATGAAAAACACACTCATTCAACGTCTCTGGATGTTATCCCTCATTCTTTCACTTTTTACTGTTGTGGAGGGATGGTCCCAAGGACAAGGCATTAGTATCAATAAAGTCATCGCCAAAGTAGATAACTACTACATTCTACGCTCTGACTTAGAAGCATTGATTTTACAATATCAGCAGCAAAACCAACCCGCTCCCAATCCTTGTCAAGCATTAGAAAGCTTGGTAGTGCGAAAAATGTTACTCGCCAAGGCAGAAATTGATTCCGTAGAAGTGGAAGACAAACAGGTGGACAACCAAATCTCCGCTCGGATGGATTATATGGCAAAGCGGTTTGGCTCAGAAAAAAACATTGTAGAAGCCTACGGTAAAAGTATTGAGACCCTCAAAGCAGAACTACGTAGCGAGATAAAAGAAGAAATGGTTTCCGAAAAAATGCAAGGCAAAATAACGGAAGCCATTAAAGTAACTCCCAACGAAGTAAGGAAGTTTTTCAATAGTATTCCCAAGGATAGTTTACCTTATATACCTGCCGAAGTCGAAATAGGTCATATCGTACGTTATGCCAAAGTAACCAAAGCCCAAAAAGAAGAACTTCGCCAACGGTTGCTCGAATACAAAGAACGCGTCGAAAAAGGTGAAGATTTTGCTTCTTTGGCCTCAGCCTATTCCGAAGACATCGGCTCGGCACAGCAGGGCGGCGATTTGGGATTTGCCAAACGCGGTATGATGGTGCCAGAATTTGAAGGGGCAGCCCTTAAACTCAAAGCCAACGAAATATCCGAGCCAATAGAATCTGAATTTGGGTTACACTTAATCCAGTTAATTGAAACCCGCGGTGCTGAATACCACGCCCGTCACATTTTGCTTCGCCCCGACTATAACCGCATGGACTTGTCAGACCCTAAGCGTATTCTCGACAGCCTACACACTGTGATGAAAACCGATAGCATAAAATTTGAAAAAGTAGCTAAAACCTGGTCAGAAGATAAAAACACGGCCGATGCAGGCGGATTAATCAAAGATGCTCAGTCAGGAGCATCGCGCTTGCCACTTGATGCCTCAATGGATTACAACCTTTATATGATGCTCGACACCATGAAAGTTGGCACGATAAGTGCGCCCATGAACTACCGTACCGACGACGGTAAGACAGCCATGCGCATCGTCTATTATAAAAGTAAAATTGAGCCCCATACCGCCAACCTCAAAGATGATTTTGAAAAGCTGACCAACATCGTTTTGTCCAATAAAAAAACCAAAGCCGTGGACGAGTGGTTTAAAAAAGCGGTAGCCGACGTATTTATCAAAGTGGAGCCAGAATACGAAGGCTGTAAAATATTCGGAATAAATCAGGAAGACAATTAGCAACCTTACCAAACACCATCCATTAACTCATAACCTTTTATCCTAAATGAAGTTTACTTCAGACGTAGCCGCTGCCGAAGCACTCAAAGAATCGTACGACAAACTCCGCTCCGAAATTGGAAAAGTCATTGTTGGTCAAGATGAAACCGTTCGTTTACTCCTAACCGCTATATTCTGCCAAGGCCACTGCCTGCTGGTAGGTGTGCCTGGTTTGGCCAAAACCCTCCTCATCCAAACCATCGCCAATGCCTTAGATTTGAGTTTTAACCGTATTCAGTTTACCCCCGATTTGATGCCTTCCGATATTTTGGGGTCGGAAACGCTGGACAATGAACGTAACTTTCGTTTTATCAGAGGGCCTGTGTTTGCTAACATTATCTTGGCCGACGAAATCAACCGTACTCCTCCCAAAACACAGTCGGCCTTGCTCGAAGCCATGCAAGAGTACGCCGTGACTGTGGCAGGCCAAAAACACGCCTTGAGCCGTCCGTTTTTCGTATTAGCTACCCAAAACCCCATCGAACAAGAAGGTACGTATCCTCTCCCCGAAGCACAGTTAGACCGTTTTATGTTCATGGTCTATCTTGACTATCCTTCGTTTCAGGAAGAGCTCAACATTGTTAAATCTACCACCACCGATAATAAACCCGTAGTTAACAAAGTAATATCGGGGGCTGAAATCGAAGCATTTCAACACCTCGTACGCCGCGTACCCGTAACCGACAACGTGGTGGAGTATGCCGTTAAGCTTGTCCACAAAACCCGCCCAGGGGGTGAGTTAGCCAGCAGCGACACCAAAAACTATCTTGAGTGGGGAGCAGGGCCACGGGCTTCACAAAACTTAATTTTAGCTGCTAAATGCAATGCCCTTATCAACGGGAAATACTCCCCTGACATCGAGGACGTCAAAGCGGTTGCATTACCTATTTTACGCCACCGTATTGTTCGTAATTTCAAAGCCGAAGCCGAAGGGATTTCCGTCAATGAAATTGTGAAGCGGTTGGTATAGTTATGAAGTATTACTCGCGAAGAAACGCCAAGTAGTAGAGAAAAATCTTTGCTACTTGGCGTTTTTGCGTGATTTTTTTAAGACTTTACTTCATTCCAAACGTCATGCTTCCCCAAGTGCTTTGCCAATCGGCCTTTGGATTATTAGCGAGTCTTGCCATATTTACGACACTAACCATGTAAGCTGCATTTCCTTTTTTAGGGAGGTTAAACGTAGCTTTGCCTTCAGTATCTGAGCGTTTCATTTCTAATTCTGTCTTACCATTTACCCGCCGCCAGCAGCGAACTAAGGCATTTTTTAAAGGTTTATCTTCATACAGAAATTGGCAAGTCAATGTACTTCCTTTAGGTAAAGCATAAGGATTTTGGAGTGGAACTATCTCAATAGCCATGCCCGAAGGCTTGGTCACGTTCTCCGCTCGTACTGCTCCTACTTGAAGCAAGGTTTTTGCACAACGACGGTACAATTCACGTCCATTCTTTTGCATTTCGCCATTTTTCTGACGGTATTCAATCGCATTGTCCAGACCATCTTCCTTCAAATACTCTAAAAACTTTTTGGGTTCAAGGTCAATAAATGAGCTATTGGTTTCGAGCGTCAAGAGATGCGTGCCTTCTTCTGTCAAAGTAATCGGCTTCAGTTTAACCAAAGAGTCTGTTTGTAGCACCGTTTCTGTTAGGTTTTTCTCGCCTTTTGGGGTTATCAGTCGTAAGCGCTGTACCCGCCGACTTCCCCCACCCCAACGTTCGCCTACGTAATCTTCTCCAACATTGATACTAACTTGAACCGCCTCTCCCTTTTTGCAAAAAAATTGGGAAGGGAACAACCAAAATTCGTGGGCAATTGCGAGTGTAACGCTACCTATTATACTTAAAAAGGCAACAATTCCTATTTTCTGTTTCATAATAAACAATTGGGTCAGTATTTACTTTGTGAGTGCTAAAAAACAAATGTAATAGACAACTTTGATAAAAACCCATTCAATTTGTACGACGAATAATTTTCATTTGTAACTTACCACTCCAAATCATTAACAAGCAAGCGATGAAAGGTACAAACAAGACTTCGACGTCTAATGCTTTCTACGGAAAAGCCTATCTCTATTTTATTCTTGCCGAATTAGTGACCGTTGTGGGGTTTTTCCCGTCTTATTTCCAACGATTAACCATGACGGATAGCGCGCATCACTTACACGGCATAACAGCTACGTTATGGATGCTCTTGCTCATTATTCAACCCTTGTTATATCGTAACCGTAAAATACAGTGGCACCGTAGGATTGGGAAAGTATCTTTTGTACTGGTGCCATTGATTATTGTCAGTGGACTAAACATGGTACACCTCATGTTGGTTGGCAAAGATAATTACCCTCCTATTATTCCTTATCAGCTGGCGTTTATTGACTTCGTTACATTACTGCAATTTCTGCTGTTTTATCTATTAGCGATTGTCCATCGTAAAAATCTCCAGTTACACGCACGTTATATGGTATGTACCGTATTGGGTCCGTTAATTCCAGCACTTACCCGTATGCTTTTTCTAATTCCGTCCATAGACAATTTTGATAAATCACTAAATATCAGCTACATTATCATCGAGATAGTTTTGTTACTATTGCTATTGGACGATAAACGTTCTGGAAAAGTCCGTTCGCCTTATATTCTGGCTTTAGTGCTGTTTTTGGCTCAACATTTGTTGATGAACTTTGCAGCGCAATGGGAATGGTGGCGTCATTTGATGGATAGCTTTGCAAGTTTACAGTTTTAATCTACCCTCATTCGACCTAAATAAGAATAGGGCCGTATTGTCTCCATAAAAGCCAACCGTAGCAACATTTTTAAGATGATAGAAATGAAAAACCGAATCCATGCAGGTTTGTTATTCCTTTTCTTTTTGGCTTTTATACAGGTAGGTAAGGGACAAAATAGAGGGCCTCAACTTGTCAGCAATGACACCACCACTGCTAAGCTCAACTATGAAAATAAATATGCCCTATTGATAGGGATTGATGACTACCAGGCCAATTCGGGTTTTTCTTCACTACGCTATGCCGTCAATGATGTGACAGCCTTGAAACGAATCCTGACGCAAAAATGTGGATTTCGGAGCCAAAACGTAAAAGTTTTATTAAATAAGGACGCGACTCGCCGAAATATCCAAAATGCGTTGGAAGCCTTTACCAAAGAAAATATCCCCGAAAACAGTCAGTTACTCATTTTTTATGCGGGGCATGGCACCACCACTGGTAAAAATAGTGATCGCCGAAGGGGCTTTTTGGTACCCATAGATGGCAACGAAGAAGAACTTAATGCCACCTCTTTGGCCATGGATGAACTACGGCAACAATCTGATTTTCTCAGGCCAAAGCATGTTTTGTTTTTGGTGGATGCCTGTTATGGTGGCTTAGCCCAAAGCAGAGGGGGAACACCTGCTTCTTCCAACGCTTTTATCAGAAATATTTGGCGACAACGAGGGCGAGAAATTATCACCGCTGGAAGTGCCGACGAAACGGTATTAGAAGCCGCCGACTGGCAACACAGTGCTTTTACCAAGGTACTCATGGATGCCATTGAAAAAGAAGAAGCTGATACCAATAACGATGGGGTATTGGTAACCTCCGAACTCTACGGGTACATTCAACAGCGCGTTCCGTACTATGCCCAGCAAAAAGGGGGAAAACAAACCCCTCAGTTCAGTACTTTTACGCCAGAGATTGGCACTTTTTTGCTTGAGCTTTCGGCCAATGCGCTTTCGTTAGGAAAGATTCAGAATTTAGTTCCCGAAGAAAAAGAGATAAAAAAGAAGTTGAACAGTCGTATTTCGATAAAAGCAAATGTCACAAATGCAAGGGTTAGGCTCAACGATAGTGAGATTGGTTTTATCAGTACCAACGCCTTAGACTATGAGTTGGCTCCAGGGTTTTACAAACTGGAAGTTATCAAAGAAAAATTTGAACCTCTGGTAAAAGAAGTGGAAATTAAACCTGATACTACCCAACACCTCTATTTTGACCTTATCCAGAAGGTATTCGACCTAAAAATAACCACGCAACCTACGGATGCTCTGGTGTATGTCAATGAAAAATTGCTGGGAGCGGGGACTCAAGCAAAAGAGCTGGAGAAGGGGAGTCATAGCGTTTCTATCCGAAAAGAGGGATATATTCCCCAAACTCTAATTGTGAATTTACTAAAAGATACAATCATCAACCAGACGTTAGAAGCAATCAAAGCCACCATAGAAGTAAATACCTTCCCCAACGAAGCCACATTAAAAAACGTAGGCAACGAACTGGGTAAAAGCCCATTGAAATTTGATTTGGGCTTTGGCAAGCACGAAATCGAAATTTCAAAAGAAGATTATTTGACAAAAAAAATAAAAATAGAAGTAACCGAACCACTCAAGTTTGTTCAAAATATCAATCTCGAATTAGACCCCAACGGTAGAGTTGCCCAAAAGGTAATTTTAGATTACTGGAACAAAAAGTTTCTTTCTAATATTGGCCTTTCTACATTAAGCATGCTTGGTTATCTTTATTTTGACAATGCCGTAAAGGAAAACAAAACGAATACCACTTTTTTGAACCAAAGCCAAAGCCAAAAGAGTAGAAGTTTGCTTCAAACGGGGAAATATGCCTGTTTGGTTTTCTGCGGGATGGAAATTATAAACAGTGCTTTTAGCATTAAAAAAGTAGTAATGCTGCATAAGAAAAAAACACATTCATCAGCAGTAAGTATCAAGATAAGCCCCTTCTCGCTATGTCTAAATTTTTGATTGGAACGATACTTTGCTTATTAGCCACCGCCTATGATATAAAGGGGCAAATAATTACTGATGAATTTAAAAATTCTTTGATTTCAAAAGAAAAGGATTCAACAAATTTTACTTCTTCAAAAAAGATTGGTTTCATAGCAGAACTCTATACTTACCAAAATCTCCTCTATGATACATTTGGAATTGGCGGGTATTATGTGGCTGGTACGTATAGATTACTTCCGAAATCAACCATCGGGCTTGGCTACGATTATTCGATTTACAATCAAAGCATTTTAATAGATTTAAGGCAAGAACTTAGCCGAATGCGAATGAAGCCCGTCTTTTTTGCAAATTTAGGGTATGCTTTTTTAGGAAATAAGCAAACGGTTAGTTCCAGTCTGTCGGTACCACAAGAAGTACAAGCCAAACCAAATATCGTTTATAAGGTTGGCGTTGCGGCGAGGATGTACCTTTCAAAAAAAACTCCCATTGGATTGAATGTTGGTTTTTTTTATAAAAATGAGCCTGGATTTGAACTTGCAGAAAGTAAGTCAGGAATTATCACCATAGAGAAATACCGAAATACGGGTTCATTATGCCTCTTTTTAGGTATTTCATTTTAGCCTCCCTTATGAAAAAAGCAATTATTATCATATCTACATTCATTGTCTTAGTTGGGTGCTTGAGTCAAGAAATTAAGCCTACTCCCGACCAAACTACCCGTGGTTGTCTCATCAAAGAAAATATTACTTTGCAAGTCAAAAATAATACCTGGTTCATTGAAAGCAATTTCTTTGAATATAATAAAGACGGAAACCCGTCTAAACGATTACTGTTGGACAGTAAAGGCAAAGTAAAAAAAATGCATATCATTGATTACGAGGGCAATCGAATCAAAACAGTAAAAAAGTACTTGGGTAATGAAGAAAAAAATGATAGTCTTGAATCATACAAAACGTATGATATTAGTAATGATTTTCTTTCGATGGTAGTCCATATTTACGTGCGAAAACCCAATACGAATGTCTTTTATGAATACAATACTCAAATGCTTGATTTTATCAGAAATGAAAGGGGGGAATTGAAACTTACCAAAGTGGAAATCGTAAAAAATACGGCCAAACCTAAAGATGATGCGGCAAGAACGGGGTCTTACTATAGATATGAATATGACTCGGAATACCGAAACTTTTATAAAGTATATAGCAAAGAACCGAATGAACCGAATGAAACATTAATAGATGAAGTAACAGGTTCTTCCAGAATTTCAAAGAATCCATGGAATGCTAATATTTGGTTGTCGTTGATGGCTAATTATTCAGCTACTTGGCTTTACGAAGACGGGGATTGGAATGAAAGTAGCCCATTAGTTTTAAAGGATAATGACTTGGTGGGATATTATCTTCAATACGAAGTTAATTCCGAAGGCTTTCCATGTAGTGCCACCATAAAGAAACCAGATTATACCAATTTCCCAGGCGAACTTAAATATTATTATTACAACTGCGATTGCAAGTAAGTTTACTTACGAAGTAACCCTGCCACATTGAATGACAAGCCTATCTGAAAGCCCAACTCATAGCGATTGATGGTAGGCAAGGCTGCTGTACTGGTATAGGCATCTCTACTTTATATCCTCCGCCTAAGCGCTGTACTTTTCCCGCCATGATACCCAGATTGAGGCAAATAGCATTTTGTACCCCTAAAACAAAGGTTGGCCCAAGTTGAAAATTGACCGACTTTGACTCCGTAAGCGGAATCCCCACGCCAAAATGCCCTCCCAACTTTAGGGATCTCTTTGCTCCTCCTACAAAGTGCATATAAAAGGCAAACGAAGGAATAAGCTGGTCGGATTGAGTACTTACAATGGTTGTACCTTTTAGCGAATACACTTCCGCAGGGGTCTTGAAGGTCATCAGGCTTATCCCAATGGTATTGAAAATAGCGATTTGTCCTGACGTTTTTACAAAAAAAGCTTGCGTCTGAGTAGGTTCTTTGGAAAGCCGTTGCCCTTTGTCATTGAGGGCATACATATTCAGTTGAAGCAAATCTACGTTGTCTTCAAGCATTAAGGTCAAGTGGGTTTCAAATGGATTGTTCCTAATAGCTTGGTAGGCATTTAGGATTTCATCCATCACTTTCAGCAGGTCTGATTCGGTATTGCCATGAATCAATAACTGATACGCTTTAATATTCTCTTTGGCCAAATCAAATTCGTTTATTGTTTTATCCCTACCCCGCGAAATAGGCGCATTTTCGACTTGTTTCTGGAGCGAAACCAACGCCAAACGCAGATAATCGGTATTTTCACGGGCAAGTTGCCGAATCACTAAACGAGATTGGATATTTTCCTTCAATACCAGCGGGGCATCTGCGGTAAGCATTGCGATTAATTTCTCCGCTTGGGCCTTGATTTCTCCCGCCGACAATTTGGTCGTAAACCGTAACTGAGTGAGTTGATTTTGCAGCAATTGCCAGCGATTCATTTCCGACAGCTTATTCCTGATAAGGGTATCGTATTTGACCAAAACGGCCAACGGCTCCTCCTCATTGGCCTGTAATTCACCAAAATCGGGGTGCAAAGCCGCCATGGCTAAGGTAGGTTGAGCCATTCCCCTACTCTTTGGCAACAAACTACTGAAATTAATTCCGATGGCAGGATTCACTAAAGAAGAAAAGGTATTGATAAAACTTGAAACATTGGCGGCTGAGACAGAGTCTCTATTTATGCCCTTTCGGAGCATACTGGTAGTTTGGAGGGCATCCACATTATAATTGAGAAGTCGAACCAGACAAGGCGTTGAGCCTTTTACTTTGAGGGTCTTTTTGTTACTAAAAACGGTGTCGTTCAAACTACCAATGTACCCGATACGGGTATTGGCGGCATTGATATAGTCGTATTCGATATAGACGGCCTTCTGTGCCAACGAAGAGCCAGTAAGTAGCGCGAAACAACAGAGCAGTACTGATTTTCTCATTTCCATCTGCTTTAAGTTTTTATTGAACCTCTTACTTTTTTGCTGGCACAATGGTATAGACGTACTCAAACGTAGAACCCATATCCTGTTTGGCTTGCACAGGTCGAGGCCCCCGCGAATTGCTATAAAAATCCCCTAAAAAGCTTTCAAGTGCATTTTCGTCTTCTTTTCCTCGCTTCGTCACTATCGCCCCTTGACTTTCGATAATTGGCCAAAGGTTGATGGGCTTAGGGGTTGCAAAAACCTTAATCATTTCGGCGCCATAAGGAGGCGAAAATCCATTGAGTAGGGTGTTGAGCAGTAGCGTATCGCCCGCGCTGATGCTGTACGAATTTCCGTCGGTATCGTTTAATACAATCGGGATAATTTTATCGTCGGGCTGAATGGTCACAATCGTAAAATAGGCTTTTTGTTTCCCTTTATTAATCAGTTGAATCAACATTTGGTCGTTTTCGTCAAATCGTCTGGTTAAGGTATCTATCGTCGTAGCGTATTTTTGTAACACTTTAAATCCCCCATTTTCTACCTTAGCTTTGACCCGTACCAACGACAGCGCAACGTTTATCTCTTCCGAACTAAGTTTAACCGACTTCAAAAATTTAGTTTGTGCATACGAAAGCAGTACTTTTTTAAGGGATGCGATTCCCTCCAAAGTACTACACTCTATGGGGGTCATATCCAAGTAAGGCAAATCTACGTCGGCCACATTGGCCGTAATGAGCGACGTATTAGGGCTGTTCTTTAGGAGTAGGTCGGGTTGTTCAGGAGCCAATACAACTTTTACAAAAGGCCATTGTTGGAGCGAATCCGTCATTTTTTTTACGAGCGTAGGTGAAAGGGCTTTGAGCTGCAAGGCCACCTTGATTTGCGAGTCTGAAAACGATTGCTGCGTTCGGAATGCCCAAAATTGCGCCAATTTAAAGCCCATTGGCATCGGATTTTTAAACTGAATGGTCGAAGTAAAATCATCCACTGCCACCACTTCTCCCTCCAGCACTGACGTCCCGTTTTGTATGGAGGCTGTTCCTGCTGGAAAAAGCTTAAACCTATCCCCTTTATTGACCCCCGTAATCACTCCCCCATTAAGCTGGTAGGAATTGGCATCTATATCCACTATTTTTTGAAGTTCAAAGTAAGGTTCTTGCTTGATGAGTTGTCCACTGAAAAAACGATAATCCACATCGCCTTCCAACACGGGGTTTTGACGAGAAGCCACCACCGCCATCTCGGCCCTCATCCGTGCAAAAACTTGACGATAGGTATCGTCGGGTTTCAACTGACTCACCACTTTGCTAAACACAAACGACAATGACCCTACGGGTCGGCCATTGGCATAGGTTTCAAAGTTGCTTTCGTTGGAGCTTGCCCCCGCAAAAAGCACAAATTTTGACAGCCCTTCGTTGCCCTGCCCTCTCGAAGCCACTGGTTCATCCACTATACTCTGAGAGGAAGTAGGAATAGCCGTTGTGATTTTAAAATTAGGCTGTACCAAAGGAGCCATTCCGCCTCGAACCAGAGCATTCCCTCGTGTGCCCGAACCCGAATGGCACGAGTCTAACATCAATAGTAAATGCCCGTTAGTACCTAATTTTTGACGTAGCTGAAAAATCCATTCTCCCAAGGTATCATCTCGTAAGTAGCTATTGCTTTTTAGAGCTTCCACCTCGTAGATGGCCTCCAAGGGAACCAAGGCTTCGTCGAGACGGTCGGGTTCATCTCCATTATCATCTTGCAATTGTACCCCGTGACCAGAATAATGCACCACAACAATATCGCCCGATTTGATTTTGTTTTTTAATTGCAGAAAGGCATTGATGATGCCATTGGCGTTGGTATTCTGCACAACGGTGATGTTTTCGGTCTTAAATTCCTGTTTTTGCAGCGCTGTTTGAATGAGCCCAATGTCGTTGGCAGAAGATAGTTTTCCCCAACGAGTTACCGCTTGGTTATAATCGCTGATGGCAATAATGAGAGCGTGTTTTGTAGGAACTTGCGCTGACAGGCTTTTGGAAATACAAATAACAGTCCAGAGAAGGTAAAAAGGTTTCATACAGGTTAAGATTGGAGACGAATCAAGTGATTTTATTTGACGAAAACCGAGTAAGCAACTCCACTATTGGTATTTTTTGTCAATGTAAATGCAACTCCGTTTTTCCAGACGGTTGCCTTGGAATTAGAGACTCCAGCCACATAAACATCTTTGCCCGAAACACAAATGGAATAAGCGTCAGCATTAGTAGTGCCATCAGTGAAAGCCGTCGCAACGCCGTTTTTCCAAATCTTGGCAACGTTGTTTTCATTCCCTACGACATAAACATCACCAGCTGAAACGTAAACTGAGCGAGCCATGCCATCTGCTGAGCCATTTGTCAAGGAAGTGGCCGTGCCGTTTTTCCAAATCTTCGCTACCTTTTTGCTACCAATTACTTCATACCCCGCCACGTAAACGTCGGTACCCGCCACGTAAACAGATTGAGCATAAGCGTCGTTGCTGCCATCTGTCAGCGTAGTAGCAACCCCATTTTTAGAAACCATGGCTACATATTTGCTACCGCTACTCCTATACCCTGCCACATACACGTCTTTACCCGAAACATAAACCGACTCCGCACTATTCTTATCGTTTACAGAAATTGTATTGTCAAATCCAGTTCCCGTAGTTCCTCCCCAAAGTATTGCGGACTCCCCCACTGTGCAAGGGCTTCTTGTAGGACACCTTCGAAAATAACCCGCTACGTAAACATCTTTGTCAACTACGTAAACTGATTTACCAGTACTATAGCAACCCATACAATCGTTTAAATAGCTACGAACTCCGTTTTTATAGACGATTGCGGCAGGTACAAATGTTGGGGAGGTTGAACTAAAACTCCATCCTGTTATATATACATCTGTACCTGAGACATAAACAGACTGATTGATTCCTCTATCTACACTATATTTTCCCAACTCCTCCACTCCATTTATCCAAGTCTTAGCAATAGGAAAACCACCAGAAGGTTGTTCATATCCCACTACATAGACGTTTGAGGAAGTCGTAAATGTTATTTCATTCCCATATTCCGTTCCTGCGCTATTGGTTGCGTAAGCACGAACATAATACGTCGTAGAGGGAGTAAGGTCTGGAATTATACTCGTATAGGTTCCTGTTCCTTCTCCATCTATCGTATGGATTCCCGAAACAGTCGGAGAAGGTAGAGTATCCCAGCAAACCCCATAAGCTGTTATTGGCAATCCCCCTTCGTTATCATAATAGTTCACACTCCCTCCAGTTGATAAAACCGTAGTTGCTAATGTAGCCGATGTTATTTCTTTAGTGATAACCATTGGCATAAAATTCATGCTTTCTGGTTGATCACAACTCAACAAGACAACCGATAACAGGAGAATAAAAAATAAATTTTTCATATCACGGTGCTTAGGGGGTATAAAAGCTTCTTGTTTACGCTTTTATTTTTGGGTTAAATGGGTTAACTTGAGCAAGTATTTTTCTAAAATGCCCTGTTAGTTCAAATAAAAGATTGGGAATCTTTTCAAAAAAACCAACCGTCTTCATTCCGCTATAAACCATGAAATGCTCCCTTGTTTTACTGATTTTTTTCTTTTTTCATTTTCATTTGCAGGGTCAAAAATTGCACTTGTATTTAGTATCCGATGTCTCTGATAATCAGTATGGCGTTACAGCTTTGGCGCAGGAATCAAAAGTAGTGGCCATATTTGATGTAGTGAAAAATGTACTTGGGTATGAGCTACGAACCAAGTGGGTAAACAAAGATAATTTTAATTCTAAGGATGTATTACAATTGGTAGAAGAAATTAAACGAAAAAGCTCGACCAACGATATAATCGTTTTCTACTACATCGGTCGTGGCAGTTATTCACCCAATATACCAACTGATTTCCCTTTGTTGGAATTTCGTAATCCCCAAAAAACACTTTCAATTGAGGAGATAAGCACAAAACTAAAAAACATCCCTTCTCGCCTCGTTTTAATTGTGGCCGATTGCAATGAAAGTATTCTAATCTCAAAAAAAAATCAAATTGCTAAATCAAGGGGGGAAGTCAATCCTCAAAATAGTGGAGATACGTTAAAGTTGGAAGAATTGTATGACGATTCTCCCGACTCTACCCTGCTAAAAAGTCTCAGCCCAGAAGAATTGTCTTATTTTAAAACGACGATGGATAGCCTCCGCAGTCTTGCCGTTCGATTGAGAGGTGACCAAAGCAACGATGCTTTAAGAAAACGGGTTTATCTCCAATTAAATCGAGTATCTAATTATCCCAAAGTAGGATTCCCTACTCCTACCCGTTCTTTATTGTTTCGTTTTAGTTTGCTTCCTGCTACTACCCAAGCCTATACCGATACCAGAGACTTTGATTGTGTGGTGGATAGTATGTACAAAAAAAAGAGCCTTCTATGGGTAAATGAACCCCTGAATCATTTTCTGGATACGCTCATCAATCTACCCGACCCACCCGACGAATCACGAAGCATCCAGTTGGTCGAAAATTTAAAAAAACCAATTTTGCAAAAACTATTTCTTTCGCAATGCGGTCAAGTACTCATTACCAACGGGCTTACTCACTCCTTACCTAAGAAAGAGGATTATACAGGGTTTCTTTACAAAAATTTTGGGGAGATGATGGGTATTCGTCATCTAAAAGAAATTGATAAAATCGGCCTAAACAGCCTATTCAGCAAGATGGACGAAGCTTTCGTCTTTGGCTATAAACCCACCCTTGTCACCTGTCCCAGTTCGAGCAGAAGCGTAAAATTTAGTGTACCAAAATTTAGCCAAATTCCTACGTATGAAGAAATAACCGACTTATTTTCACAGCTTATTGCGTCCAACGACCCGGTCGTTAAAAAGAAACTTATGACGGAAATCAAGAAAAATTTTGAACCTAAAGCCCTCATTACTGTTCGGAATGACTCTTCCAATCTTCCCTCAACGGCTTCTTCTACGGGAGAAAAATATACCGTTGACGCCTATTTGAATAGGCTTTTCACCGACGATAAGTCTATCAAAAAACTAAGAATTCCCTTAAATACCTTCAAAAGAAGTGAAAATTTCAGTAAGATTACCAGTCTATTAGTGGTTGAAAATCGGTAAATTTGCCTTATTCCTAACCAGTCAAACGTCATGCTGTCTATTCTGAGCAAGTCTTCACTCGCATTGCTTTTGTTATTTTTCAACGCAATTACTGTAATGATGGCTCAAGGGCTTCGCTTAGATGATTCTGTTTATACAACGATTCCCCAAAAAATTGTCAGTAGTACTCCATCCAACACAAAACTACCCGTCAGGGTAGATTTAAGTAAATACGCCCCTTCCGTAAAAAACCAAGGGGAATTGGGCACTTGCGTGGCTTTTTCAACCACCTATTATTTACGAACCATCTTGGAAGCCATTAAAAAAGGCATCACCGATAAAGCCCGCATTGATGAACTAAGCTTTTCGCCCTCATACTTATACAATCAAATAAAAGACTCTACCGATTACGATT
Organism: Runella sp.; assembly: GCA_044228585.1. Taxonomy (GTDB): domain Bacteria; phylum Bacteroidota; class Bacteroidia; order Cytophagales; family Spirosomataceae; genus Runella. The sequence goes on along the minus strand of JBGAUP010000020.1, from coordinate 11,670 downwards.
GCCTGCATGGCACCTCCGTAGAACTTGCTTTAGAATTTCTTAAAACCAAAGGAGCAGCCAAGTTATCAGAACAAGATTATCCCAATTGTAATCAAAATACGACGATTGCTTTGCGCGAAGATTCTAAAATCTTGGATTATGTACGGCTTTTTAGCCTGATAAAAAACGAAGACAAAGTATATCTAACCAAAAAAGCACTCTCCGAAAATACGCCCGTGGTCATAGGGATTCAGACCACATTCACCTTGGATGAACTTGGTTTTTGGGAATATATATGGCACAAAATACTGTCATTTTTTGGCTGGGAAGAAGATGATTTTGGCCTATGGAAACCCAAAGACTCCGATTTGAGGAGTGGCCATGCGGTATGCTTGGTGGGGTACGACGACCAAAAATTTGGCAAAGGAGCCTTCCGAGCCATTAATAGTAGGGGAAGCTATTGGGGAGATGATGGTTTTTTCTGGATAGCCTACGACGATTATATTACCCATGCCAAATACGCCTACCAAGCCTATTTACCTGAAAATCAAGAAAAAAACGAAACGTTTTCGGGCGAAGTGAGTTTTTTATTAGAACCCTATAACTCCGACAATGAGTTGCCGTTTGTAAGGTCCGCGTCTTCCATTCCCCAAGAAAAAATGATTGCTTACCAATCCAAAGAGGCCGTATATTCCGAAACCAAGTACAGGCTTAGGGTAGAGGTAGGTCAGCGTTCCTATCTATATGTTCTCGTTGAAAATGAAAATCAAGGTATCACCGCCACAGCTTTTCCCGAAGTTGGGTTGAGTGAAATCATGGAGGCTCATTCCCCAACCATTTTACCTGCCGATTATGAGCTAACACCTCCCACTGGGAGAGAATACACACTATTTTTATTTTCAAACCATCCCTTACCCATCGCGACGATGGAAGAGAAAATCAATTCGGAAGAAGGGAGTTTTATAGAAAAGGTTCAAAAAGCCTTTGGTTCAGAATTGATTTCTTTTGATAAGGTCAATTACGACAAACGTAAAATGAGGTTTGAAACCATGGAAAAACAAAAAGCGGGTATTGTGCCTATGTTAGTGAGTTTAAAGCATATTCCCAAGCCTATTAATTAGGCACTATACTAAATATCGCTTACAGCTAAATAGTTACGGATAATTAAAGGTCAGGTCATACTACCATTGCCTACAAAGTCGGTTTCAGCGATTATAAATACTTCACCAAAGCTTTTTAAAATCAATTCGGCTGTTTGCCGTCGGAGCACAAAAAGGCAACTGCTCAACGAGCATGAAGGCTATTACAGTACGTCCCTTTGGGACTAAGTACACTCTTGTCTAATAAGGGTAGAACAAACCCATTACTAAAGAAATAACCCTAAATCAGCCTTAAAGTGCCCCAAATCATTGATTTTTGCCGAATTTACCCCCACTGATTGCCGAATTTACCCCCATACAATATTGCTTATCCAAGATACATTTGCACAAAATCTATTGTATAACGTAGATCTTAAACGCAAATATTTTATGGATGCTTTTTTTACAAAAAAACTTTCGAGGCTAACAAACCTCACCTGTTACGTGCTCGTGTGCATGTTGCTGTATAGTCAACAGGGGTATTCGTCTCCGAAGGCTTTGACAGTAACAGGAACGGTCACTTCAAACACCGAGAAGGGGGGGCTACCTGGCGTATCGGTTATTTTAAAAGGAACGAACAAAGGCACAGTTACGGATGCCAAAGGTTCTTTTTCGATTGTGGTTGATAACGCAGAATCTGTGTTGGTCTTTAGTATGGTCGGCTACAGCACCAAAGAAGTACGAGTAGGGAATGAAAAAGTCATCAACGTAGTCTTGCTGGAAGCTGAGTCGGTATTGAATGAAGTAGTGGTAGTAGGCTATGGCGAACAGAAAAAGGTGAATCTCACGGGCGCCGTAGAAACCGTGAAGTTTTTGGATGCCGTAAACCAGCCCGTCACTAATGCGGGGCAATTGATGTACGGACGATTCTCGGGGGTTCAGCTCACGCAAGGTACTGGTTTGCCAGGGGCAGACGCTTCCTCTGTCATTATTAGAGGGGTTGGATCATTTGGAGGTACTACCCCTTTGGTAGTTATAGACAACATTCAGTACGAGAGCCTTCGGGAATTTAACAGCTTAGGGCCTTCCGATATCGAAAGTATTTCGGTTTTGAAAGATGCTTCGGCAGCGGCTATTTACGGCGCAAGAGGTGCCAACGGCGTCATCGTCGTAACAACCAAAAAGGGAACGAAAGGAAAATTCTCGGTTGACTACAACAATTCATTTGGTTTTCAGCGGGTTACCGTAGTGCCAGAATATTTAGATGCCGTCAATTATGCCCTACTCAAAAATGAACGTGACATAAATACTAATGGTGCCACTGCTCCTTTGCGTTATTCGCCAGAGGTGATTGAAGCCATCAAAAATGGCACGATGCCTGAGAAATATGCCAACACGAATTGGGCCTCGGTAGCTTTGCGCGACGCGCCCATACAAAACCATTATATTTCTTTTACGGGGGGATCTGAACAAACTACTTACCGTATTTCGTTGGGTGCCCTTTCTCAAGATGCCGTGGTAAAGGGTAAGTTCAAACTGGACAGATATACATTAGGTATCAACCTGAGTACATCTCCCAACAAATGGCTCACGGTAAGTAATGTAACCAATGCTTATTGGTCACTTTTTAAAGGCCCCGCTGGCGGCCCAGATGCGATAACGGGCGAAACGGGTATTATCAATCAGTTTCAACGTTCAGCGCCTACCGTTCCCGTTTATTACCCTGATGGTCGTTTGGGCGTAGTGGATGGTGCGTATCAAAATGTAAATTTTTCTTACCCAATCAACCACGTTTTATTTACGGGCAATTTCGGCGATTACAACAGCAATAACATCAACGTGAGTGAGCGAATTGGCCTGAACGCCAAAATAGCGAAGGGGCTATCTTTTGAAACCAGCGGTAGTTT
>JBGAUP010000020.1:0-8688 GCA_044228585.1 Runella sp. | reverse complement strand
GAATGTCGTTAGTCAAAGTGTGCTTAATACCTTGACCAACAATTTCAGCTACAATTATCGCTTACTCAACGAGAATCTTTTGCGCTATACAACTACGATAAACGAAGCTCATTCTATAGGCTTCTTACTCGGACATTCTGTCATTTATGATAAAACCAAGGGCTTCTCGGGTTCACTACAAGGTTTTCCAACCGATGCCATTCAAGAATTTGACGGTGGCGGCGTGTTAAATCCTAATGTAAGCGGGAGTTCTTCGGAAGTAGCTTGGCAGTCATTTTTTGGTAGAATAAATTACAACTATCAAGAAAAATACTTGTTAGAACTCAATGTAAGAAGAGATGGTTCTTCTAAATTCGGGCCAGCCAACCGATACGGAACTTTCCCTTCTTTATCAGCAGGTTGGAACATAGGAAGAGAGAAATTTATGGCTGGTTTAAGTTTTATTTCAGACCTAAAAATAAGAGCCAGTTGGGGGATCAGCGGTAACGATAGAATCGGCAACTACATCTACCAGCAATCTTATAACACTGGGTTAGATTATCATATAGGAAAAACGACCATTGTCCCTGCCGTTGCCGTTACAACCTTAGCCAACCCTGCCATTACGTGGGAATCAACCGAACAATTTGATGTGGGTATGGACTTGTCCATGTTCAAAAACAAACTGTATATCACTGCCGACTACTTTAAACGCAACAGCAGCGATATTCTATACACCAATTTCCCCATTCCGAGTACCATCGGTGTTACAAATCTGGCTGCCAAAAATGCCGCTGGTATGCAAAATAGTGGCGTAGAGTTTTCAGTTAACCTTCGTCAAAATGTCAAGAAATTAAAATTAGACCTCACAGCAAACGCAACGTGGCTGGCTGACAACAAAGTTACTGATCTGGGTCCTGATGGAGCAGAAACCATTGCAGGTAATACCATCATACGAGTCGGACAGCCTTTTAGGGCGTATTACGGCTATCAAGTGTTGGGAGTTTTTCAAAACAAAGGTGAAGTGGATGGTGCTCCTGTACAGTTTGGCAGTAATAAAACCGCAGCGGGCGATCTTCGCTATGCCGATGTATCTGGACCTGATGGCAAACCTGACGGCGTAGTCAATGCTTTTGATAGAGTGGTGATAGGGAATCCATTCCCCAAATGGATGTATGGTCTTAATGCCAATTTAAAATATGAAGATTTTGATTTGAGTGCCATCTTCCAAGGAGTAGGGCGAATTGACCGATTACTCAATGCAAATGGACAGTTGGCCATGGATGGTGATAGAAACAACGCACTTGCCTATTGGATAGACCGTTGGACGCCTACCAATCCTTCTACCACCTTACCACGAGTCGGCGGAGTCAACAACTCGGTAGCATCTACCTTCTTTGTACAGGATATGTCTTATTTACGATTGAAAAATATCGAATTAGGGTATTCACTCCCAGGAAAGATTCTAAAAAATATCTTTGTCAAAAAAGTCAGAGTCTTTGTGAGTGGGCAGAACCTTTTCACCTTCACCAAGGTAAAAAACTTCGACCCTGAAAGAGCACCCGATGCCAATACAGACCAAACCACCCCTCTGTACAAAGTTGTAACTGGAGGATTCAATTTCAAATTCTAAAAATTACTTAGATGAAAAAAATAATCATTTTCCTAATCGTAGTAAGCCTTTCAAGCTGTAAAGAAGAGTACTTGGAAAGAGGCTCACTAACCCAATTGGCCGAAAGTAACTTTTGGTTGAATGAACGAGATGCTCAATTGGGTCTGAATAGCGTGTACGATGCCCTTCAAGACAGGGTCTTGTATAGTGGAAACCTAAACAGCACGTTAGGTATGCCCAACCATGACGGCCTTACCGACAACATCTTCAATAACTACAAATTTGAAGGCGCAGGAGATTTCATGGAAGCACGACTTAACTCTGCTTCTACTTTTTTCAACGCCTATTGGACCTCACTTTATAAAGGAATCAGCAGAGCCAATACGGCTATCGAAAATATAAGCAAGATGTCGGATGCTAATATTAGTGCCGATGCCAGAAAGAGTTTGTTAGGTCAGGCCTATTTTCTGCGAGCCTTATTATATACCAATGTCGCCGTTTATTTTGAAGATGCTCCCCTCATCTTAAAACCACAGTTGATTTCAGAAGCCTACGTTCCTAAAAATAGCTATAATGAAATCAAGGCAGCTATTATTTCAGACCTTGAAAATGCCGCTACCAATCTGCCTGTTTCTTACTCCGAAGCCTTGTATGGCTATGCGACCAAAGGAGCGGCCTTGTCATTACTGGCAAGATTTCAGTTGTACAATAAAAATTATAGCGAAGTTGTAAAACTCACTTCACAAATCTTAACGCTTGGTTATCAACTTCATCCAAGTTACGACGAGTTATTTACCGAAGCGGGTGAGTTTTCAAAAGAAATAATCTTTTCAGTTAGGTTTACTACGGGCGTTTCGGCCAATGGTGAAATGTTTTCGGCCACCTTTGAGGGCATTCCCAAAGTGAACGTACAGCCCATGCCCAATTTAATTGACTCGTATAATTGTACGGATGGATTGCCCATTAGCAAATCAAAGTTGTACAATGCAACCAATAAAAAGTTGAATCGTGACCCCCGTTTGGCGGCATCGGTCTATTTCAGAAATGACATATTTTTGAAGTATCTCAACCGAGCCTTTACCGGCAATACCGCCACTACTTATGGCCAGAAAAAATATATAAGAAATGATAGATATGCCGACGGTACTGCCGTTTTCTCTGCAGGAGGACAAGATTTCTATGTCATTCGATATGCCGATGTGCTTTTGATGAGAGCCGAAGCCTTAGCCGAAACCGACCAATTGGCGGAAGTTTATACGCTGGTGAATCAGGTGCGTGCCAGAGTAAAAATGCCTACAATCGAAACGGTGGAAGGCACCAATCTTACAAAAGCGCAGTTATTGGCTATTGTCAAACAAGAGAGAAGGGCTGAGTTGGCCTTTGAAGGATTACGTTTTTTTGACCTGAAACGTTGGGGCGAAATCAGTCAAGCCTATCAGAGAGCCCTTGCCGATAAGGTTGCTGGTTATGCCCCCCTTTACAGTGGCAGAAAATCAGAGGTATTTCCAATTCCTCAAACCGAATTGGATGCCAACAAAAACCTTGTGCAGAATCCCGTTTGGCAGTAACTAACATCACCCATTGATTCCTTTCGCCTTACAAAAAGAAAATAGCATGAAACTGAACATCAGCAACATAATAAGCATTTTCTGTGTCGGATTGGCTTTCTTTCTCCATTCGAGCTTTGCTCAAACGAAGAAAGCCAATCCGCAAAAACCCAACATTATCATCATTTTAGCTGATGATTTAGGGTACCAAGACGTTGGTTTCAATGGGTGTAAGGACATTCCTACCCCCAACATTGATGGTATCGCTAAAAATGGGGTGACTTTTACCAACGGCTACGTAGTATTTCCCGTTTGTAGTCCCAGTAGAGCGGGGCTGATGACGGGACGCTACCCGCAACGCTTTGGGTATGAGCGCAATCCGCAATACAAGCCCCGTGACCCTGCCATGGGACTTACCAAAAGCGAAACCACTCTCGCCGAAACTCTTAAACAAGTGGGGTATCATTCGGGCATCATTGGAAAATGGCACTTGGGCGCAGATACTTCCAATCACCCCATCCGACGAGGTTTTGATGAATTTTTCGGGCATTTGGGCGGTGGGCACGTGTATTTTCCAGAGCTACTTACCTTCAAAGACAGTTATGGCGTGGAGGGCGAAGAGAAAAGTTATCGCACGTGGATAATGAGAAACCAAGAACCCGTAGAAACCAAAAAATACCTAACCGATGAGTTTTCTGACGAGGCGGTATCGTTTATTCAGCACAATAAAGACAAGCCTTTTTTCCTGTATTTATCGTACAATGCTCCTCATGCACCCCTTCAAGCGAGCCAAAAATACTTGGACAGATTCCCCAACATTGCCAACGAAAGACGAAAAACCTACGCTGCGATGGTGAGTGCGGTAGATGATGGTATTGGACAAGTAATGAGTACCTTGGCATCGCTCCAATTAGAAGAAAACACCTTGGTATTTTTCCTATCTGACAATGGCGGCCCCGAAAACGACAATGCCTCTAACAATGGCGTACTCCGAGAAGGGAAAAGTTCCGTTTATGAAGGCGGTTTCCGCGTGCCGTTTGCTTTGCAATGGAAAGGCCATCTCAAAAGTACGGTTTATGAAAATCCAGTATCGTCGTTGGATATATACGCCACAATTGCCGAATTGTCGAAGGCTAAATCAAACAAAGACAAGCCCTTAGACGGGGTCAATCTCATTCCGTTTTTGACAGGCAAGAATCAAGCTATGCCCCATGAGGTCATCTACGTCCGAAAATACGACCAAGACCAATATGTAGTGCGAGACCACGATTTGAAACTGGTCATACACGGCAAAACGGGCAAAAAAGAACTTTACAACTTGAAAAATGATATTGGCGAAACCCATGACATCGCCAATGAGCAGCCGAAAGAAGTGGAAAGATTGGAGCAACTCCGTGTAAAATGGAATTCAGAATTGATTGCCCCCACTTTTCTGGGATTGCAATGGAAATAAAAACTGTCGGGTGTTTCACCCAACATCAAGCTCAATTCAACATGACTAAACGTTTTTTTATAACTGTACTCATTTCTATATTAATCTTGCAGAAAGCCTCGGCAACCGCCTATTACTTTCATCCAAGATTAGGGAGTGATACCAATTCTGGGAAGTCTCTTGAACAAGCTTTTCAATCATTGACCAAGGTCAAAGACGTATCACTACAAGCGGGCGACATCATTTATTTGGCTTCGGGCGAAGTTTTTAAAGGCACTTTAATACTTCAAAATATCAATGGGAAAGCCCAATTACCCATCCGTATTGAAAGCTATTCATGGCCCCTCGGCACCAAAGACACCAAGGCAACCATTGATGCCGAGGGATTTAACAACTGCGTACTGATTGAAAATTCAAGTTTTATTCAGGTAAAAAATCTTTCGCTTCGAGCCGACGGGCCTGGGCAAACTGAAAAGACAGGAGCAATGCGGGTAGGTGTTCTCATCAACAATACAACCTCCAATAAAAACGAAGGTATTGTTCTTGAAAATCTCAACATCCGCGATGTATTTTTTGAACCCAAAGGAACCACCCGCAATGCAGAAGAAGTCAAATCAGCCAATGGTACCCAAAAATACGGGTGGGGTATTCGGCTTATCTGTACCAATGCCAAAGGCACGATTGAAAACGTCAAAATTCTGAACTGTCAGGTCGAAAACGTAAGCCATACAGGTATTAAACTAACGGGAACAACGCAAAACATCAGAAATATCCTCATCCAAGGCAACAAAGTGAGGCACGTAGGCGGACCTGGCATTCAAATGTCGGAGGTACGTTTTGTACGCGTAGTTAACAATGAGGTCAGTCATTCGGGGAGTACCAACGACAGCAGGAATTGGGGACGAGGAAGTGGACTTTGGACCTGGGGGGCTTCCAACGTACTGATTGAACACAATAGCTTTACCAACGCCAATGGCCCAGGCGACTCGGCGGGAGCACATATTGATTTTAATTGCGATAATGTTGTGTTGCAATACAATTTCAGTGCAAATAATGCAGGTGGATTCTGTGAAGTCTTGGGTAACAATTACAACTGTGCCTATCGGTACAACATCAGCGTAAACGACGGATACCGAATAAAAGGCAAAAATGGGGCATTTCAAGAAGGAAAAATATTTTGGCTGAGTGGTTATCAAGGCACCGAAAAGCCCAGAAAAGGCCCCGTCAATACCTATTTCTACAACAACACCATTTATGTCAACTACGAACAAACCTCAAAAATTGCGATTGACAATACCTCTCACGGAGTTTTGATAGCCAATAATATTTTCTACATCAAAGGCAAAAGTCAGACCGTTTTGGGTGATCAATATAAACCCGATTCTAACAATGAAGGACATATTGACCGAACACACTTCATCAACAACGTTTTTTTACGAGCCGATAATTGGCCAAACGATGCCATCATTACGGATAAGACGCCCATTATTGGTAATCCTGATTTCACTAATGAAGGTGGGTTAAGCCCGCAAGACTACATTCCTAAAAATAAAAAATTGGTAAAAAACGGTATTGTAATCACACCTATTGAGGAGGATTGGATTGGACTGATGAATGGACTCAACCCCGAAAAAGACTTTTTGGGAACACCCATCAACGGAAAACCAAGCATTGGGGCAATAAAAGTTGAATAAAACATCCCTAAACTTCAAAACTTTATCACTCATGAACTATTTCCAAAAAAATAAACTTTTGTTGTCCGCAACACTCGTTGCTTTTATCATCATTGCTGGATTTAGTGCTTTTGTGGTCAAGAAAGAAACAATACATACCCCTCCCCAAAAACATCCCAATATTATTATTTTTTACGTGGACGATCTTGGCTATGGCGATGTTGGCTGTCAGGGAGCAAAAGGTGTAAAAACCCCCACCATTGATAAATTAGCCAAAGAAGGTATCGTGTTTACTGATGCCCACAGTACTGCATCCACTTGCACACCGTCGAGGTATTCGCTCCTCACGGGCGAGTACGCATTCAGAAATAAAGCAGCCATCTTGCCTGGAGATGCTCCTTTGCTCATAAAACCTGGCAGTTTTACCCTGCCAAGTATGCTAAAAAAAGCAGGATATGCCACAGGCGTAGTCGGCAAATGGCATTTGGGCTTAGGAAATGGCCACATCAATTGGAATGGAGACATCAAGCCTGGCCCTGCCGAAATCGGCTTCGATTATAGTTTTCTGATTCCTGCCACGGGCGATAGAGTCCCTACGGTGTATGTAGAAAATCAAAGAGTGGTGAATGCTACCCCAAACGACCCTATCGAAGTCAGTTATGAACTAAAACTAAACGGCTATCCTGACGGCCTTGAGCATCCCGAATTGCTGAAACAAAAAGCCGACAAACAACATAGCAACAGCATCGTCAACGGAGTCAGTAGAATTGGCTACATGAAAGGTGGAGAACAAGCACTGTGGGTGGACGAAGAATTTCCTAATGTACTCACAGGCAAAGCCAACCAATTTATCAATCAACATAAAGATAAACCCTTCTTCTTGTTTTTTTCTTACCACGATATTCACGTACCAAGAGTGCCGAACAAGAAATTTGTGGGAGCCAGTACCATGGGACCTCGGGGCGATGTCATCGCTCAAATGGACTGGGTAACGGGAGAAGTGATGAAGGAAATAAAAAAATTAGGCCTTGATGATAACACCATCCTGATATTCACCAGCGACAATGGCCCTATTTTGAATGATGGCTATGAAGATAAAGCCGTGGAACTCCTCGGCAACCACAAACCCGCAGGTCCCCTCAGAGGAGGTAAATACAGTGCCTACGAAGGCGGCACACGAGTACCGACCATCATCAGATGGCATAAAACTATCCAACCCCAAGTGAGCAATGCCTTGGTATGTCAAGTAGATTTTTACGCTTCTTTAGCCGCACTATTAAACCATAAAATGGCTGATAAAGAAGCCATTGACAGCGAAAACCTGCTACCCGCCTTTTTGGGAAAAGACCCCAAAGGAAGAAAATACTTATTAGAAGAATCTTACACTTACGCCCTTAGAATGGAAAATTGGAAATACATAGAGCCATTTCCAGCTAAAGCAACGTTACCCAATTTCATGGAAAATAAAGGAACTGAAGGGGGCTTTAAACACACGCCACAGTTATTTGATACCCAAACCGATATTGGCGAAAAAAATGATTTGAGTGGTCAACATCTTGATTTGGTCAAAGAAATGACACTCAAACTAAACCAAATCAAGGTAAAAAATAAACGAGATGCTGGGCAAATTTAAAATCTTTATGAAAACAAGAACCCTTCAAGTACTCGCCGCAGGGAGTATGGTACTTTTGCAAGTGGCTTGCTCGCAAAGCGAAGATTCAGTAGCCCCAACACCCGATATTGGAACACCCATGGGCTTGGGACTTGCTAAAAATCAAGGTATGGAAGGTACAAAAGCCTATTTAGAACCTACCATTATTTATACCACGCTCAGTGCGCCGCCGAGTAGTGCATTTGGTTCATCAACCAAGTTTTTCCAAAAATTACCTGAAGGTTTTGATGACAATATCGAATCTTTTACACTTGATAAAGGCTTTATGGTAACATTTGCCGAGAATATTGACGGCACGGGGGAATCTATTTGCTACGTGGCGGCGGTTAGTAATATTACAGAAAATTTGCCCGAACGAATCAGAAATAAGGTGTCTTTTGTCAGGTTTATTCCAGTGACTAATGTGCAAAAAAAAGGGACCTGCAACACCAATATCAACGTAGTGAATGTCTTACAATCATCATGGTTTTATAATTGGGGTCTGGGAGCAAGTTCGACCGCCTCGCAGCAATATGTACCGATGACTTGGGGAAAAAACGCAGCGTCTTTGGCACAAGCGAATACTTTTATTGGAAAAACGGGGTTTGACCATCTATTGTCTTTCAACGAACCCGACAACCCCTCACAATCCAACATTGCTTCAATTGACACCGCCGTAAATCGCTACAAACAACTGCTTTACACAGGTTTACGCATGGGGTCGCCAGCAACAGAACAAGACAATGCCTTATCTACAAAATGGCTCAATCAATTTATAACGGCAGCCGATGCGC
>JBGAUP010000396.1:0-4529 GCA_044228585.1 Runella sp. | reverse complement strand
CCTCATCTAATAACTCGGTAGGGAAAGGCCCACTTCCTACCCGCGTACAGTAAGCTTTGAAAATCCCAAACACCTCCCCAATGTGCTGCGGCGCAATTCCTAATCCTGTACAGGCGCCCGCAGTTGTTGTATTGGAACTGGTCACAAAGGGATAAGAGCCAAAATCAATGTCTAACAACGATCCCTGAGCCCCTTCGGCCAAAACGGTTTGTCCGCCTTCAATGGCTTCATTGACCATGTATTCGCTGTCAACAAAGGTATATTGCTTTAAAAAATCAGTTGCTTCAAAGAAAGCCTTCTCGGCTTCGGGAAGGGCTGTTTCGTAGTCGTAATGATAAAACGCCAAAATAACTTTGTGTTGTTCGACCAATCGGTTGTATTTCGTCTGAAAATCTGGCGAAAGAATATCGCCCATACGAAGCCCTTGGCGAGCCACCTTGTCTTGGTAAGTAGGCCCAATACCTCGCAAGGTAGAGCCTATTTTTGCCTCTCCTTTAGATTGCTCATAGGCCGCATCCAGAAGTCGGTGAGTTGGCAAAATCACTGCCGCTTTTTTAGAAATAAATAGGTTTTTATGAATCGGCAGATTGAACTTGGCCAATCCCTCGATTTCCTTTTTCAACACAATCGGGTCAAGCACTAAGCCATTACCGATGATATTTTTAATATCAGAACGAAAAATTCCCGACGGAATTTGGTGCAAAACGTGCTTAAAGCCATCGAATTCGAGGGTATGCCCTGCATTGGGGCCACCTTGAAACCTTGCCACCACCTGATACTGAGGCGCAAGTACATCTACTATTTTTCCTTTCCCTTCGTCGCCCCACTGGAGGCCGAGTAGTACGTCAACTTTCATTAGTAATTTATAGCCCCCAACCCCAAAGGGGAGTTTAAAAATGAATTGGATACGTGCTTTGAGGTTGGAATATGAGCACGTTTTTATATTTTTAACAAGTAGTAGAATACTTACTCTATTTCCACGCGTTTAGGTCTTTCTGTGATAGCTTTGTTTCTATTCTCACAATTTTCGCGGGTACAATTTCCGTAAAAAATAAGGGAATGATGAAGCACATTAAACTTGAGCATTTCTCCCACCATGTTTTGAATATTTTGGAGACGGGGGTCACAAAACTCCATTACTTGATGACAATCCATGCAAATAATATGGTCGTGTTGGCGCGACCCGTAGGCTTTTTCGTACTGAGCCAAGTTTTTTCCAAACTGGTGTTTGGTCACTAAATCACAATCTACCAACACGTCTAAGGTGTTATAGACTGTCGCACGGCTAACCCGATATTTTTTATTTTTCATTGAAATATACAGCTCATCCACGTCAAAATGGTCTTCGCGGGTATAGATTTCCTCCAGTATGGCAAAGCGCTCTGGCGTTTTGCGAAGACCTTTGCGCTCCAAATAAGCCGTCAGGATACGCTTGGCTGCTTCTAAGTTTTCGTGTTTGGCTTGGGGCATGAGTGCAATTTGAAAATTTGAAAATTTGAAAATGAACCTAAATTTTCAAATGGGCGCATTTCCGAATTTTCTAATTAGAATAACAAAAGTACGAATTTTCAATCAAACCTCGCTACTTTAAATACACCATCCACCTTCTCGATTTTTTGAATGAGTTGTTCTAAATGGCGCGTGTCATACACATAAAGTTTGATATGTCCTTCAAAAATCCCCTCGTCGGTTTCGACCGAGATAGAGCGGATGTTGATATGGAGTTCGTTAGAAATAATGCGCGTTAAATCATTGACCAACCCCACGCGGTCGGTACCGTCAATGCGTAAACCAGCCAAAAAGGCTATCTTTTGCTGAGAAGTCCACTTAGCCTTAATGACTCGATTGCCGTGATTGGAGAGCAATTCGGGAGCATTAGGGCAAGTAGTGCGGTGTATTTTGATGCCCTCGTTAACGGTTACAAAGCCAAAAACGTCATCCCCTGGAATGGGATTGCAGCACTGGGCCAAGATATAATCAATCTTGTCCATGTCTTCCCCGATGAGCAAGGCGTCAGCGTCGCTGCGCTCACCGTGCATTTTTTTGAGTTCCTTCGTAAACTGCTTGCCGTCTTGCAGTACATCGGTATTAATTTTGGCTTGGATGTTTAGCTTGGCTTCCTTCTCGTGCTTAAATTTCTTGATTTCATCGGCATTGATATACCCTTTGCCAAACCGATAGTATAAGTCGTTGGGCGTTTTACAGTTGAAATACGCCCGCAGTTGGTTGATAAGCTCAAGGGTAACGTCAAGATGAAGAATCTTACACTTTTTCTCAATGATGCCCCGCCCGTCGGTTACATACTGCTTATTCTCTTCTTTGATTAACTCCTTAATTCGGGTTTTTGCTTTGGATGTGACCACGAATTTAAGCCAATCTTCACTGGGTTTTTGGCGTTTTGCCGTGATAATCTCAACTTGGTCGCCATTGTTAAGTGTTTGACTAATAGACACCAACGTATTATTGACTTTGGCGGCAATGCACCTTGCGCCTACTTCCGAGTGGATATCAAAAGCAAAATCCAACGCAGTTGCACCACGTTGCAGTACTCGAAGCTCTCCTTTGGGGGTAAACACAAATACTTCTTCGGCAAACAAATTGCTCCGAAAATCATCCAAGAACTCCAAGGCTGCCGCTTTACTGTCTTTGGTGGTTTCGAGCATTTCGCGTACTTGGTTGATCCATTGGTCTATACCTTGGGCAGTTTTGGTATCGTTTCCTTTGTATTTCCAGTGAGCCGCTACGCCTTTTTCGGCAATCTCGTCCATTCGTTTAGAGCGAATCTGGACTTCCACCCATTGGGCTTTGTCGGTCCCTTCGGGACGGTACATCACCGTAATGTGCAATGATTCGTAGCCGTTGGCGCGGGGGGTGGCAAGCCAATCTTTGAGACGGTCTATATTGGGGGTATAATGGTCAGTTACAATCGAATAGGCATGCCAACAATCCGATTTTTCCTCCTTAATATCTTTGGAGTTCATGATAATCCTGACGGCAAACAAGTCATAAATTTCCTCAAATGGTTTTTTCTGCTTACGCATTTTGTTCCATATTGAATAAATAGACTTGGGACGTCCCTTAATCACAAAATCATACCCCTGTTCTTTTAAATCATCTTCAATGGGTTCGATAAACTTAGCAATAAACCGATCTCGCCCTGCCTTAGTAGCCCGAAGTTTATTTTTGATTTCCTCATAGCTTTCGGGTTCGGTATATTTGAGGTAGAGGTCTTCGAGGTCTGTTTTAATAGAATGAAGCCCCAAACGGTGTGCCAAAGGCGCATAAATAAAAATAGTCTCCGACGCAATTTTCAACTGCTTATCGCGGGCCATGCTGTCGAGCGTACGCATATTGTGCAGACGGTCGGCGAGTTTAATCATGATGACCCGAATATCATCCGACAGCGTCAGGAGCATTTTGCGAAAATTCTCTGCCTGCTGTGAAGTACCAAATTCAAATTGCCCCGAAATTTTGGTCAATCCGTCAATGATTTGAGCTACTTTTTTTCCAAACTGATGCTCAATGTCTTTCAGGGTGTAATC
Source organism: Runella sp. (assembly GCA_044228585.1). Taxonomy (GTDB): domain Bacteria; phylum Bacteroidota; class Bacteroidia; order Cytophagales; family Spirosomataceae; genus Runella. The sequence goes on along the minus strand of JBGAUP010000396.1, from coordinate 987 downwards.
AGTATCTTCGACTACGTCGTGAAGCAATGCACATATAATAGAGGTAGTTCCCAAACCGATTTCTTCTACACAAATCTGAGCGACCGCAATGGGATGATAAATGTAAGGCTCCCCCGATTTACGGCGCATGTCTTTGTGGGCTTCTACCGATAAGTTAAAAGCTTTTTTTATCAGTTTAGCGTCTTTATCCTTCAAAAACGGTTTAGCAGCACGAAGTAACTTACGGTAACGCTTGAGAATTTCCAGACGTTCTACTTCTAAATCAATTTCTACTTCAATGGGCATAATTATTGGTGTTTCGGTGAGCCGAATCGGTTGTACTCAGTACGACTAAAGTAATTAATTATTTTTTTTTTTACAACTTTTACTTAATTTCATACTTAAACAAATTACCTAACCCTTACATCAACTCTTTGATAAGCAAGCCAATAATTAAACGAGAGTTAATACGCATATTTTAAGAAAAATATAATATTGGATAATTCATTTGTATTTTCAACAAAAGCTTCTTACTTTTGCAACCCCAAAAGACACGCGCTGCGGGCGTGGCGAAATTGGTAGACGTACCAGACTTAGGATCTGGCGCTGCAAGGCATGGGGGTTCGAGTCCCTCCGCCCGCACTTTCCCAAAGGCCGCTATCCGTCATCAGTTATTCGGAAACCGTCCAAAAACTAAACCCTCAAATTCAGTATGATTTGAGGGTTTTTTCAATGATTAACCAATTATAAATCATCCGTTTAACGGATAACAGATAACTAATACACTACACAATGGAGGTTCTGTTAGAAAAAAGTACACCCACCAACGCCATCCTAACCGTCAAATTGGCGAAAGAAGATTATCAACCCAAAGTAGATAAAACCCTCAAAGATTATAGCAAACGCGTCAACTTGAAAGGCTTCCGACCTGGCAAAGTACCCACGCAGGTAATCAAAAGGATGTACGGCAAAACCATCGTCATTGACGAAGTCAACAACCTGTTGTCT
>JBGAUP010000395.1:0-4546 GCA_044228585.1 Runella sp. | reverse complement strand
AAACCTGTCACGTCTTTGTCGGCCGCAGGAACCACTGCCTTGCTGATAAACAAGCTGTACGCAAACCCAATCGCCAACACTGCCGCACCTACCGACACACCCATCAAAATATATTCGGTTGAATGTTCAAGGTGACCTTCAAAAAGCGCAGGGTTTACTTGTTTTGACCCTTCAAACAACGGTGCCATGAAGTGACCCAAGGCTTCGCCACCGCCCAATACGTGCGGAATGTTCATCAAACCACCCACGGCCGACAATACGGCCAACACCATCAATGGAATGGTCATGGTAGCTGGAGACTCGTGCAAGTGGTGTTCTTGTTCGTGCGTTCCACGGAAGTCTCCAAAGAACGTTACAAACAATAAACGGAACATATAAAAGGCCGTCATCATCGCGCCCACAATTCCCAGCGCCCACATGATTTTGTTGTGCTCAAATACGTGCGCCAAAATTTCATCTTTCGAAAAGAAACCTGAAAGTGGGAAAATACCCGCAATGGCAAAAGTCGCAATCGTAAAGGTCCAGAAGGTAACGGGCAAATGCTTGCGCAAACCACCCATGTTGCGAATGTCTTGCTCGTCAGACATGGCGTGAATCACACTACCCGCTCCCAAAAACAACAAGGCTTTGAAAAAAGCGTGCGTCATAACGTGAAACATAGCCGAAGTGTAAGCACCTACGCCCAACGCCAAGAACATATAACCCAACTGACTCACAGTAGAGTAAGCCAATACTTTTTTAATATCGTTTTGATACAGGCCAATCGAGGCCGCCACCAAAGCTGTCAATAACCCAATACCACCTACAAAAGCCAACGTAGCGGGTGCAAGTGAATACAACACGTTGGAACGAATTACCATATAAATACCCGCTGTTACCATCGTAGCAGCGTGGATAAGGGCCGACACAGGCGTAGGTCCCGCCATCGCATCGGGTAGCCAGGTATATAGAGGTATCTGCGCTGACTTTCCCATTGCTCCGACAAACAGTAGAGCAGTAATGGTAATAATCACGGTATCGTTGACGCTAAAACTACCGTTGGCTGCTTTGGCAAATATTTCGAGGTATTCGACCGAACCGAAGTGCTGAATAATCATAAAAATACCCAGCAAAAAGCCCAAATCACCGATACGGTTCATAATGAAGGCTTTGCGGGCTGCGTTGTTGTAGTTGGTCACTTTGTTCCAGAAACCAATCAACAAATACGAACAAAGCCCTACCCCTTCCCAACCAATAAACATAATGACGTAGTTGGAACCCATCACAAGCAACAACATGAAAAACAAGAAGAGGTTGAGGAACGCAAAAAACTTCCCGAACCCTTCATCGTGGTGCATGTAGCCCATCGAATAAATGTGAATCAACGACCCTACGCCCGTCACGACCATGAGCATGAGCAGAGAAAGTTGGTCAATCTGGAACGAAAAGGGAATGTTGAGTTGCCCAATCGAAATCCAATCAAATAGTTTCACGACTTGCACCTGTCCGTCGAAGCTATTCCAAGCCAAAATAGAAATGGCAAAAGCCCCCAAAGCTGCTGCCGAGCCAATTATGCCCGCGAGGCTTTTGGGTACGTGCCGAAAACCCACACCATTGATAATAAAACCAAGGAGGGGCAAAAGGGGTATAAGAAGAAGTAAGGATGCAGACATATTTTTTTGAGACGTTAATGGTTAATTGTTAAGGGTTAATAGGCAAATTGCTTTTTACGAATAACGATTAACGGATAACAAATAACAGCGTTGCTTTACCATTTCAATTTATTCAAGAAACCAATGTCAATCGTACGGGTGTTGCGGTAAATCATGACGATAATTGCCAAACCTACGGCTACTTCAGCGGCGGCAACTGCCATGATAAAAAACACAAAAACCTGCCCAATCGGGTCAGATTTGTAGGTGGAAAAGGCAATAAGCAACAAGTTGACGGCATTGAGCATCAATTCAATACTCATAAAGATGATGAGCGCATTACGACGAGTCAATACCCCCACGATGCCTATCACAAAAAGTGTTGTTGCCAACAACACGTAGTTTTGTAAAGGAATTGACTGAATAACGTCAGGGATTGACGGGGTAGCTTGTGGAAACATAGTGTAGTTAGGTCGAATGAAGTCTTGTAAGAATGATGATTCCTCAAAAACGTGGCAAATTTACTGAATAATCGTACTTGCCCAAATCTGTACTCTAAAAACTATTGATTCTTGAAAGGTGCTTATCCCTAATTTTTTACAGGCACCGCTCCGTAACATGAGTTATTATGAATTTTTTCGCGCGGGGCCTACAATCCACCGCTTCAGTATTTTTTGAGGCTGACTTCCCAGCCAAGTATCAAATAGCTTGTCTCTTATGCCAGTGGGTGGTATTTTAGGCGCATTTTGAGGGTAAGCCGAGAGAACCAAATGAAAACTACCGCTGGCTGGGCCACTGTATTTGGTTCCTCCCCGTACAAATTGCGTATTAAAAAAATCAACAAACGCAGGTTGGTGGTATAGCCCCAACGTTTCAAACTTACTAATCCACCATTCTTTTGGTTTGACCGTTTGATGAAGATTTACGCCATTGACGATATCGTCCACTGTCGCAACGCTCATTATCCAAAGTCCATGTTGGACCAAATGTTTCTTTACGTGGGTTGCAACGGCCTCAATTTTATCTTCCGCAATGTGTTCCATCAACTCCCAAGAAGTAACCAAATCGAACAAAACGGACGTTCGTTGGCCATTTGTTTCCACAAAAACATCAAAATTAGCAGTTACATCGCAGGTAAACAGATTGTCTGGAATGGTAGCCCACTCGGCCCGCTTAAATTTTTTGGAATAATCACTTCCCTCCAAACCCACCGCAAAGCACCCGTCATTGAGGCAATCCCGCACAAATCCCCCTCCTGCGCAACCAATGTCTAATATTTTCCATGGACGAGGATAAGCATAAAAAATTTGATAAATCTTCTCATTGAAGCGATAATTTCGGCTGTTGTCATTGGCCGTTCCCCAGGGTACTAAATGGTCGGGCGAATCGAAAGCAATTGGTTTTTCGGCAGCAACCACAATGCGGGAAGAATCGGTAAACTCAAAAGAAGAGGGGGATGTAAGTGACATTCAATAAAAAAGTTAAGCCAACAACTAACTCAAGACCGTCAGTTGAACGACAAAGTTAAATAATAAGCATCAAACAGGCGTCTCTTTTCCATTACCCAACTTGATTCGGTTCCAGACTTTGGTACGAATAAGCTGAATTTCATCTACTTTGAAGGCAAGACTACTTCCAATAAACACCAAAAAGGAGACAATCGCTAAACCAGTACCCACCAGAAAGCTGGCTATTTTATCGTAATTCGTAATTTCTCCCCAGTAGTTACTCATACCCAAGATAACTACTATCCCAGTCATAAACCCCAAGGTTATTTTGATGATTTCCCTCAACTCGTAAAACCCAAAATAATCTCTTTTCCAAAACCAAACGGTGAGCATGGGGACAGCCGCCATTAAAAAACTATGAAGAAACAACTGAATCAGTACTCCGTCAAATCCCCAATGACGAATGATAAAATATCCGATACTGGCCGAAATGACGTGGACAATGCTCCAATAATAGTACTGTAATTCGGGAGGCGTAGCTGCAACCGCTAACTTCCGATATATCATGTACGGCCCCGAACAAATCATGGCCGCAAAAAACACAAATAAAAGCTCATAAACACGCTGTACGTCTTGGGCATTGAATTTTACGCCCCCCCAAAGCGTCCAAATCAAATACTTGCCGCCCGCCCAAAAAGGTAAAAGAATTAGAAAGCCGATGAAATAGGAAAAGTTAAGATTTTTTGAAACGTAACTTTTGACCAACTGTCCGTTGTTTTGGGTAATAAAACGGTTAATCTCATTGAAAAATACCGTACTTATGGGTATTAAAAACACATTGGCCACTTTACCATAAATGAGCTCTGCATAGCGATAAATGGCAAAACTACCCGCTGGCAATAACGACAAAGCCGCGTTGAAGATAAAAGTATAAATCTGGACACTTACCATATAAGCAGAGGTAGCCGAAAGCATACGCGCCAAATCACGCAATGGGAAATGGGGGTTACGCAATAGCCAAGAGTGCTGGTAACCCAACTGCCGTAAATAATAAACCGTAGTAGCAAACTGTGCCAACACACTGATAGTGAGAGCAACCACCAAACTCGCCGCATTTCCATCACGACCCCATACCAGCAATATCAGGATATTGACTACTTGCGATACCGTCCCCGTAAATTCCACCTTACCATAAATATTTTCGGCATTGAGCATCCCTTGGAAGATATTGGTAGCAATCTGAAAAGGCATTAAAAAGCCCGTAATGCAGAAAATTTGCCAAACCTGGTACTTGGTATTTTCTTCAAAACCTGGCACCAAAAGGTTCACAATCCCCGTGCCACTTGCCACAAACACCAAGACCAGTAAAAAAGCAATTCCCACCATGTAGTTGCTCAACGTAGCCACTACCGACATTGCCGCTTGAGGGCTTACTTCCTGCTTGATACGATGATAACGTGCCACGAT
>JBGAUP010000394.1:0-4589 GCA_044228585.1 Runella sp. | reverse complement strand
ATGGCAAGCCTTACAATCGCTGGCTTCCATCAACGTTTTGCCCATTGAGCCAACCTCAATTTTCGAGTTGGATAACTTGCTATTATCAATGGGTTGGTAGGGGTTGGGGTAATAATTGTACTCAACTTTTACCTTTTTGGGGTTAATGGTTTTGTCTTCGGTGTCGTTTACAGCTACTTGATACTCAAATGGTTGGTTGTCCCAATAAAAGGTTTTATTCCTCTTCGCATTGATTTTCACCGCAGGCGGCGCATTACCCACCCTCACGGTCAGGGTGTCTCGCCCGATGCTACCCGCCGCATCTTTTACCAAAAAGATGATTTTGTAGTTGCCACTTTGGGTAAAAGTGTGGGTGTAAACGGCTTTATCTGTCTCTATTTTTTTGCCATTGATGTACCATTCGTAGCTGAGTTTTTCATCAAAGTCGAGGTCGGTGGCTCTGCCTGCCAAACGCAAACGAAGCGGTGCTTTTCCAGCCCATTCTTTGTATTGAGGCGTGTCTCGGGTTTCGGAAGTGATGAATGATTCTCGTTGTTTTTGGGCAACGGCAATGGTATCTACAATGTTGGCAAATGCCTTTGGCGGACGGTTTTGGTCGTTGTACTCAATCTTTACCAAGCGGGCATCGGTGTTGTCGGCACCATAAACTGAGCCGTATTCAAGTACGTATATAATACCATCTTTACTAAAAGCCAAATCAATTGGCCTTCTGAAATCGCCCTTGGTGGGCATAAAAGGTTCACTTTTTACATAGTTTTCGTCTTTGTCAAAGCGGAGGGCGAGCATCCAGTTCCGCATCCAGTCAAACACAAACAAGGCCCCATCGTAATATTGTGGAATCTTGGTTTTGGTGGTTGAAGAAGCATTGAAAGTATAAAACTCACCGGCCATCGCACTACGTCCGCCTGTGCCTAACTCGGGAAAATCGGGCGAAAGGGCATACGGATACCAAATCATGGGTGGCGTGGCAGGGGGCAATTCTTTCATGCCCGTGTTGTTGGGCGAGTTGTTGATGGGCTTTTTGGGGTCGTAATTCGGCCCTGCTTTGGAGGTTTCAAAATCCCATTCCGAATACGCATAGTTGTTACCCACAAAATACGGCCAACCAAAATTCCCTGGCTTTTTAGCTTGGTTAAATTCATCGTATCCCCGTGGCCCTCTTAGGCTATCTTCGCCTGCATCAGGGCCAATTTCTCCCCAGTAGATGGTTCCTGTTTTGGGGTTGATGGCAATCCGATATGGATTCCGACAACCCATGGCGTAGATTTCGGGTAGAGTTCGCCTCACCCCCGACCCCTCAGCAACGGCTGCCGCTCCAACAGAGAGGGGGAAGAGATTCCCCTTTGGAATGGTGTAAGTGCCGTCTTTTTCGGGGTGAATTTTTAGAATTTTTCCTTTTAAATCATTGGTGTTAGCCGCCGAACGCTGGGCATCCATTGGGTAATGCTTAGGGTCGCTGCGTTCGTCAAGCGGAGCGTAACCATTTGATGGAAAGGGCGTTGTGCCATCACCTGTTGATAAAATGAGGTTGCGGTCTTTGTCAAATGCCAACGAACCACCATGATGCGCCCCGCTGTTGATTTGCACGGGTACTTTCAGCAAAATCTTTTCAGAAGCGAGGTTAATGGCATCGTCTTTGGAAAGCGTGAACCTTGAAAGATAAAAGTAAATGGGTTCGCCTTCGATAGGAGGGGAGTAGTAGAGGTACATCCAGCGGTTGGTGTCAAAGTCAGGGTCGAGGGTGATGCCGATAAGCCCTGTGCCGCCTTTCATGGTGAGCGGAAAACGATGAATGAGTTTGAGTTTGTTGGTTTTGGTGTTAAAAACCGACAAGTTGCCAGCTAACTCTGTGAAATACACTTTGCCATCATTTGACACTGCCAACTCCATCGGATTGTTGAGGTCATTGACCAATACGGTTTTTTCAAAACGGTTTTCTTCGGGCATAGTTACTGAATACGCCTTGCCATAATCAAGCGGTTTGCCATCGCCCATGGCGTAGTTGATGCCGCCCAAGAGGTGTTTTACAAACAACGGCTCCGAAAAACTCTCGTCGGTATGGCCGCCGCCTGTAAAAAAAGCCCGTCCGCCATCGTATTCGTGGTACCACGCAATGGGGTGATTGGCTCCGTTGGTGCCGCCATTGTAGGTGTTTTCGTCTAAATAAGCCAAGGGCTTAATCTTCCTGAAAATAGATTTGTAGTTGTACCATTCGTCGGTGCGCTCCCAATTATCTGGCAAATGCGTGGTAGAAATGTGCGTTTTGTCCGTCACGTTTACCATTGCCTGCCGCACGTTGGAGTTGTTGGGATGGCTCTCAAAATATGCCCCCACCAACTGCCCATACCAAGGCCAATCGTACTCAGTATCGGCAGCGGAATGGATGCCCACAAAGCCGCCTCCCGCCTGAATATATCGCTCAAAAGCCCCTTGTTGCTCGTTGTTGAGGATGTTGCCAGTGGTAGAATTGAAGACGACGGCACTGTATTTTTTGAGGTTTTGGTCGTTGAAATCCTCCGAATTTTCGGAAATATCCACGGCGAAACCATTTTCTTGCCCCAGTTTTTTGATGGCTACTTGGGCAAACGGAATGCTGCTGTGCCGCCAGCCTCGGGTTTTGGAGAAGACCAAGACTCGTTTTTCTTGGGCAAATGCAGACAAACTTGAAAGAAAAAAACAAAGGGTTAATAAGCTGAAAGATAATCTTTTAGCAAAAGGTTTCATAAAAAAATAGGTTTGAGTAGGTATGCTTCAAAGATAGAAGATATTGGCTCAGAAAACCTATTTTTTACGGATGTATTTTAGTTTTTATCGCCGTGGTCACGTGTCCCCACTGACCACATAGGCGGCATCAGAAATTTAACACTCATCAATTTTACCTTGTCTGCGTTTTGCCCTGACTTTTTATAAATCTAAACACAATCATTCCCACCGCCACAAATGCCCCTAATTGAGCTACTTGCTTGACAATGAGGTCGGTTTGGCCTTCGTAAATAGCCCAGTATGCCCACACAAATACCAACAAATAGGCTAAGTACGCCCCAATTTTGCTTTGTACAAATAGACCAACCAACAAGCCTACGGTCAAGATAATGACCGCCCATAACTCTTGACTTAGCCCAAAACCATTCCACAACGCAGCGGTAAGCGCAACCGAAATATTAGCAATGGTTGCTACCGAAACCCAACCAAAATAAATACCAAACGGAATGCGAGCTACTAACCAAGTAGTTGTTGAGTCATCTTGCTGATTGTCAAGGGATAAATTGATGCGTTGTAGCGAAAACAAAAGTGTCAGTATCACCAAAATACTTAGCCCAAACTGTTCGTAATGAAACAAAGGTAGCCAAAGCGCATTAGCTAAATTGCTGATAATGACCCAGTCTCGTACCTTGTTGAAACGTTCTTTTTGGCTTGGTAAGGCTTGATAAATTGTGAAAGCTAACAGCCCAATGTAAATCACACTCCATATCGCAAACGCATAGCCTGCAGGCGTAAAAGTTGTAAAATACTTGTCTGAAACTTGTTTGCTGGTTTGTCCATTAAACGGAATGATATTGGCTAATGAATTGACTATCAGAGTAATGGTTGTTGTTAAGATAACAAGGAGTTGTTTGCTTTGCATGATAGGTAGAAGATGGTTGGATATTTATTGAGCTACTAACAATAACCAAATTTAGCAGAAAGAGTTTCAGGACAGTAATTGTGATTGTACTATTTGAGGCTTTTTGTTTATCAAGATTTTTGATACACTTGCACCAACTATCGCCTAATATCTTGCAAACCGTCCGTAAAATCATTCACATTGACATGGATGCGTTTTTTGCTTCTGTGGAGCAACGGGACAACCCTGAATTGCGAGGGAAACCTGTTGCAGTTGGTGGCAGTAGCGAACGGGGCGTAGTGGCAGCGGCATCTTATGAAGCCCGTTTGTATGGTGTTCGCTCGGCCATGTCATCTCAATTAGCAAAGAAACGATGCCCCATTTTGGTTTTTGTAAAACCTCGGTTTGAAGCCTACAAAGCGGTTTCTCGGCAGATTCATGAGGTTTTTCGAGAATATACGCACCTCATTGAGCCACTTTCGTTAGACGAAGCCTATCTGGATGTCACCGAAAATTTACTCAATATACCGACTGCTACGCAGATTGCTCAAGAAATCAAAGACAAAATAAAGGAACGTACCCAACTGACGGCTTCGGCGGGGGTTTCGTACAATAAATTTTTGTCAAAGTTAGCCTCCGACTACCACAAGCCCGATGGCTTGTTCGTGATAAAACCCAGCCAAGGCGAGCAGTTTGTAGAGCGTTTAGAGGTTGGCAAATTTCATGGAGTTGGCAAAGTAACCGCCCAAAAAATGAACCGATTAGGTATTTTTAATGGCGCAGATTTGAAACAACACGATGAGGCTTTCTTGACTCGACATTTTGGTAAAGTGGGCAAGTTTTATTACCAAATTGCACGTGGAATTGACCACCGCCCCGTCAGTGCTGACAGAACTCGAAAATCGTATGGTTCTGAAAACACCTTTGAGCGAGATTTGTATGAAATTGAACAAATGGAGGCAGAAATCTCCGAACTTGTAGCAGA
>JBGAUP010000393.1:0-4595 GCA_044228585.1 Runella sp. | reverse complement strand
CACTGTTTTAAAAGTTTTTATGGATTTTATAGTCCTGATTTTCATCCACTTAAAATCCACAAAATCTAAGAAAACTTATTAAACGCTGTATTTGACGAATAGATTTAAGCGAAATTCCTTGGTCTGTTTCTTGATGTATAAACTTACTTGACCGCCGAAAAACCAATCAATGGCGGGTAGCTCATAAAATCTTCCCAGTAGCCAAATTTGTCGGGATGATGTTGTTCGGGATGTAGAAGTGGACTTTGCCAAATAAAGTTTTTTAGCCCCGCTTTGGCAAAGGCATCGGCATACGTTTGAGGTTCAAAATAGAAATTATCAAAGCTAAACTCCGTTCCGTCGGGATTAAACATGCGGTATTTTACAAAATCTCCTTCTTTCCGCTGAGAGGTTGTTTCTTTTACAAAACCGTACTTTCTGTACTTAGCATAATGCTGTGGCTCATTGTGAGGATTGTCATTGAAACCAATAAAACGCCCTCCAGGTTTGAGGTGATGATAAACCACTTGACAAAACTTTGTTAACTCCTCGGGCGATTGGGCATAATTTAACAAATACATACCCACCACAATATCGTACTCGCCCAAAGAGTTCAACGTAAGCACATCATGTACCAGATATTCGCATCCAAGAAGCTCTTGTTTTTCGCTTTCCTCGGCCAAATCAATCATTCGAGCCGATAAATCTACCCCCAGAATACGGGCAGCCCCCTGTCTTTTGAGTTTCCGTGTGTAAATGCCTTCGCCACAAGCCAAATCCAATAAATGAAGGCCAGAAATATCCCCCGCCAATTGAAAAAGCGTATGTTCTTCAATGTATTTGCGGAAGTCTAATTGCTTTGAATCGCGGTATTCGTTAGCGATTTGGTCATAAGAATTTGAGCTCATATCGTTGGTTTTTTGGGGGAATTATCGTGAAAAGTGTTATTTCAGCCAAAAACTACCCTATTCCTTTAACAATTGCCTCAATTTCAGTCAACAAAGCCTTCAAGTCTTCGATTGTTGTGAGCGGATTCATAAGCGATACGCGCAAGTACAATTTTTCGCGCAAGGTAGTCTGAACAATATAAAACCGTCCACCTTCCAGTAATTTTTGCCGAATAGACGCGTTGAGAGTATTGTAATTTTCTGGGTTTATTCCCCTTCCTACATACCTAAAACACACAATGTTGCTTTCTGGCTCAACAGCCAACTCAAACGCTGAATTTGAGGTCAGAATTTCCACAAAAGCTTTGGCCAAGCCGTGCAGTGTATCCACATTTTCAGCAAAAATTTCTTCTCCACACGTTTTTAAAATCGAATAAATTTTAACGCTCATCATCAACTTAGTACACTCAAAAGTCCGTTTTCCTGAGTTGTACCACTCCTGCGAACCTTGATTTGCCCATAGGTATTGCGCTTTTTGGTGAAATGTTTTGAAGGCATCCTCGCCATTTTTAAAAATCAAGCCCGTTGCCAAAGCAGGTGTCATCAGCATTTTGTGCCAATCTATCACCACCGAATCGGCTCTGTGTATGCCATTTACCAATGATTTGTACTTTTCGGAGAAGATTACTGCGCCACCATGTGCCCCATCTACGTGAAACCATAAGTTGTATTTTTGGCAAAAATCAGCGACGGCATCTAAATCATCGTACGAACCCGTGGAAGTTGAACAGGCACTTCCAATCACCGCAATGACTGTTAAGCCTTCATTGGTTGCTTTGAGGTAATATTCTTCCAACAACTCTGTTCGCATCTGAAAACGGTCATTGGTGGGGATTTTGATAATACCTTCGCCGCCCATCCCCATGATTCGAGCTGCCCGGTCAATGCAATAATGGGCTTCTTCCGATACCATCACTGCCAAACGCTCGTTTGTCCCTTCTTCCCAAACGTCGGTGGGGGCTTTGGTAGCCCGTGCGGCGAGTAAAGCCGTCAAATTAGCCAATGTACCGCCCGAAGTTAAAAGACCGCTTGAATTTTCGTCAAAGCCTATTTTTGAGGCCAGTAAATCACTCAAAATCCGTTCGAGTGGATTGGAAACGAGTCCCATTTCATAAACAGCCATACCGTTGTTGAGCATCCCCGTCAGAAGCCCCGCCAGTGCAGCTATGGGCAACGGCGGCGACACTTGGTGACCCATATACCGCGGATGATGCAGGTGGGTAGATTGACGAATCACTTCTGTAAAGAAAGTAGCTGAATCGCCGATTCCCTGTTGAAAATTATCCTGCCAAAAAAGAAGATTATCTTCGGGAGATTGATAAGGAATAACGGTTTGCAGCTGTTGGCTTTGAGTTGCGAGTAGATAATCGGCCAGATTATCCACTAATTTGTGGGCATCTTGGCGAAAATTTTCGGCAGAATAAGCTTGTTGTAGATTCACAAAATACGATTTGAAATAAACCTAATAAGGTTTTGCTTGATGATTAGAGCAAACCTTATGGGTTTTATAATTTTGGAAAGCGCAAAGTTGGTAAAACACCACGACCTTTTCAAGCCTCTTACAAATGTTGTTCTGTGTTATTATCCGCTCAAAAGTCAAAGAAGGGATAAAGAGCAATAAGTTTAAAATAATCTATCCCGTAGCTTTGCTATTCTTTTCTCATTCAGGGACGCAATGAGAAAACAGAAGTAGTAGAGACTCATTCTTTTTATTTTGAATCGGTGATAAAAATCATAATTTTTAAATTATACGGATATTTATTTGGATTTTCTAAATCCAATTTCTACATGATATGAAACAATTTGATTCACCTGCCGAGAAGGAAGCTTACTATCAAAAACGTCGAAATAGAGGACTGATTGTGGGGGGGATTGGTGCTGTGGTCTTAGGGCTTGGTTTCCTCATCCAGTATGTTTTGTACATGCAAGGAATCTCATTCAATGCCGTCATGTACACACTTACCAGTGTCGGAATCGTTATGGTACTTTATGCTGCAGTCGAAATTTTTGGCTGGTAGCGCGATAAAAATAGGGGTTGGTTTTTCGCCAACCCTTATTTTTATTTTATAAATCTTCAATTAGAAATAAATGGAAGGGTAATAAATACGGGTCAAGTTCCACATAATTGTATTCGCCTTTCCAAACGTACTTTGAGCCAGTTAGTAAATCGTGTACAATGTAGTCTTCCCACCCTGCTTTGCCAATTTTCTGGAGAGGTATTCTCACCCTATTCCCTCGGCGGTTGTAGCCGTCTAAATTGACAACGCACAAAATCCGATTGCCATCGGGATGGGTTTTGAGGTAGGCCAGCATCTGATCGTCGTTGATGTCGCAAAAAGTAATGTTATTGGTTTGCTGTAAAGCGGTATTTACCTTTCGAGCGCGGTTTACCTGCGTGATTACGTACGTGAGTTTATTGGTATGCTCCCAATCCCAGTGCTTGATTTCATACTTTTCTGAATTCCAATATTCTTCCTTTCCAGGGAAAGCCTCATGTACCATGTACTCAAAAGTAGGTCCAAAAATTCCATAATTTGATGACAAAGTGGCGGCCATAAAGTAGCGAATCAGGAAGTTGGGTTCATGTCCGCTTTGAAGTAAGGGAGGGTTAATATCGTGCGTGTTAGGCCAGAAATTGGGGCGAAAATAATATTTCATCTCACTCTGGGTCAGCTCGGTCATGTACTCAATCAGCTCTTGCTTGGTCGTACGCCAAGTGTAATAAGTGTATGATTGTGTATAACCTCCTTTGGCCAATTGTTGCATTACCTTTGGTCGAGTAAACGCCTCTGCCAAGAAAATCATATCGGGGTATTTCTGCTTGGTTTCGGCAATGACCCACTCCCAGAATGAAAACGCTTTGGTGTGCGGATTATCCACCCGAATAATACGAACACCCCATTCCGCCCATACAAAAATTATTCGTTTTAGCTCTTCCCAAAGACTCTGCCATGCTTCGGTTTCGAAGTTGATTGGATAAATATCTTGGTATTTTTTAGGTGGATTTTCGGCGTACTGAATCGTACCGTCGGGGCGAATTTTAAACCATTCGGGGTGATTTTTTGCCCAAGGGTGGTCGGGAGAGCACTGAATAGCCAAATCCATTGCAATCTCCATATCGTGTACCTTACAAGCTGCTACAAGTGCCTTGAAATCATCTAAAGTACCTAATTCGGGGTGGATGGCATCGTGGCCGCCTAACTCAGAACCTATGCCATACGGTACGCCAGGCTCACTTGGTTGGCAAAGTACATTGTTGTTTTTGCCTTTTCGAAACTGCGTACCAATAGGGTGGATAGGGGGTAAGTACAAGACGTCGAAACCCATTCGTTGGATGCGCGGAAGTAAGTCTATCACATCACGAAAAGTCCCGTGCTGTCCAGGTTCTTTGGCAGCCGAACGTGGGAACATTGAGTACCAAGTAGAGAACCCTACTCTGGGACGATCCACCCAAATGGTTAATTCTTGATATTTGGTTACATTTTCTCGGTCGGGATATTTTTCAATCCATTCTCCAAACTCTTCACTAATCGCCAGAAGTACAGCTTCGTTGTACTTCTTTTCATTACGAAAAGTTTTGATTGCTTCCTGAATGTTTTTTTTATCTTCTTTAGAAGCCTGTTTTACTATTTTTTCAAGCAGACTGGCGCCTACCAAAAGCTCGCTGTT
>JBGAUP010000392.1:0-4612 GCA_044228585.1 Runella sp. | reverse complement strand
ATAAACCAAGGAATAAGACAAAAATCAGCCAAACGAGGCGGTTATCTTTTTTCCAATTCTTTTTCATATTCTACCTGTGCTTGCAGTAGTTGTTGTAATAAATCTAACTGGTTCATACGAGCCATTTTGAGCTCCATCCATGCATCAAGTACCATGAACAATTCGTCGGTGTTCTGTTCGTAAGCCAATAAGGTACTTTGATAACGTTTGCGCAAAGCGGGAAACTGCTCGTTTTCGTATTGCTTAATTTGGGCTTGGTATGATTGCATCATTACCTGACGATCAGCCAAATTCCCCAAAATCTGATTAGTCAAACCTTCACGTTGTTTATTATAGGCCTGTCGTTGATAATCAAGCCCTTTAATATTGGCTTTAATTTGTCGGCTTGACCATTTGGCAAAAGGAATCGTGACCATACCCATAAGCGTAAACTGCCATTGGTTACCAAAAGCGAACATGTGGCCGTACTGTACACCGACCATGGGTTTGAGTTTCTGAAACTCCACCTCCTGTTTGTAGCGGGAAATGGTCAGGTTTTGGTCAATCACCCTCAAATCACTGCGGTTTATTACGGCATTGGTATCCAAATTTAACGGAGTATTTGGGTACAGATAGGTCAAAGAAAGCGTGTCAATCTGGAAATCAGTGGCTCGATCTTGCAGCATGAGCGTATTGAGCATTACTTTTTGCTGACGAATGTCGCCGTCAAACATCAGGTTCATGCGGTCTAAATCTAAGAGGGCAGCTTTGGCTTTGTAAATGCTGCTTAGTTTCTCCTGATTGTATTTGTACCGAACCTCTGCCGACTCAATCATATATTTGAGTAGGTTTTGACTTTCTTTCAACACATTTTTCTTTTTTTCCAATACCAGCCAACGGTAATATGCCATTTTAGCTTCCGAGAAAAGCATATTTCGCATTACACCTTTTTGAGCGACTTCCATACCCGACATAGATTTCATATAGCGTTCTTCGGCATCAAGCATTTTACGATTGGGTATCATCTGTTCGCCCTGAACCATAAATGATCCCATGCCCTGATTCATGCCTTCGTGGTATAATGCACCCGCCCGACTCCACATCATATAGTTGTACGGGGTCATAAAGAATCCTGCTCCAAATTTGGGGGCTTCCCAGTTTCGAGCACCTTCGGCATAAGCATCCAGCTCTTTGACTTTGGCATCCATCATTTTTAAATCAGGGTGGATTTCCTCAATTCGATGGAGTATCCCGCTCAAATTCAGTTTTTGTTGCGCTTCGCAAACAATAGCATAGAGCAATAGCCCTACTGCTAACCATGGCTTTTTACTCTTTAACATCATAAAGTTCAATTTTTCCATAGCGTTTGAGCTCCCACTCTTTGGTTATCTCAAAGACCACGGGTGTAACCAATAGCACATAAATTGTAGAAGTAATTGTACCGCCAATGAGCGGAATCGTAATGGGCAGCATCACATCTGAACCTACGCCCGTTGCCCACAGAATCGGAATTAGACCAAACAAAGAAACAGAAACGGTCATGAGTTTGGGGCGAAGTCGTTGGGCTGCTCCCCTAATCACATATTCTCGAATATCCGCATTAGTGATGGTGTCTTTTGAATTACCTTTGGCAAACACCAAATTTTGCATAGCTTCATTGAGGTAAATCGTCATAAGCATAGCGGTTTCGATAGCCATACCGAACAGAGCAATGAAACCCACTGCCACCGCTACCGAAAGATTGACCCCGTAGAAATACACCATATATACCCCGCCAATGAGGGCAAATGGTACGGTAATCATGGTAATTAGCGCCTCTTTCATGGAGTTGTAGGTGAAATACAACACAAAGAAGATAATGACCAGCACGATGGGCAGGATAATTTTGAGGGTACGATTGGCACGAATCTGGTTTTCCCATTGCCCACTCCATTCAATAAAATAACCTTTTGGCAGTTTTTTTACCGAAGATTCCAATTTCTTCATCGCTTCCTCCACGGTACTTCCTAAATCTCGGTCTCTGACATTGAAAAGTACAGTACCCCGAAGCATGGCATTTTCTGAGTTAATCATAGGTGGCCCTTCTGAAATTTTCACTTCGGCAACGGCATCCAAGGGAATTGGGCCGTAGCTTGCGGTTTGAACCTGCATTCGTTTTAGAGCCTGAATATTGTTTCGGAAGTCTTGGGCAAATCGAGCATTGACCGTAAAACGTTGACGACCTTCTACGGTAGTAGTTAGAATCATACCTCCCAAGGCACTTTCTACAATCATGTTTACGTCATCAACACTCAATCCATAACGCCCGATTTCCTCCTTTTTGACTATTATATCAATGTATTTACCACCTGTAATGGGTTCAACATATAAGTCTTTTATCCCGTCAATGCCATCCAATTGTTTTTTGAGCATCTGCGACACTCGATTGATTGAATCTAAACTTTGCCCGTACACCTTCAAACCCACATCGGTGCGAATTCCCGTCGAAAGCATATTGATACGGTTGATGATGGGCTGCGTCCAGCCATTGGTTACGCCAGGAATTTGCAGTTTGGCGTTTAGTTCGTTGATGATGTCATCTTTGGTTTTGCCTTCCCGCCATTCACTTTTGGGTTTGAGCAGTACTATCGTTTCCAGCATACTGATAGGTGAATTGTCGGTAGCGGTGTTGGCTCGACCTGCCTTTCCCATAACGTGGCTTACTTCGGGCACGGTTTTCATCAATTTATCTTGGACTTGCAGCAGGCGTTTTACTTCTGAATTTGATACGTCTGGGAGAGTGACAGGCATGAAGAGCAGCGAACCTTCGTCGAGTGGAGGCATAAATTCCGTTCCTAAATTTAGCATCATTGGAACACTAACGGCCAAGGCCAATATGTTAATACTAATGGTGGTTTTACGATACTTTAAGCACCATTTTAGAATAGGGGTATAGATTTTTTCGAGGAATCGGTTGATTGGATTGGCACTTTCGGGCTTCAATTTCCCCCGAAGTAGTAGAACAATTAGTATAGGCGTTAGGGTAATTGCCAAAAACGCATCAACGAGCAGGATAAATGTCTTAGTCCAAGCCAAAGGAGAAAACAGCTTGCCTTCCATACCCGTCAGCAAAAAGACGGGCAAGAAAGAAGCAATCGTCACAATCGTCGAAAAAAATACCCCAGGGCCTACCTGTTTCGATGATTTTTCGATAATCTCCGAGTGTTCATCGGGAGTAAGTGGGTCTTTTGAGACTCGAAATTTAATTTTAAACCAACTCATATACTTTGATTTTTTTCTTTATCCAATTGGGCTTCTGAAAGATGCCTATACGCATTTTCAACCATCACGATGCCGTCATCTACTACCACGCCAATAGCCAAAGCAATACCCGTTAACGACATGATGTTTGAAGAAATACCAAAGGCATTGAGCAGAATAAAGCCAATAGCCACTGAAATCGGTAACTGTATCAGAATGATTAAGGCACTGCGCCAGTGCAGCAAAAAGATGAGAACTACAATCGAAACGGTTATCATTTCTTCAATCAAGGTTCCTTTTACTGACTCTACTGCCGCTTCAATCAGCTCGCTGCGGTCATAGGAAACCTTAAATTTGACGTTTGGCGGAAGCCCTTTTTCGACTTCCTTCATCTTGATTTTTACGTCCTTGATAACAGCATCAGCATTTTCACCGTAACGCATCACCACGATTCCACCCACTACTTCGCCTTCACCATTTACATCGAAAATGCCCAAACGGAGCTCTCCACCCATTTGAACGGTTGCTACATCTCTTACCCTCACAGGAATGGAGCCATAATTTCCTACGGGTATATCTTCAATGTCTTTGACATTTTTGATGTAACCCAATCCCCGCACGATGTAGGCCATGTCTGACATTTCAAATTTTCGACCGCCTACATCATTATTATTCTTACGAATAGAATTCAATACATCCATCAGCGGGACATTAAAGTAATTAAGCTTGTAGGGGTCAATGTTGATTTGATACTGTTTGCCAAAGCCGCCGAAAGAAGCCACTTCACTAACCCCTTTTACGGTTTGTAGGGCAAATTTGACATACCAATCCTGTAAGGCTCGTTGCTCCCCTAAGTCCATGCCCGGGGCTTCGAGGTGATACCAAAAAATGTGTCCTACACCTGTGCCATCGGGGCCTAATGAAGGCGTTACTCCCTGTGGAAGTAATCGTTGGGCATAATTGAGTCGTTCCATCACTCGTGTTCTTGCCCAATAGACATCTACATTGTCCTCAAAAATGACGTAAACAAAGCTCATCCCGAACATAGAAGTACCCCGTACATTTTTGATGCTGGGTATTCCTTGTAAGTTTGAAACCAATGGATAAGTGATTTGGTCTTCAATGAGTTGAGGACTACGACCCATCCATTCAGTGAAAACAATGACCTGATTTTCGGACAAATCCGGGATAGCATCAATGGGGTTTGTTCGGACAGAATACACGCCCCAACCGAACAAGCCCAACGCCAGTACCATCACAATCAATTTGTTGTGCAGGGCAAAATGAATGAGTTTTTCTACCATACTATTTCCAAATATTTACTTTATTGTCATGTCGTTATTTTACTTCGCATTGCTATTTAAAACCAGCCCTTTTATGATGCCATTATCCT
>JBGAUP010000391.1:0-4630 GCA_044228585.1 Runella sp. | reverse complement strand
CAAACGATTATGACCAATTTTATGGGTCAAGTGTGGTAAAATGTAAGTCTCAAAATCTGATTCTGAAACATTCACAGGTAACTTATTCATAGGTTTTTTTATGATAAAGATACTTGAAATTCAACTAAACAACTTTATTAAAAAACGTGTCAAACTGACAATTTTTGAGGCGTTGAACATTTGGTACATAGATTTGTTGATATGTGCTACTCTGTTTTTTAGCTATCTACTTCCTTTACATCGGCATTAGGAAGATTATATATTTTATCCAATCAGTCATATTTTTTATTCAACTCAACCATGTTTTTCATTTTATGAAACAATTCTCCATTTTCCAACGGCAAAATAAGCACTACTTGGTGGGGTGCATTTTGCTATTCGTGCTGTCTGGTTTTACACTACAGGCCCAAACTGTCAAGGGGGTTATTAAATCATCAGGCAATGAGCTAATGCCTGGAGCTTCTGTATTGGTAAAAGGCACAACAAAGGGCACTACGGCCAATAGCGAAGGAGTTTATTCTATTAATGCCTCTCCAAATGAGACGTTGGTTTTTAGCTCCATTGGTTATAAAACCAGAGAGGTTTTAGTCGGGAATAGCTCCACGATTAACATTATTTTAGAGGAAGACCAGTCAACCTTAAACGAGGTAGTGGTAGTGGGTTATGGAACCCAACGTAAAAGAGATGTTACCGGAGCGGTGGTTTCAGTGACGGAGGCTACCTTGAAAGAAGTCCCCGCGCCAAACCTTCTTAACCAGCTCAAAGGACGTGCCGCTGGGGTATCTATCGTTAGCAATGGCTCTACCCCAGGTAGCCAAGCCTCTATTCGTATCCGTGGCAACCGCTCTATTACGACGGGGAATGGCGATGGTCTTGATGGGCCGCTTGTCGTGGTAGATGGGATTCCTTTTGGGGGATTGAATGACATTAACCCAGATGATATTGCCAACCTCGAAATCCTAAAAGACGCTTCGGCCACGGCTATTTTTGGTTCGAGAGGAGCAGGAGGCGTTATTTTGATTACGACCAAAAGAGGTAAGATTAGTAAGCCTGTTTTGACCTATGATGGTTACCACGGAGTGACAAGTATCATGGGCAAATACAACGTTATGAATGGTGAGCAGTACGCAAAATTTAAGGAGCAATCAGCGGCGTTGAATACCCAAGGCGCAGGCACGACTGCCTACCCGCTCACGGAAGAAGAAAAGGCAAATCTTGCCGCAGGCGTTTCGACGGATTGGCAGGATTTAATGTATAAATCGGGCTTTAATACAAGCCATCAGCTCGGATTACAGGGCGGTGTAGAAAATACGCAATATAGTATGGGGCTTGGCTATTTTAACGAAACGGGTATTATGCCAAACCAAAACTTTGACCGTATGACTATCCGTGCTACCATTGACCAGAAAATCGGCAAACGCGTTAAGATAGGCTTAAATACAATCAATACGCTTACGCGCAGAAATGACCCTGCTGGGGGAGGAGTTCCCACCGAGTTGGTTCGTTTATCGCCCTTGGTTAAACCTTACAACGAAGACGGAACGGTCAATTTGAATCCCAAAAAAGGAACCATTGAGGCCCAAGCAGTGAGCCCACTTACCCTTATTTCTCGTGGAGACGATATTCTTTCAAACGAGCGTAATATCAGAACATTCAATAGCTTGTACGCAGAAGTTAATATTTTAGAAGGACTTAGATACCGTTTTAACGCTGGTCTTAATTTCAGTCAATCTCACTTTAATGGCTATGGCCCCCCAAATACGTTTGTCAATACAGGAGTTGATCAAAATGTATCTAATGCTGATATTAGAAATACGGAGTATTGGGACGTAAACATGCAACACTTGCTTTACTACGATAAAACGTTTGCTACAAAACATAGACTTGGACTAACAGCCCTGTATGAAATTACCAAGAATCATAATTTAGGTAGTAGTTTCAACGTAAGAGGGGTGCCTGCTGATTATATTCAAACTGCCAATTTCTCCTTAGCTTCTGGTCAACCTACGGGTAGCGGTAGTTTCGGTGAGACGGGGTTGTTGTCTTATATGGCTCGTCTGAATTATACCTTTAATGATAAATACATTTTAACGGCTACTTTCCGCAGAGATGGCTCCTCTACGCTGTCGCCAGGAAATCAGTATTTCAATTACCCTGCGATTGGTTTAAGTTGGAATATTATTGATGAACCATTTATGAAGGATGTGGCCTTTTTTTCAAACTTGAAATTAAGAGGTGGTTGGGGAATTTCGGGTAACCGCAACGTAGGGGCGTATGCCACCTTGGGAGCACTCTCAACAGGATACTATAACTTCGGTACTACTACGGCAGGGCAGGCTCTTGCCTACACTGTTACGAGCCTTCCTGCGAGTGATTTGGGATGGCAGTCCACTTCTCAGTCGGATATTGGGTTAGAAATTGGGTTATTTAACAATCGTATCACGGGGTCGTTTGATGTGTATTACCAAAAAACAAAAGACATTTTGCTTTCAGTGAATTTGCCCCAAAGTAACGGTGCGGGTTCGACCCTGAAAAATCTTGGAAGAACGGAAGGAAAAGGGTTTGAATCATCATTGACTTTCGATATTTTCAGAAATAAAGGTGGGTTTAATTGGAGTGCTGATGTTACTTATTTCTTTAACCGTGAAAAAATCACGCAGCTTACTACGCCCACTGAGTTAGATAATAAAGGCAACTTCTGGTTTGTAGGGCATCCGCTCACCGTTATTTATGATTATAATAAAATCGGTATTTGGCAGCAGTCTGATTTGGACAATGGCACGCTGAAAAAGCAAACATCACCTGTCCAAGTTCCTGGCGAAATCAGAGTAGAGGATATTGACAATAATGGAGTGATAGATGCCAATGACCGTAAAATCATCGGCAATTTCCAACCAAAATGGGAGGGAGGATTGACCAATAGATTTAATTTCAAAGGATTTGACCTGTCTATCGTCACCTTCGCTCGTATGGGGATGAAGGTAGTAGTGCCTTACTTGTCAGGTACGTCAGGCGGCGGTTCTGGTTTTGGCTTCCTCAACCAAGGACGTTCAAACCAATTGGTCATGGATTATTGGACTCCTGAAAACCCAACCAATGCCTTTCCAAGACCAGATGCAGGTGGGGGTGTACGAAACTTTACTTCGACTACTTCTTATCAGGACGGGTCTTTTATTAAAATGAGAAGTATCAACTTAGGTTATACGGTCAATGCGAAAGTACTTAACAAAATCGGGGTTTCTTCGGCGCGTATTTACCTAAACGCTACCAATCCTTTTATCATCTATTCGCCATTGGTGAAAGCTAAGCTGGCTGTTGACCCCGAAGGCAATGGTTATGGTAACACAATTCAGGGGGGAAATTTTAATCGCTTCATTACTGTAAATTTAAATAACCCTCCAGTGCGTCAATTTACATTAGGTTTAAATCTTAAATTTTAATTCAAGATGAAAAAGATACATAGTTTACTTATTGCCTTCGCGTTACTGTTCTGTCTAAGCTGTGGAAAAATACTCGAAGAGCATCCGCAATCGCAAATTGTCCCTTCTTTTTTCAATAGCCCTGCGGGGGTGTTGGGAGGAATTGCTGGAGTATATAACGAAATCCGTGGCCAGTGGGGTACCGAGGGTTTTTCTATTGAAATGCAGGCAGGCACCGACGAATTTATTCAAGGAGCCAGTAGTGGGGGCGGAGCTGTACATACGTTTAATGGTCTGAATAGTACCAACTTTGGTTCGGCTTGGGCGGCTGCTTTTACTTCCATCAATACCATCAACGGTGTTTTAAAGTTTGGGCAGAATATTGACTTACCTGAAGCCACAAAAAAACAATATTTGGCCCAGGCTAAGTTTTTGAGAGCTTTTTGGTACTTCTATTTGGTGCAAACGTGGGGAGATGTACCCTTGCATACAGAGTTTATTACATTGCCCTCGCAAAGTGCCAAAAGAGACCCTGCTGCTGAGGTTTATAAGTTAATTATTCAGGACTTTACAGAGGCCGCGGCTGCTTTGCCTGATAAACCCACCGCTCCGTTTTTAGGGAAAGCGGCTACCAAACCTGTAGCATTATTTTTCTTGGCAAAAGCCTACCTGACGCGTGGCTGGTTGACAAATTCGCAAGCAGATTTTGCGGAAGCTGCCAAAATATCGAATGACCTTATTGCCAATAAAGCAACCTATGGACTGGATTTGTGGCAAGATTTTGGTGACGCCTTTGTCCCTGCCAACGATTATGGCAAAGAAACCTTGTTTGTAAGCGACCACTCAAACGATGCAAAATTTGGATATTATACTGCGGGTGGTGGTGCGAGTGGGGGCTTTGCTCAAAACCTCACACCTTGGTTTCCCAACTGGAACTACCCCAACAACAGCGGGATTAATTCGTTTGTCAATGCTTCAGGAGTGTTGGTCAACTCTGGAACGTCAACCATGATACGTGACTCTTACTACGGTCGTCCGTACCAGCGTATTCGTCCCAATAGTGTCAAACAAACTTCGGGCGTAAATACGGGCAAAAACTATTTCCTTGACCAAGCATTTGTAAAGAGAGATGTTGACTCACGATTTGCCAATACGTTTTATACCGTTTATATCTCAAACACTACCGTAACCAACACCCCAACAGCGGCGAA
>JBGAUP010000019.1:0-39327 GCA_044228585.1 Runella sp. | reverse complement strand
GAAAATAAGACTTATAGTCGCGGTCAAACGAAATGGCCGAGTAGGTTTTGTCCTGAAAATACCGACCGAGCAGCATAAAAAACACAATACCCGTCATCGAATCTAAATAACCCACGCCCGTTTGGGTGCTGATTTCGTAGAGACTGCGGACAAAAGTTACCAAAATGGCTAAAGCGATGGGGGCGTCAATGTTGAGGTAACGTTTGCGGATGGATTTCCAAGCCGACACAAAAAAGTCGGAAGCACCATAAAAAAATACGGGCAAAGCCAGCACCACGCTAAAAATACTAAACATGGACTGTAAACGATGATCAGTTTGTGAATTTCCCAAACCAAAATAGTCTGGAAAACTCATCATCATCACGTTCCCGAAAGCAAAGCCCGAAATGCCTATTTTGTACAAACGTGTACGATTGGTTTTGGGAGCTTGGTTTGCCTCTACATCTTGGAGACTGATATAAGGCTCATAACCTATGTAGGTGAGCAACTCTGCTACTTTGCTGAGGCTTACTTTTTGTTCATCTATCACAATCCGCACTTTCTTTTCGGGAAAGTTAACCAACGCCGAAATTACGCCTTCCTGCAAACGATGGAGGTTTTCGAGCAAATATACGCAGGAGCTGCAGTGCATTTGAGGCAAGTACCAATTGACGTGCGTTTGGCGTCCGTCCGTAAATTCGATGATACGGTCGTGAACTTCGGGAAGGTCTAAGTACGCATATTTACCAGCATAGTAGTTTTTGTCGGGCGATACCCCAGGTTTTTGGGTAAAGTCATAGTAGCTACAAAGCTCGTTTTCTTGCAAGAGTTCATAAACCAATTTACAGCCTTCACAACAGAAGGGCTTATCGTCGTAAACAATGACGTGGTCTTCGCAGTCAGCTCCGCAGTGGTAACACTGCACTTCGACGGTTGATGAAATGGGTTGTGACATATTAAACCTTATAAGTTTGACGAACGATATGAAAGGTTTTACCAAAAGTGCGTCATTAGCAGTCGTAGAGATATGACGAAAGTCAGTTTCTGCTGGAATGTTTGTCAGTATTTACCCTACTTTACTCCTTCCCGATAAGCATGAACTTCGATTTTAGCGGTAAATAGCAGAGGACTTGCAAGTGATTATTTCTTTTGTGTCAAAAAAAGACAACCATGCAAACTCAAGAAATTGTTTCTAAAAGAAACTCTTTGTCCGAAGGTTTTACTTCGCGTCGTTACGACCTCGATTGGTTACGTGTTATATGTATTATTATTCTGTTGTACTATCATGTTGGGATGATTTATGTACCCTGGGGTTGGCACATCAAAAGTGCCGAGAAAAGTGAGGTAATGCGGTGGATAATGATTTGGTTGCACTATTGGCGTATGCCACTTTTGTTCTTTATTTCAGGAGCAGGAACGTATTTTGCTTTACGCAAACGCACTTATGGAAATTATACCCGCGAACGCGTAAAACGACTCTTTCTGCCGCTGGTCTTTGGGATGTTTGTCATTGTGCCTCCGCAAATCTATTATGAACGAATTTCTAACGGCATCCATTTTGCTAATTATGCCGATTTTTACCCATCTGTTTTTGACTTTGTGCCTTATCCCGAAGGAAGTTTTAGCTGGCATCATTTGTGGTTTGTAGCCTACTTATTTTTGTTCTCATTGATTAGTATTCCGTTGTTTAGGTGGTTGAATGGCGCGAGAGGAATACGTTTTTTAGATAAAATAGAGCGATTTGCTTCGCGTAAAGGTGGGGCATTAGGGTATGCATTGGTACTTATTATTATTGAAAGTGCCTTTCACCATTCTACCCCGACGAAACGCACGCACTTGTGGACGATTGGGCTTATTTTACTTTAATATTTTGTTGTTGTTTGGGAGGATATGTACTGTAGTGAGTCGCCTAAGCTGTAGCGAAGTGGCCGAAACGAAGACGTATTTATGGTTTTGCAGCCCTTGACCCTCAACCGCTTTAGCTATGGATTATACACATCAAATTGCGTTCGTTATATATCCTACTTGGGACGATGTGGCGTGGTTTTGACGTAGTTTGGGACATCGAATTCGCTAGCGACTTGGTTTTCGGTTTTGGCAACAGTTGGGGTACGCGTTATCCAGTATTTGAATCGGAATCCTCATCCCATTTTAGCCTGTCAACGAAGGAGTCTATCCTTTTTATATTTTTGCACCAAACCATCATCGTGGTAGTAAGGTTTTGTCCACCAACAAGTACAATTTGGGCGTTTAGGGGTGGTTTTCGTAGTGATTAGTACTTTGTCGTTAGGATTTGATGTAGGTTTATATTGGCTGGTCATCAAACGAGTAAAAATCCTAAGATGGGTCTTTGGTTTTGAAATAAGGTTGAATCTTTCAATGGCCGACTCCGTCACTTTTCAATTTTGTTGACTACTTACATGCTTCATTTACTGTCAATTCAGATTTTCTTTTTCGACGATAACATCACTGTGGATGTGCGTTTTGTGGGAGATACGGCTACGTTGGTACGGAAAAAGCATTGGACTGCGACTGAGATAGAAGAACAAGTAAGTCAATTTAGCTACACGGGCGAAAACCTCCCCAGAGATCCCGAAGTAGAAAAGCCAAGCTCCACCTTTGCGCTGGCATTTTACAAATTTATTTTTTTAAAGGGCGCTTACCCAACGAACAAGAACTTTGGAGTTATTATCTTGAGCAACACTTCACACAGGTTGACGAGGTGTATATCCAATTTTTACGGAAAGGAAAAGCGTATAAGTGTTTTGGCAGAATCCACTGCAGGCGCGAATACTGAGAAGCGTAGTCTCTGGATTCGAGACTTTCTATTTTATTACTTTGTCAAGAATCTAAGCTATTTGAATGTGTAGGATATTCATTACGAGACGATTATCTCAGCAGGTTATTACAAGTATTCAATATCAAGGTGTTACGTTTGGAGTATCGGTAATGCTCAACTCTGAACGAGCGCGTGCCTACAAAGCCCAAAAATACGCTCGACACGTAGAAAGCCCCGAAAATGAGATAATCATACTGTTTGATTTGTATCGAAATACAAATGTAAAAGGTCAAATTAATTGTTTTCGGCTAAGCATGTTGAGCAATTATAAACACGGTACAAAAAATACATCAAAGATAGACACCAAGTATTCTCTACCTACGACGCGCTCTCAGCGCATGCCTCTCAGTTTATTCTCGACTACGTTCGTCAAAAACCTACCTTTCTACTATTTATTATCAACTTCGGGAAAACCCTGCCTTCTAGAAAATTGAACAATGCCCAAGCGGGAGATTTTGACCAAGTGACTTTTGTGGCCTTAGACGAATGGGTGGGCATTGCCCCCGACAATGCGGGTAGTTGTCGTTCTTACATTGATGGACACTTATCCATTGCCCAGTGGCAATGATTACCTGAACGGGTTTCGTTTTCGATAGTTTGGCCGAAGATTTGGAAGTAGAGTGTCAGCGTGTCAATGATTTATTGCGAGCAAAGGCGGCTTAGACATTATCATGGTTGGTATTGGCATGAACGGACATCTGGGGCTGAATGAACCTGGTACTTCGTTTGATACTTACGCCCACGTCTCAGAATTAGAAGAAGTAACGGCGTCAGTTGGGCAAAAATATTTTCAGTCCGAAACCCCACTTACCCAAGGTATTACGGTAGGATTGAAGCACTTTTTAGAAGCCAAAATAGCCATCGTCATTGCAAACGGGGAGAAGAAGAAAGCAATTATTGGACGTGTATTGGACGAACCCGTTAGCGAACGTTTACCTGCTTCCGCACTGAAACTCCACCCCAACAGTTATTTGTGGGTGGATAGAGAAGCTAATCCTACTTAAATTCTTTTTCTTAAGGTGTCAAACAAGCCCATTGTAAATTCCCCTAAGGGTACGGTTGCCATAATTTGCAGGTCTTCTTTCAGCGAAGTGTCTTCGTCCAAAAAGGCAAATAACCGGGGAGTCGGGTTGTTTTTGTAAAGTGCCGTAAAAACATCCTTCCCCGACGCTCGGTTTTTTAATAAAACATTGAGTAACGTGCTGTCTAAGAGACTTTTAAATTGTTGTCCAAGGGTTTTTGGGGGAGAAATAGGCTTTTCCTCTGTTACTAAATTTCGTACCAATGCCTGTGTAAATCGCTGTGTTCGCTGAAACGCATAGCCCGTTGAGGCTTTCACATAGCCGCCCGCCGTACCAATTCGGATGATATGCTCCCCTGCTTGGTTGAGGATAGGTTCATCCGTCATTGGAATGACCCCAAACTCTTCATGTTCGATACTGAAATTGTCAATTTTTAGAAAATCTTTGAGGTACTTGTGCAGTTCGGCATCGTACTCGGTAGGAGAGAGGAGTTTATCTGAAAACACCGTGTATTCAACCATCGCACGAGTGGGGCTTTCGGGTAATACATACATGAAGCGTACACCTACGCCGCGCTGTTCCACGCGATAATCCATCATGGTCGGGCAAGTAGGGTCAAAGACAGGTTTATCAGTGATGATTTCCCAACCTTTGAAGTGTTGAAGCATGTTGTGACAGTCGGCTAAGTCTAATTTAAGCGGTTTGATACTATCAAAAACGTATTCACCTAAATATTGATTTTCGGTGGTGATGATAAAACCACCCGCTGGCGTGTCTTTTAGACGCTCAATGCGCTCATTGATAAATTTTATGTTGGGATTGGTAAGAAGGTCGAGTTTAACAAAATTATAGAAGTCTATGCCTTTCAACCATTTATAGGAATATTCGCCTAAATCGAGCGTATCGGAAAAATTAGTGCCGTGGAAATAGACTTTTTTCCATGTGCGGTGGACAATGGCATCAAACGGATTTTGATTGTCTTTTTCCCAAAAACACCAAGTCCTATCATTTTTGGTCTTGGTGTCTTGGTCAATAATCAGAATAGATTTTTCGCGCAGTACGGTTTGGTTCATATAATAAGCCAAACTCAGGCCAGCCAAGCCGCCACCTGCGATAATGAAATCGTATTTTTGCATTGAAGTTGTTTAGTTGAAAGTATGTCTAAAATTAATCATTGCCGAAGCCATTAATAGCCATGCTTTAAAGTTGAAGCTGTTTAAACTTTTTGTTTTTTATTGATTTTTCTTAAAAAAATGACTGAGAATGCGATAAAATGCAAAGCCATCCAATTTCTTACAGAGAATTCAAACCTGACTAAAAGAGCCTTAAATCCATCAATCCAAGCATTTGCGTGTTCGATGACAGTTCTATCTTGATAAAGTTCTTCATCGAAAATATGTGTACCTGATTGATAAGGCTCATGTTGTTGATTCGCTGAATTTCTTGGATTTGGTTTTACATTGGCAATAATTTCTTCCTTCTGGCAAACCTCTTGAAATTCTTTTGAATCAAATCCAGGGTCAGCATTTAAGAATAGCCCTTTAAGGTTTATTCCTGCTGATTTAAGGATATTACATATTTCGTCAAATAGCGTTTGTATCTCAAAAAGATCGTGATGTTGGCCTTCTTGCGGGGTGGACATACCAAGCATAATTCCCTGACTATCAGACAAGAACAACGCATTTGTTGTGTTAGATGCTTTTCGCCCCTGATAACCAACTGCATCCCCGCCATTCTTGGCTGGCGTATGACTTCCATCTAATTCGATACTTGACAAGTCCAAATGTTTTAAATTTTGACTCAAAATATTTATCCAAATTTTTCGCCAACACCCGTCCTTTGACCATGCGTTGAAATGATAATAGACACTGTTCCAACTCAATATTTTATCACTGAAAAATTCTTTCGTCGGCAGTTCTCGCCATTGGCATCCGGTTTTCAACCGATAGAAAATCGCATTTATGAGTTCTTCTACCGAAACTGTTGGCTCAAAACCTCGGCTGCCAACGGTTAAATGTGGTATTATCCACGTTTCAATTATATCTTTGTTCAAGACTCCCATTGAGGTGTTGTTTTAAGTTTGGTCACTCAAAAATCACACTTATTTGGGAGTCTTTTCCAAAAGTTAAAACAGATTCGTTTTTAGCTAACTGTTCAAAGCGTACAAGGATTCTTTTATAAGTATCTAACCAAGCAAAAACCACCTCTATTTTAAATCTAAAAGCATAAATATAATCGCTCATGTATCGATATTCGGGCATGATTTTCTTAGTATTTCGCTTGTTTTGCTTGATGTTAGCTACAATTTTATGCTTTTCAATGAACTCAATGAATGCAGAGACATCAAATCCAGAATCGGCATTAAGATGAGACATATTATAGTCAATAAGCTGTTCATCAAGTGATTGAAGCATTTTTTTGACATTCTCAATGATTTCAAAATTATCATGATGATTACCATCAATACAATCTGAAATGGCTAAAATGTTGTACTTATTATCACAAATGACCAAATTATTCACGGTTTTTGCTCTTTTGCGCCGTTGCCATTTAACATTTTCACCCCTTTTTTTGACGGAGTGTGAGTGCCATCTAATTGTAAACATTCAAGAGCTAATTTATCAGAAATAATTGAAGTTGAAGATTCAAATAGTCGTTTAAAACTGTCATCTTTGCTCCATTTAGCATAATGATAATAAATATTTTGCCAAGTAACCAATTGATTGTCAGGCTTTAATGTTCTCCATGAACAGCCAGATTTCAATACATGTAAAATCGTATTGAAAATATAATGGTAACTTACTTTCAAACGATTATGACCAATTTTATGGGTCAAGTGTGGTAAAATGTAAGTCTCAAAATCTGATTCTGAAACATTCACAGGTAACTTATTCATAGGTTTTTTTATGATAAAGATACTTGAAATTCAACTAAACAACTTTATTATTAAATCGGCACGTTGACGTGGCGCTCGGAGTGATAACTCGACCTTACCAATGGTCCTGATTCTACGTATTTTAAACCACGTTTTAGTCCTTCTTCGCGGTACATGGCAAACGTATCGGGGTGAATCCACTCTATCACTTCGTGGTGCATTTTGGTAGGTTGGAGATATTGGCCAAGTGTAAGAATATCTAAGCCGTGTGCAACAAGGTCGTCCATGGCTTTCAACATTTCGTCTTGGGTTTCGCCCAATCCCAACATAATACCTGACTTGGTACGCTTGCCAAATGCTTTAGTACGACGAATTTGCTCTAAACTACGCTCATAACGCGCTTGGGGGCGCACTGCGCGGTACAAACGCGCCACCGTTTCAACATTGTGCGAAACCACTTCTTGTCCTGCCGAAATCATGCGTTCTAAGGCTTCCCAGTTACTTTTTGTGTCAGGAATCAGCGTTTCGATGGTTGTGTTAGGGCTTAGTTGCTTAGTTAAAACGACAGTTTGATACCAAATCTCTGCCCCACGGTCTTTTAACTCGTCGCGGTTGACGGAGGTAATAACGGCGTGTTTCACCCCCATGGTTTTGATGGCTTCGGCCACTCGGCGCGGTTCGTCCACATCGTATTCATTGGGTCGTCCAGTAGCTACTGCGCAAAATGAACAACTACGCGTGCAAACATTGCCCAATATCATGAATGTGGCGGTACCTTCACCCCAACATTCGCCCATGTTGGGGCAGTTGCCACTTTCACAAATTGTATGGAGTTTATTGGTATCTACAATTGTCCGAACTTTACGATATTCTGGCCCTACGGGAAGTTTTACTCTTAGCCAATCAGGACGTTTTTTTCGTTCAGACGCAATTACGGGAAGTTCAATCATTGTTTTATTTCGTGAGTTATCACGTATTGTAAACGATTCATTAAGGTTTGGGCACAAATTAAATGACCTGTATGATTCCAGTGCGCCCCATCTTCAGCACGGCAACAGACCCCTTGATTTTCGTGATTTTCAATTGCTTCAGGCACATTTCCCAATATTTCAATATTGTTTTGCTGCATAAGCAATTCATAGGGCGTTTTTGATTTCTTATACCGACTTCGGAGAGGAGAATCCACAGGAAAACTAACCAAAATAGCATCATTTTTTTTACAAATTACTTTGATTTTTTTTAAGCATATATCGGTTATTTTTTTTGCTTTATTATACTCTTCTTGGTTAAATACTTCTTTTTGTACTTGATGATATGCCTTTTGGGGTTTATTTTCTTGTCTGAGTAAAATCTTAATTTTAGGTGCTATGAATGATAGGAGTTTTGAGTTTCTGATAAAAAAGCTTAATAATGGATTTTTGATCGGATTGGCATAAAATACGCTTCCATTTATGTTTAAATAAGGTCTCCTATGCTGATTATTATGATAAACACTAACTTTTTCTAATTCAAAGCTATTGTTTATGAAATCATTTTCGCAAAACTGTAGAACAACAAGGTTCGGTTTAACTTGATTAATGATTTTTTCAAGCTGAAGAGCTTCTTGTAGAGTGCCGTAGCCTCCTGTGCCGATACCAAACACTTCAAAATTTAGCCATTTTCCCAATAAAGCATAGTAGGTACTATCGTCAGAAGCGTCTATGGCGTGCATAAATGAGTCTCCTATGAAAAGTATTTTTATGGCCTGTGCTGAAATTATCTCCAAATTTTCTATATTACTTATTTGTTGTATTGTATATTAGTTGATAATCATTGACACAGCCATCTTTTTAATGGCAACTACAAATGAGCGTTTTTTTTTGCAATCCATCCTAAATAGTCGTCCGACTCAAGATGTTGTGTAGTAGTATTGGTACTAATTCTCATTCCATTCTACAAGTCCCAAAGTCACGATGCAAGAAATGGAAAAAGTAGTAAATTCTGAAGTAAAATGGTTTCATTTTTTGTTTCCGAAGAACAAAGTTACGTAACCTGAGGTGAACAAGCTACGATTTTCGGCAAAAAGGTATAATAACGGGTGCTTTGGCAAAGAGTTCGGTAAGGAAACCTACTTCTACCCCTGTGAGATTGCTTCGGAAAGCACTCAATTCAAAGCTAAGAGCAATTTTGGCGTTTATGCCTGGAACAATCGAAGAGTTGCCTAATCCTTGTAATATATTGCCCGCACCTAAAATATTTTCAATCAGTGTGTTTCACGGGATCGTAGGCCTCGGTGCGTACTACTCGTACCTTCATCGTTGTTGCGGTTGGAGAGGATAATTTCACGTCCGTATTGGGGACGTAATACAAACAAGTAATTTTGTTTACCAGGAGTAAAACGAGAACCTGTATTGCTCGATTGTGACAACTCTTTTGGGTGGCGAACGTTCACTAATTCAAGTCCTAAATAACGATACTGACGTCTCCCAAAAAGCTCATTTTCAAGGCGTGTTGAATGGCGAAATACCAACCCCCCTAACAGACCAGAGTTAGTATTGGTCGTAATACCGTACGTAGTGATGGTCGCATAATCCTCCTCTTCTTCTTCGAGGTTGGTTTTGGTGCGGCGCTGCTGACTCCACGCGGCTTGCACGAGTAGCAGCAAAGCAAAAGCTATGGTGGAAATTGATTTCATCAGACTTAACAAAAATTTTATCTAAACGTAACAAAAATACTTTTTAAAGTCAAGTCAATGTACGTGAAAAAGGGTAAAAAAGTTGCGATATCCTTTGCTAAAACAAACTATTTTATGACCCTTATGGTTCAGAAATTTTCCATAAACCGTAAATTGCATCTCTATTTGATTTAGAATAACTTTTGGGTAACCAATGTAAAATAGCTAAAAACCCAATAAAATCGAGCTAATCAACCTGAAAACTTAAATCCAACACGTATCAAATATCAAGACTATGCCAACCGTTCAAACAACCTATCTCGGAGATTTACGTACTGAAGCTACTCATTTACAGTCAGGTACGGTCATCATTACGGATGCCCCTACCGACAATAACGGGAAAGGAGAAGCATTTTCACCAACCGACCTTATAGCAGCAGCATTGGGTAGCTGCATGATGACCATTATGGGGATTGTAGCCCGTCGTGATGAAATAGACTTGAAAGGTTCTCAGATGGAAATTACGAAGGTAATGTCAGCAGAACCCCCGCGTAAAATAGCGAAGGTAGAGGTGAAGCTTTCAATGGTGACGGGAGGTGAAATAAGCGAAGCCGATAAAACTAAACTGGTGCGTGCGGCTTACACTTGCCCAGTGGCTTTGAGTCTTCATCCCGATATTGAGCAGGCGATTACTTTTGAATGGAACGTAGCAGTTGAAAGCTAATGCAGCAGTCGAAAATAGATAGCTTACTAATCAATAGAACGCGGGTTAGACGGGTTGAACGGATTTTTACAGTTAGTAAAATCCGTTCAAATCTGTTCAGTCTGTTTTATCGGTGTTCTATCTTTTGTCTGCTCATCACTTTCTCATCTTGGCGTTTGATAGATTTAAACCAAGCGATTTTTTCCGAGAAAATACAGTTAGAAAAAGGCCCAACGAAGCCTGCTACGGCTATTGTGTTCGCGAAGAGTTTTTTAAGTACTCCTTACGTGGCACATACCCTGGAACAAACTCCCGAAAAACTTATCTGTAATTTGAGGGCATTTGATTGCTACACCTTTGTAGAGTCGGTATTGGCCATGACTTTGGCACGTCATCACCTTAAAACGTACCTCGAATTTCAGATGTTGCTACGGCAAATGCGCTACCGTGACGGGAAAATTGAAGGGTACGGCTCACGACTGCATTATTTTTTGGAATGGAAACAACAAGGTGAAGCCATGGGCTGGTACTCGGACATAACCGAGCAATTAGGAGGAGTTAAAACTCAGCCTATTATCAATTTTATGACAAGTCATCGAACGTTATACACGGGATTAGAGGATGAGACAGAATTTAAAATTACTCAGCAAGTGGAAGAACGTTTGTCGGGTAAAGCTTGGCATTATATTCCTAAAAATGAAGTAAGTAAGGTTGAGGATCAGTTGCAAGAGGGAGATATTATAGCCATTACCTCCAATATTGCGGGGTTGGACTTCAATCATGAGGGTTTTGTGGTAAAAAAAGGGAATCAAGCATATTTACTTCATGCTTCTTCTGATGCCAAAAGTGTGGTAATTTCCAACGAACCACTGGTTGATTATCTGCAAAAAATCAAAAAACATACTGGCATTGTGGTGCTTCGTTTGAAGTAAGATAAAGTGAAAAACATGACAAAATGAAAATCTGCGTAGCCCAGACGAGAGCCATCAAAGGTGATATTCAAAAAAACATTGAAAAGCATCAAAAGCTAATCCATTTGGCTCTTTCAAAAGGAGTCGAATTAATTGTTTTTCCTGAATTATCACTTACTGGCTACGAACCGTCTTTGGCAAAGGAATTAGCAACTCATCCAGACGATGAGAGATTTAATACCTTTCAAGAAATCAGTGACCTCCATCAGATAACAATCGGAGTAGGAATACCTACTAAAAATGAAGGGGGAGTTTGTATTACGATGGTACTTTTTCAGCCAAACAAGGCACGAAAAACGTATTCAAAACAATATTTGCATCCTGATGAAGAACCTTTTTTTGTAAGTGGACAAAATCTTACGGGTTTAAAAATTAACGAAACCCCTGTTTCTTTTGCCATTTGTTACGAATTGTCTATGCCCCAACATTCTGAAAATGCCTTTAACAGCGGTGCAGAAATTTACATAGCCAGTGTAGCAAAGTCAGCCAGCGGAGTCCAGAAAGCTGCCCAGACATTAGCCGAGATTGCCAGTAAATATTCGATGACGGTACTCATGTCAAATGCTTTAGGACCTTCCGATGATTTTGAAAGTGTTGGAAAAACCGCTATTTGGAATAAGAAAGGTGTGTTGGTAGGACAGCTTGATGATACCCACGAAGGTATCCTACTCATTGATACAGACACCCAAGTCGTTACAAGCGAGTTAGCGTAGAAAGAGGTCAATTTCTGGACGAAAACCAACCTTTGGTAGAAGTGGAACTTTCCAGTTTTTTCTCCAGTGCGTCGGGAATACGTGGAAAAAAATCAATCCCCGTCAGCCTTTCAATTTCATCTACGCTTACCACAAACGTTTTGAGGTTTTCGCTCGAAAACTCATTTTTCATTAAAAAACCAATCATACGGGGTTCGTTGTCGGTCAGACAAAGTGCGATTTTATAGTACATCTCTGGGACAGCAATTTCGTTATATTTGCCGATGGTAGGGAGTCCAGGTTTCAAAACGGGACCTGTCACCACGTACAATTCCTCATCGCGCTCGGCCCATTGACGGAATTTTTGCTCTAAATCATTCCAAATTCCACGGTTAAAATCTCCTACTTGAGGGCTAATATTGCTCATATAAAATGTATCTTGCTTGTCGTTGGGCGAGGTGTTGAAATCGCCCGCGGGAGCCAAGTGACCACGATCGTAGCCCGAACGTGTGTAATCGGCGTGTACTGCAGAGCCAGTTTTGACGAGTGGGTCGGGTACAAACTTGTTGCCATCGCGTGAGAGATATGCGCGAGCTTCATCGCCTGTAAGTTTGTAAGCCACCCAATCGGCCTGTTCGTATTGTTCGCGGTAACGGAGCGTATAGCGACGATGGCGCACAATTTGGTCGTTGGAGCCAATGGCAGGAAGATTGAAATCTTTGATATTTGCAAAATCAGAACCACTTGACGAAGCTGTTTTTGGTTCATCTGTTTCTGATTGAGATGGTTTGCTTATTCCTATTTTTTCCAATAAAGAGGGTTCTTCTTTGGATTTGGGACGTTCATCGGAAGCTACGTCGTCGGTACGGTCATCTTCGGCAGTGCTGGTAGGTTCAGGATTTCGGTAAGGATTATCACCACGGTCGGTAGGTTTTTTGTCGTAGATAAACACACTTTTTACGTCATTCCAAAACGCCACTAAGGGTTTTGTTCGACCACGATAGTGTAATACTAAGCCAATGACAATGAAAAAAAATAATAAAATGAGGGTATTTCCTAAACGTAAGCCTTTGCGGTGCATTCTGTTCATTACTGATGTTTGGGTATGAAACGCAAATTAAGCCATAGATGGTCGAACAACGCAAAGATTTTTTGAACTTCCCAAAAGTTTCCGCACTTTCAGCCTTATTTTCGATTTTCAGATGATCGAGTTGCGATTTAGATAAATGAAACAAACACATATCGTTGTTATTGGCGGAGGAGCCGCTGGATTTATGGGTGCTATTACGGCTGCCGAAACTTTTCCAGAAGTAAAAGTCACTATTTTAGAAAAAAGTCGAACGGTTTTAAGCAAGGTGCGTGTGTCGGGAGGGGGGCGTTGCAATGTCACCAATGCTGCTCCTTCCATTCCTGAATTGGTAAAAGGTTATCCGAGGGGGGCTAAGTTTTTGCGCCCTTTGTTTGAGATATTTAATAATCAACATACCATTGAGTGGTTTGAAAGTCGGGGTGTGCCGCTCAAAACCGAACCCGATGGGCGGATGTTTCCGACGACCAATAGTTCCGAAACAATTATTGATTGTCTATTAAAGTCGGCCAAAAATGCGGGTGTATTGGTTCGTACAAGTGCAGGTGTCACTCAAATTGAACATCGAAATGGAGGCTTTGATTTGACCCTACAATCGGGTGAAGTACTTTATGCCGACCGCGTTTTAGTCACTTCGGGGGGGCATCCCCAGTTGTCAGGCTACGATTGGCTGGCACGACTGGGAATTGAAATCGTAATACCTGTGCCGTCTTTGTTTACGTTCAATGTTCCTAAACTTCTCCTAAAAGACCTCATGGGCGTGTCGGTGGGTAGTGTGGGTGCAAAAATAGCAGGTAGTAAACTTGCCGAAACTGGGGCATTGTTGTTTACCCACTGGGGGGTAAGCGGCCCTGCGGTATTGCGTTTATCGGCATGGGGAGCGCGGGAGTTGTCCGACAGAAACTATCAATTTATGTCTTTGATTAATTTTACTAACCAAAAGCCCAACGAAATTCAAGAACAACTCGCTCAATTTCAGCGCGATGTCACTTGGAAAGGTAAGTTTGTCCCTACCCAAGCACCCTTTGGGCTGCCACAGCGCTTGTGGAAACAGTTGGTTGAAATCTCTCATATTCCCGATACAATGCGTTGGGCTGATTTGCCCGCTAAAAACCTGAATCGTTTGGTAGAACAGCTCACCAATTTTCAGTTGGAAGTACAAGGGAAGACCACCTTCAAAGAGGAGTTTGTCACTTGTGGAGGTGTAAACCTCAACGGGCTTCACGCCAAAACCCTCGAAAGCCGCCAAGTCCCTGGGCTTTTCTTTGCAGGAGAAGTGATTGATATTGATGGAATTACGGGAGGCTATAACTTTCAAGCCGCGTGGACGACGGGGTACGTGGCGGGGAAAAATATTTCTTAAAATGGCCTCACCGCTTTCACAAACCGATTTTTGAAGTATTTAGAAAACAGATTGTCCTCTCTGACACCTTTAGAAGAAGAGGCGTGAATAAATAGGATGTCGTTTTTGCCGCGTACTTCGGTCACAATGCCTACGTGCGATACGTAGCCCGCCTTGCCAGCATCGGGTACATAAAAAATCCAGTCACCTGCTTTGATGTCTTTTACGTCTTCGATTTCGGTGCCAAACTCAGCTTGTTGCCATGAGATACGGGGTACTTTCAGTCCAACTTCGGTATAAACGCTGCAAATCAATCCAGAACAATCAATTCCTTTGCGGTCGTTGCCGCCGCTTCGGTAAGGAGTACCCGTATAAGCGCGGGCAGTACGAATAATCTCACGAACATAATTGCTGTAGGAACCTTTGGGTTTAGTCAGAAGTACTCGTTTTGGGGTAGATGTTTTGGTAGGGGTATTGGCTG
Organism: Runella sp.; assembly: GCA_044228585.1. Taxonomy (GTDB): domain Bacteria; phylum Bacteroidota; class Bacteroidia; order Cytophagales; family Spirosomataceae; genus Runella. The sequence goes on along the minus strand of JBGAUP010000019.1, from coordinate 24,683 downwards.
GTTTGAATACCGCACATGAACTCAAGTACCAGCACATCCACGAAGACAAAAGTACGCACAACAGTCGCATCATTCGGCAGTAGGTTAGGTTTACAAAAATAACGGATGAGGAAAGAAATTAGCGTGAGTAAGTCAGAATTATCAATGTCTTTGTTTTTAAGGAAAGCTCATTTGTCACTATTTGGGTGTGGTTTGGCGGTATTCCTGAACTGTGAAACTGAGACACTGATATAGTTGTAACGGGTCAGACCTATGGTTAGACCAAAGTAATGTATCTAAACACAAAAGCAATGGAATGGATAGAGATACTTCAAAAGATAGGGGCAAGCATTTTCATTGTCTTAATGAGTATCTTGCTTCTATTTTGGTGCCTTCCTGAAGGTTATTTTTTTAGGGAACTTCTTCATAAACACTTCGGTAAAGCTATCTGTTGGGCAGGGCTTGATAATTACTGGTCGTTGTTTGCACCCCAACCTGTATCAAAAAATTTTCTGATTGGTTTTGAAATTGAACTTGCAGATGGCACGATTCAGGCGTGGAAATTGCCCGAATACACGCTAAAAAATGAGTATCAATGGGCACCTCATTTTCGATTTATCAAAATGCACAATCAATTGTTGTCACAGAAAGATGTCATTCCCAAAGAAGCTATTTGTAATTACATTGTTCGCGAATTTCAGAAGACAAATGAGTTGGCTAAGATTCCCGTCAAAATACATATTCTCCGATTTTATGAGCCTGCCGATGAGAGGCAACGCTCCCTGTTTCCTTGGTTAAGTCAAAGAGTATTTACGCATACAATCACCTCCTCAACCTAACCTAATGCTGGTATTTATAACCGTTGACCAACTCCTGAAAACTTGGGAAGAACTGTTTTTTAGTCAGCAATCCACTTTGACCATCTGCGTTTTACGTTTACTAACTGGTATTTTGGTGTTGATTGAAACATTAGCTTGGCAGGGACAAAACAAGCAGTTGCTGCAGCCCAATGGTTGGTTTGGCTACGAAGATTACAACGCCCATTTACATCGTTTTTCGTTGCTCAATTATCTTCCTCCAACGACTGCTTCTCTCAATTGGATATTTGGACTTCAATTGGTGGCTGGTATTTGTTTGATGTTGGGTATTTTTTCAAACTTTGCCGCGTTTGTTTGTTTCGTTACCTTGGTTTCCATTCACAACCGTAACATCTACGTCCTAAGTTCTGGTGATACGGTTTATCGCTTTTTTTGCTTGTTCTTGGTTTTTGCCCCTTTCGATACCCAACTTTCGATATTAAACCCTACGCACTTGCTTCGAGCCGAAGCAACGGGTTGGCCGTGGGTTTTGGTCATGATTCGGCTTTTTATGGCTAATATTTACCTGAAAAATGTATTATTCAAACTGATGGGAGAGTGGTGGCGAGATGGAACTGCCACGCAAAAAGTATTTGGAGTAAGAATCTGGAATCGGATGGAATTACCTGCAATATTGGCTTACACTTGGTTTTATAAACTCACTACCTACGGCACTTTAGTGATAGAAACAGCCCTTTTTACTTTGATTTGGATTGAAGAATTCAGACTTCCCGTAGTGATATTGGGGATGCTATTTCATGTGGGGTTGTGGGTTTTCTTACGATTTGGCTTTTTTCAAATCACGATGATTTTTGGCTTAACTGCATTTATAAAACCAGAGGAATACGTCTATTTTTTTACTTGGGTGGCTAAACTATGAAGATTTTAACCTCCTTTTAAATCCTCTGAATTGTGACTTGCTGCTTTGACATAAAATTTTTGAGTAGCTTCTCGGGCAATTTTAATAAAATCGTTGGAAGAATATAACTGACCTGCCACTAAGCCATAAAAACAAGGAGCAATCGGACGAAAATAGTCGTCTTCCCGTTTTGCCGCCCTCAGCCAGATGGCATTAATTTTAAGCGCAAACAATCTTAGGTATGCAAGTTCAAAGTGTTCACTTTTAAGTTCTTTTAAGGTTTCTAATTCAGGAAGTAGCGCTTGATGGTGAACTGCTATTGGCCCAAAATGTGCTGACTGTAAAAAATGGTCATCTTCATTTTCCCCTACCCTGATTTCAACAATGGCGTGATTCCCTTTACTGTCGGTATGCACATGCCGCCACGCCACCAGCTGAGCATTTTCAAACCCTTTGCCAGTAATAATATCGTTCAGGTTGGCGTGAAACACTTTGTGAGGTATGGCTTCTTCATACTTGTATGGACGTTTACGCGGCCTTCCAAGTTTGTGTTTTGAGGCCCAATCTTTAAATATCTCAACGGATTTGTCGGGGGCGACAATTTCTTTGATGGGCATATTACGCTTTTTAGATGGGTGTCGTTAAATATGAGTTAGTTACTTTACAACTTGTTTCTTTGTCAGGGCTGTTATTTTGATCAGGAACGACCCCGCCGTGACACTTATAATTTTCGAGAAAGGTTGCATAACTCATTGTTGAATGACCTATTTTTAGGCTGACGGGATCGGGCTCGTCGAGAGGGTCAAAAACATAAACCGTAACACTATGGTCATTTATTTCGGCAGTATTTATTTCGTAACCCGCGATTACTACAAAATGCCAAAACTTAGGAATTCTTATTGTTTGTCCGTCTTCTACGACATCTATTTCGTGTTCGAGGGCTATTTCTAAACGATAGGCTACTAATCTTCCCTTATCAAGTTCTGATAGTAATGTTTGCACGAGCAAAGGCCCCGTTACTAACCTGCTCGGTATGTGGGTAGTTATAAAAGCACCTTCCGTTTCGTCAGGACTTAGAAGAGGCCAAGGAATATCACATTTTAACCCAGAAGCATCAGCCCCACAACAATTGCCTGGAGAAGGGACAATAGATTTACTGGCGACTTTGCACTGTGTCCAGCCGCTGTCAGAATCATAAAAAAGGGCACAACTCGTACTTACCGCACTCCAACACCAAGCAAGCTGCTGCTGATGCTGCATGTTAAAATTTAGTATGGTCTTTTTTGTTTTTTTACTGGTCATGCCCTTTTTCTATTTTTTTCGTATTTGAGGTCTGCTACTACCAAATTCCACCTCCGAGGGTATCATCTGCCTCATGGTGTTTTACCTCTTCCATTTTGTCCCAAGGGAAAGCACTTTTCCCTTCAATGATTCGTTGTTTGGCGAGTTTTTTTAAAGAACCCATCGCTCCTACAGTAAGTTTTTTGTCAGCTTTGCCATTAATAAAATTGGCAATGTCTTTTTTTGTTAGGTTTTTCGCTTCCTCCGATAAATGGACGAGATGTTCTTCATCTCCTACTCGGATAAGGGCGTCTTTGAGTTTTTCTGAAGTAGGCATAGTAGTGTAGTTAAATGTAAGATATAAAAAATAGGATTGAGTACAGCAAAAACAAACTCAAAAAAATGCAAAAACATTTTTTAAATTGTAAAATTATTCTCAGAAAGAATGTGCGTAAATGAAAGGAAAAAATAGTAGTTTCCCAAATATTTAGTTAGTAATTCTTTTTTGAGGTAACTTTTTGTAAATCAGACCCTGCTTGAAATTTTATGAGGACTTGTACATTATTCGTTATTGGAATTATTCTATCCATCAATGCCAGTTTTGCTCAATCAATTTCTTTACATAATCTGACAGAAAATGAAATCTCAAAAGGGTTTTTGTTTTTAGCAGATTCTGCCCGAACTCTCTCATTGGAAGATGTACAAGGGAAGTATAAAAATAGCTTTCGACCAGTAAATGCTAATACTCAGAAGGATGAAAAAATAGATATATATTGGCTAAAGTTCTCAGTTACAAATGACACCGATTTTGATCATGAATGGGTCTTTTGACTTTAAAACTGGTCTTTCGTTAGTTTGGTTTTATCAAGAAAAAAAGCAATATTTACTCAAAAAGACAGGCCATAACTACCCCTTTAGCAATAGAGATTACCCAGTTGCCAATAAAAACTATATCAAACTGCCCCTTAAAGCGGGAGAGGTAAAAGAATGTTTGGTTAGGTTAGATTATCGTTTGAGTGCAACGAAGTCCCCGCAAAACCTTAATTTTAAGTTGGCTTCCAGGGTATGGATAGACGAAAAGATGGGAATACTGGAAAAGTTATTTTTGCGTTTTTAGGCATTTTTGCCGTAATGTTTTCATATAACTTGTTTATTTTTATTGTTACTCGCCAAAAGAGTTATGCTTATTATCTTGTTGTTTGTTTCTTGCATTTTACAGTACTGCCTTCAATTCTGGATATATTTTTCCCCTATGGGTTTCATAGATACCTTTCCAATTTAGGCTTCCCCAATCAGACGTGTTTGATTCTTCTGTATCTGTTGCTGCTTACTTATTATTTGTTAAAAATTTGTTGAAAACAAAAGAAAGATACCCCAAAATGGGACAGTGTCTTGGGTATTTTGATTATTGCCAATATAGCGACCTGTATTTTGTTTTCGTATTCTTTGAGGTTGCTTTTTACTTTTTGATTGTGTCTTTATTGAGTTATTTTATTTTTGATTGGATTAGGTGTCAAGAGGCGTCAAAGATAAATACTCATCTGCCAGTTTCTTTCTTTTGGGATTTGTTGCCAATTTGATAGGGGCATTTTGTATATTTTTTGTAGTCATTGGAGTCATTCCTAAAAATGATTATACTTTTAATTATTCTTTTCCTTTAGGTTTAACAATAGAAATTATTTTGTTCTCATTTGCACTTGCCGACATGATTAGTGTGCTTCGTAAAGATAATGAAGAAAAACAAAAAAAGATTATTGAACAGCTGCTCGAAAATCAACAACTTCAAACCAAAGTGAATCGGGAGTTGGAGCAAAAAGTGACGGAACGCACTGTTGAGTTGAATATATCTTTAAATCGTCTTAGAGCTACCCAAGACCAACTACTCTTAAAAGAAAAACTTGCTTCTTTGGGAGAACTTACGGCAGGAATTGCTCACGAAATTCAGAATCCGCTCAATTTTGTCAATAACTTTTCGGAAATTAGTTTAGAACTCGTTGAAGAATTAAAAGTGGAAAGGTCAAAGGCTAAAGAACAGCGGGATGAAGCATTAGAAAATGAATTGCTTGATGACCTTGCCCAGAATCAAGAAAAAATCCACTACCATGGCAAGCGAGCCAGTAGTATTGTGAAAGGAATGTTGGAACACTCGCGGGCGGGTACGGGTGAAAGACGATTGACAAATTTCAATGGCTTGGCCAATGAATATCTCAATATAGCTTACCAGGGGCTTCGAGCCAGGGATAAATCATTTAATATACAAATCATTACTGATTTCGACTCAAATTTGTCAGAAATAGAGATGATACCGCAGGATTTTGGTCGAGTCTTGCTCAATTTGTACAACAATTCATTTTATGCAACCCACAATAAAGCCCTAAAACTGGGCAGCGACTATCAACCAAAAATAGAGGTAAGTACCCGTATCGTAAACGAGAAAGTTGAGTTGCGGATTAAAGATAATGGAACAGGTATTCCTAAAGAGGTGATCAATAAAATTTTCCAACCCTTCTTCACGACTAAACCCACAGGAGAAGGTACGGGCCTCGGTTTGTCAATCAGTTATGATATTGTGACAAAAGGTCACGGCGGAGAAATAATTGTAGAAAGCGAGGAGGGAGTCTACACAGAATTTGTGGTTAGATTGCCTTTCTAACTATTTCTATTGACAGGACGAAGAAACATCGGATATACTTTAGCAAAGAGTGGCTTATTGGGCTCATAGATTATTTTGACGTAATGAATCAGTTTTCTGATTTTTACTCTTGGGGACATGTTTTCGGGGGTTTTAAGGATGCGATCTGGCCAAGACCAAAAATCAGGCGTAGTTTCTACTTCAAAAGTGCCATTCCAATTGAGTACGGCATCTCGTTTAGGAGTAGAACATAATCCCAAATCACATAAATGTTGAGTAAATAAAGACAGGTATTCCTGCAAATTGTCTTGATGAAAACGACACTCAATGCCAATCTTTGGTTGGAATTGTCCATCAAAGTCAAGAGCTAATCCAAAGAAATGGCTTAGTGGAAGCAAAGGTGCCATTTTTTCTTTTACTTCATCTATATTTCCAAGCCAATGGTAGTCTTCAAGCACTTTAATAACTTCATCAAAGGTGTTTATTTCTAAATAGAGCCTAATAGAAGTACGTCTATTTCGGTTGTTGACCCCAATTGCCCCCACGCGAATAGAAGCGGGAAGTGAACACAAGATTTGATAGAATTTATCCTTTATGTCATAAGATAGTTCACTGTCAAGCAGAGGAAGGAGCTTTAAGATAATTTCTGCTTTGATTGCAGGATCTTGGTCTAAAAAATTTTTTAGGAAAGAAATGTAAAACCAGGGTGTGGGCAATAGTGCCTCGTTAGGGTCAGTTATGTCCCAAACCTCACAAACCTCACCCAATAAGGGCTTGAGAAAAAAATCTTTTTGTCTCCAAGTAACACAAAAAGAGCGTATTTTTTCTTGCATATCTCGATACGCAACGCTTTCAAAGTCAACTTCTTCCTGCTGCCAATCTTGGACTCTTATATGTTCATTTATTCTGGGGTTAATGATGACATTAAAATCAACCCGTGGTTCGTTGGCATCTAACCAACATTCAAAAGAGCCAAATGACAAAATGGGCAATCGTTCAGAAATTTGGCGAATACGATTCAGGTAATGAGCCGAAACCAAATCTGGGGAAATAAAAGGAACAACAAAGTCAAGATAGGAGGCAAGGGTTGGCGTCATCATTGTTAGAATTAGTCGGGCTAAACTACGTAAATAAAGTTAGTTGTTGCACCGTTGGTTTCTTTTTTTACTTTAGCGGAGTAAACCCTCTTACACATGAGTCAATTCGACTTCCCACGTATCAATTTTTCCGGACAAGCTTTCATCAATCCAGGTACGGCCAACAATAATCTACTGCTTCCGCTGGTCACCTACGATCCTATTCAGGTAAGGGTTATTTTACCGCCAAGGGTCTATCTTTCTCCTGATTTGCTATTGCTTCACAAGTTGGGAGGCTTGCCGATTCCCGAAAATGCGACTGTTAAGTACGATGAGAGCCTATCGCCCTACGTGGAAATTCAGTCAGTGGATGACCCCCAAAAATACGTGGAGTGGATGAAAACTCCTTTGGGCAAAAGCCCACTGGATGAGATGTACCATGAACTCTATCAGGTGGTTATGTCGAAACGAATGCAAAAGCCTTTGATGGGAAGCATACCTGCCAGTTGGAATTATTATGGAGGAATGGAGTTTAGCTTTGAGGGTGTAGAGGTAGGCAGTATAGCGGTGATAGACCCAGAGACAGGATTGCAGCGATTGATTACTTCGCAAGATGCTGACCGCCCTGCCGATATGGACGCCATTTTAGGTGCGATGCTTGACATGGAGAATGAAAGCGGAAAAAATGCGGCAGTGATGATAGACATTCTCCCCAGCCTTGCGTTGTTTTCGCAGGTATTTTGCGATTCTTTTCGCATGAAAAAAGAAGATTTTTTTTTCATAAAAGGGAAGCCATTAAAAGGGTCACTTCGGTTTTTAAATCAGGCCAGAGTTGTTAATCAAGAGGGTGTTTTTGGGGCTTCGGGTAGTTTTTTTTCAGTAATTCCTCTTGAAAACTTAGAGGCAGGAACGAATGCACCCATAATGGCTTTTTTTCAAACGTATGGACAAAACAAATCACCCATTAAGGGGGTATTGCTCCGATATAATTTGCTTGAAGTAAAAGAAAATCAAGCCATTAATTATCAAATATGGGGTGACAAAGCTAATCCTGCAGAGGCAACAATTGTCGGGAGTATCAGTCCTTGGTACGAAGACGACATGAAATCTATTGCTATGGGTAGGCAACTCGTGCCTGAAACGCCTTTCTGGGAACAGAAAAAACTCGCTCCCTTTGTTTGTCGAATAGACCCACAGCGTAAGGCCGTTTTGTTAGATATGCTGGGAAGTATTCCAGAGCAATTAGTACAGGAAATTCCCATGCCGATTTATGAAACTTATCCGTTGGGAGAACTGACCTTAAAACTCATAGAAAAAGATAATCAAGAAATAGAAATTGGTACTTTTCAACTGTCGCCGCAGCATTTTAGTCGGACACAACTTATGCTCAGCAGTGGCATGATAGAACTTTCGTTTAAAGACAACGCTGCGCTAACTACCGATGGCTTGAACAACGGCCTTCTGGCTTTGTATGGGCAGTCTGATTCTTCGGAAGAAATTGTGATGTTGATGAAAGAAAGTGAGTACATGATTGCGTCTGACCAGGCGGGAATGTATGCCAATCAGGGGCAAATGGATGAAGGTTATGTAAGTTATGATTCTGAAAAAGAGCCTTGTCAAATAAGGGTGTATCGGCGAGGGCAACCATTGGTAGGGGGCGTTGCGCTGACAATCATGGAACTGAAAATAACTGGAGTAGGAGCTTCTGCATCGGTCAAGCCGTTTTTGGTTACTAATCATTTTAAAGACAAACAAATTCTGTTTTTTCCGACCGACCAAGCTGCCAACGCGATGTATGTGTTTTATCCTGAGCCTCCGTCTGTCATTTTGGAAGATTTGATCTCAGAAATACATCGAACTGGCTTTTTTGTGAGTCTGCGGGTATTGCCAAAAAAAGATTTTGGTAAATACCTCGACCCAAATCACGCCGAGTACCCCACACCCGTGACGTTTGAGGTACTTTACAAGGAATTGTTGCAAACTTCGGACCTCATTTTTCCCATGTCTTCGCTGATTACGCCTTTTACAGAGGCTTATTTTCGGAAAGGAAGGAAGTTTATCAAGCAAAGAATGTCCTCCGACCATTGGGCGAGTGCTACTTATATGCCTTCGAGCAGGGATATGTCAGAAGCGCAATGGAAGTTGTTTTGCAAATGGCTGGAGGAGCTTTTCTAAATAACCACCCTTTAAAATGAGCGTCAAAAGCAGAGGCTCCTGAGGGCTTCTGCTTTTTTTGTTGTGTTTGGCAAGATTCATGCTTTCTTTTGCGTTGATGAATGAATCAACCAACGAGAGATTTATGAAAAAGATAAGTTACTTATTACCTGTTCTCAATTGTTTACTGCTTACTACTTGTTGCTTACTACTTGCTACCAATGAAACAAAAGCACAGCGGGAGGTGCAGTATTCACAGTATTTGGTGAACCCCTTGGCCATTAACCCTGCTGTGACAGGGGTACGCGAAAACTTTCACTTCAATGCGGTTTTGCGGCGGCAGTTTATCATGGGTGTGCAAGGGTTGCCCGTCACACAATCGTTTGCTATGGACGGAAGCGTTGCCAATGGGAAAGTGGGTTTGGGTTTGCAAGGACTCAACGACCGTGTGGCTTTCAATACGGCGGTATTTGGAAGCATGAGTTATATTCATAAGATTTCCGATTTTCAAAAAATTTCGATTGGAGCTTTAGGAGGGGTCAATGTCTTGCCAGCCCGCGATATTCTCAATACGGGAGGAAGTATCAACAAAGCCCTCGCCAGTGTTGGAGTAGGCATTTATTACCAAGACGAAACGTTCTTTGGAGGAATATCCATGCCCGAAATCCTCAAACAACAATATGGTTACAATAATACCAGCGGGTTGCTCAACTATCAGCGACCGATATTTGTACAGTTGGGGATGAAAACAGAGATTGCGGAGGAGATGATATTGACCCCCTCTTTGCTACTTACCAAACCCGAAAATGGTAAAATTAGAACCGATTTGAATGGTATTTTGACCTATAAAAGCCGTTTTATGGCGGGTGTTTCGGTTCGTTTAGGTACTACTACTTATTGGCAAGGGCTATTGGCCTACGACTTATCTAAAAACATCCGGGTGGGTTATACTTACAATTCGCGGCGGGTAGAAGACTTCAATGGTCGCACAAACACTATCCCTGGGGTAGGGAAGGGCATCCACGAAATAGTTTTTACGCTGCAACCCAATCCGCGCTCGGAGTAGATTTTTGCTAAAACTATACGATTTTTGCAACTTATTACAAATTCATAAGCTAACTTTGCCCGACCGAAACTAAGTGGTTTTCAAATGGAAAAATACTCATATATAGCAAATTCGGAAGCAGCGTACATCGAAGAGTTGTACCAAAAATTCCAACAACAACCCGACTCAGTGGATTTGAGTTGGCAGCGATTTTTTGAAGGGTTTGAGTTTTCAATTAAGTACGGAGAAGCTCAGCCTAAAGTGAATGGGAATGGTACCGCAACGGCAGAAAAACCCGTTTCGAGTAGCCACACTCGGAAAGAAATGGAGGTCGTTCACTTGATTCGGGGGTATCGTCAACGAGGCCATTTGATGTCTCAAACTAACCCCCTTGGCCCACGTAAAAACCGCTATCCTGAGCTTGATTTGAAGGATTTTAACCTTTCAGAGGCCGATTTGGATACGATTTTTGAGGCAGGTATTGAAGTGTTTGGACGTGCGGCTACGCTGCGTGAAATTGTGACTTCTCTCCAAAAAGTTTATACGGGTAAAATTGGGTTTGAATACCAATATATCCGCGATCGCCGTGCTAAAAGTTGGCTCCGTAAAAAAATTGAGAATGAATACCTCAATTTTAATCCCACAATAGAGCAGAAAAAACGTATTCTCGAAAAGCTCAACGAAGCCGTTACGTTTGAGAATTTTTTACATACCAAATTTTTGGGTAAAAAACGTTTCTCGCTTGAAGGCGGGGAAGCTACGATTCCAGCGTTAGACGTAGTCATTAATCGCGGAGCAGAATTGGGCGTGGAAGAAGTCGTGATTGGAATGGCTCACCGTGGTCGTCTCAACGTACTAACCAATATCATGCAGAAACCTTACGAGCAGGTTTTCAATGAGTTTGAAGAAAATGTGGTGTTGGATGAGTACAGCGACGGCGACGTGAAATACCACATGGGCTACGAAAGCCAGATTGAAACCCCCGAAGGCAAACGAGTAAGTCTCAAACTCATGCCTAATCCATCGCATTTGGAGGCAGTCAATCCCGTCGTCGTAGGTTACACCCGCGCCCGTGCCGACGAACACTACAATCATATTGAGGGTCAAGATAAATATGACCCCGTACTTCCTATCCTGATTCACGGGGATGCCGCCGTGGCAGGACAAGGAATCGTGTATGAAGTGACGCAGATGTCCAATTTGCCAGCGTATTACACGGGTGGTACACTTCACTTTGTAATCAATAACCAGATTGGTTTTACGACCGACCACGAGGATGACCGTTCTTCGATTTACTGTTCAGATATTGCCAAAATAGTAGATGCTCCTATCTTCCACGTCAATGGAAATGACCCCGAAGCGGTGGCGTTTGTGATGAAAATGGCTATTGAATTCCGTCAAGAATTCAACCGTGACGTGTTTGTGGACATGGTTTGTTATCGCAAATACGGACACAACGAATCCGATGAACCCCGCTTTACGCAACCTACGATGTACACCAAAATCGCCCAACAGCTCAACGGGCGCGATTTGTACTTGAAAGTACTTACCGAAAGGGGCGAATTGGATGCACAAATTGCCGATCAAATGCGGGCAGAATTGGAGGGCGAACTCCAAGATTTGTTACAAAAAGTAAAACAAAAACAACTTCCTTACGAACGTCCTAAACTGGAAAGAGACTGGGCTGAATTACGTCGTTCGGTGCCCGAGGATTTTGAAGAATCTCCAGTCACAGGTATCTCAAAAGAGATAATTGAAAAGGTGGGAAATGCGCTTACTTCATTACCCGAAGGTTTCAAAGCCATTAAACAAATCGAAAAAGTAATTGAGGAACGCAAGCAGATTTTTGCGGGCGAGAAGACTTTCAACTGGTCAGCAGGGGAGCTTTTGGCCTATGGGTCTATTCTTGCCGAAGGAAAAACGGTAAGAATGACAGGCCAGGATGTACAACGCGGCACTTTTTCTCACCGTCATGCGGTTTTGCACGATATAGAAACCAATGCCACTCACAATAGTTTGATGGCTATTGGCGAAGGACAAGGAAAATTTGAAATTTATAATTCGTTACTTTCGGAATACGGAGTGATGGGGTACGAGTACGGCTATGCCATGGCCAATCCTCATGCGTTGGTGATTTGGGAAGCTCAGTTTGGCGATTTTGTTAACGGGGCACAAATTATGATTGACCAATTCATTTCGGCTACCGAATCGAAATGGAATGCCATGAATGGGTTGGTTATGCTGTTACCACATGGCTACGAAGGACAAGGGCCAGAGCACTCAAGTGCTCGACCTGAGCGTTTTCTGATTCTTTCGGCTGAGTATAATATGTATGTATGTAACATCACAACTCCAGCCAACTTTTTCCACATGATGCGCCGGCAGTTGGCCTTGCCATTCCGCAAACCGTGTATCGTGATGTCACCGAAATCCATGCTTCGTAGCCCAATGGCCGTCTCGCCGCTGAGTGATTTCATGGAGGATACCCGCTTCCAAGAAACGATGGGTGATACCTACGCCGAACCTAAAAAGGTAAAACGAGTGTTGTTGTGTACGGGCAAGCTGTATTGGGAGTTGTTGGATAAGCAACAAAAAGATGAGCGCAAAGATGTGGCCATTGTGCGAATAGAACAGCTGCATCCGTTCCCCAAAAAGCAAATAGAGGCGCACTTGGCCCAGTACAAAAAAGCCGAAGTTTTGTGGGTACAAGAAGAACCCGAAAACATGGGTTATTGGTCTTACATTTTACGGTCATTCCCTGAGATTGGCTTAGGAAAAGTCATAGCTCGTAAAGCAAGTGCCTCACCAGCAACAGGTTATATGAAAATACATGCCAAAGAGCAAGCCGAACTTATTGAGCAAGCTTTTGGCGAAAAGTAATGTACACTCACTCATTTTCTGTTACGATAAGTGGTTTATACCCCACTCATCATAACAGAAAATGAAAAATATAAACTGATAACGGTTTTACGGATAACAGATAACGAATAAACTGATAACGAAAAGCAACAATGTCACAAATCGAAATAAAAGTACCGACCGTAGGAGAATCTATCACCGAAGTAACGATTGGCTCTTGGGTAAAAAAAGAGGGCGAAACCGTCAAACGCGATGAAGTAATATGCAGTTTGGATTCAGATAAGGCTTCTTTTGAAGTGGTGTCTGAGGCAGATGGCGTATTGCATATCAAAGCCCAAGAAGGAGACGTACTGCCCATTGGTGGATTAATTTGTATTGTAGAAACAGTAGCAAATGAGGCTACTTCAACTGCCCCCACCAGTTCTGCCCCAGTTGCTGTGCCTGTGGCTTCATCACCAGTGACTGCAGCTAAAGTGGTAGAGATGAAAGTACCGACGGTAGGCGAATCAGTGACAGAGGTAACCATTGCCAACTGGAACAAAAAAGAGGGAGAGGTAGTACAATTAGACGAAGTACTTTGTGAATTGGAATCCGATAAAGCCACATTTGAGCTTCCTGCCGAAGCCGCTGGTACGCTTCGTATCGTAGCCGAAGTAGGCTCTACTTTGCCCATAGGCGCCACTATCTGCCGAATCGAAGTAGGAGGAGCCGTGAGCCAACCTGCCGCTACCAGTCAGCCAGTAGCTGCCGAAACAGTAGCGCCGTCGGCAACTACTACAAATTATGCTACGGGGCATCCTTCGCCCGCTGCCGCTAAGATTTTGGCCGAAAAAGGGATAGAGGCTACCAGTATATCGGGTACGGGTGTAGGTGGACGCGTGACCAAAGAAGATGCCGAAAAAGCCCAAACCGCTGCAAAGCCAGCAGTAAGTACTCCACAACCTGCCGCCAATACCACCGCTTCTCCAGCCCCAAGTAGCCCAAAAGCTGGCCAACGTCGGGTCAAAATGACTTCGTTGCGCAAGACCATTGCTCGCCGCTTGGTGGCAGTGAAAAACGAAACGGCCATGCTTACTACCTTCAACGAGGTGGACATGAAGCCCATCATGGACTTGCGCGCCAAATACAAAGATAAATTTAAGGACAAACACGGGGTAGGCTTAGGTTTCATGTCTTTCTTTACCAAAGCCTGCGCGGTAGCATTACTGGATTTTCCAGTGGTGAATGCCTACATTGATGGCGATGAAATGGTTTACAACGACAGTGCTGATATTGCCATCGCTGTCTCGACCGACCGTGGGTTGGTTGTTCCTGTAGTGCGTAATACTGAGCAAATGTCGTTTTCTCAAATCGAAAAAGAAATCATTCGTTTGGCAGGATTGGCACGCGACAACAAACTGACCATTGACCAAATGACGGGAGGAACGTTTACGATTACCAACGGAGGTATTTTTGGCTCGATGCTTTCTACCCCTATCATCAACGCACCACAATCGGCTATCTTAGGGATGCACAACATTGTGGAACGTCCTGTGGTAGTAAACGGCGAAATCGTGATTCGCCCTATCATGTACGTGGCCCTCAGCTACGACCACCGCATCATTGACGGACGCGACTCGGTAGGGTTCTTGGTACGTGTAAAACAACTCCTCGAAGACCCCACACGTTTGTTGTTGGAAGTTTAAAAAACTAATGCAAAGACGCTTTTACAGGGCGTCTTTGCTTTTTTATCTATAATATCGTGCACGAAAGAGAGAGAATCTATAAATCGGGTTTTTTGGCCGTTTTTAAAAGACAAAAACAGTAATTTATAATTGATATGCAATACGACGTTATCGTAATCGGTTCGGGCCCTGGTGGCTATATATGCGCCATTCGTTGTGCGCAATTGGGCTTGAAAACGGCCATCATCGAAAAATATAAAACGTTGGGCGGGACGTGCCTCAACGTGGGCTGTATTCCCTCTAAAGCACTTTTAGACTCCTCGGAGCATTATTACAATGCTTCGCATAGTTTTGCCGAGCATGGAATCAAACTCGAAAATCTCCAAGTGGACTTGGCCCAGATGATTGCCCGTAAAGCCGAGGTGGTCAGTCAAGTTTGTAAAGGAGTAGAGTTTTTGATGAAAAAAAACAAGATTGATGTTTACCAAGGGATGGGTTCTTTTGTGGACAAAAACACCGTAAAAGTAACCAAAGAAAGCGGCGACATTGAAATGATTACGGGTAAAAACATCGTCATTGCGACGGGGTCGAAACCCTCCTCATTGCCTGGAGTTGTGATTGACAAAAAGCGAATTATCACCTCTACCGAAGCCTTAACGCTCACAGAAACCCCTAAACACCTGATTGTGATTGGGGCGGGGGTGATTGGTGCCGAGTTAGGTTCGGTGTATGCGCGTATTGGGGCAAAAGTGAGTTTCATTGAATATGCCCCCGCCATGATTCCTACCATGGACGGAACAATGGGGAAAGAACTTCAACGTACGGTGAAAAAACTGGGGGCCGATTTTTATTTTAGCCACAAAGTAAAAACCGTAGAGAATGCAGGTGAGGAAGTAATCATTACTGCCGAAAATCCTAAAGGCGAATTAGTGACTTTCACGGGTGACTATTGTTTGATGAGTGTAGGACGTCGCCCTTACACCGATGGTTTGGCACTCGAAAATGCAGGCTTGGCGGCTGACGCCCGCGGTAAAATCGAAGTAGATGACCATACCCTCCAAACGAAAGTTTCCAATATTTATGCCATTGGCGATGTAGTTCGTGGGGCAATGCTGGCCCATAAAGCCGAAGAGGAAGGCGTATTTGTGGCCGAAACAATTGTGGGTCAAAAACCCCACATCAATTACTTGTTGATTCCCAACGTCGTCTATACTTGGCCTGAAGTGGCAGGGGTAGGTCATACTGAAGAAGAACTCAAAGCAAAGGGAATCCCTTATAAAACAGGCTCGTTTCCTTTTAAGGCTTTGGGCCGTGCCCGTGCCAGCATGGATATAGATGGTACAGTAAAAGTATTAGCCCATAAAGAAACCGACGAGATTTTGGGTGCACACATCATCGGCCCTCGCGCTGCTGATATGATTGCCGAAGCCGTAGTCGCAATGGAATACCGTGCTTCTGCTGAAGACATCAGCCGTATGTCACACGCTCACCCGACTTATACGGAGGCATTTAAAGAGGCTTGTTTGGCCGCAACAGGCAATCGTGCTTTGAACGCCTAACCCCCCAAACCTATAAGGTCTGCGAGCTACCGTACAAGACCTTATAGGTTTATTAAAAAAGCTTTTATCTTCTCTATTTCATCTGCAAGAGAGTTGGTAAGGTCAAAAGGCAAGACAGTAAGTTTTAGTGCGTCATCATAATGGAAAACAGGAAGTGGGTTTTGGAAGGTTTCGTGAGCTGGATAAATCAAACAAACTGCGTTAGCTTTATACTTTTGGCCGTAGGCATACAATTGGTACAAATCGGTTTGTTCAATGCCGTATGTAGGGGCATAGGGATCAATCCACTTCCATTTCATATCCAAAACTAAGGTCTTATCGTCTTGACGTAAGACCAAATCGGGACGTAGTTTAAACTGTTTTTTACCTGCGTGTTCGTTGATGAGATAATGAAAACTATCTTGATAAACCACTTCAAAATCAGTTAAATAGCTCGCGAATCCACGTGCTACGTAGCTTTCAAATAATCGTTCGGTTGGGAAGAGAAGTGAATCATTGACATTACTTCCTGCATTACCCCACGACTGTTGACTTAGCAGCACCTCTGCCCATTGCAAGGCTTTGGCATAACGGTCGAAAGGCCGAGTCAAGTCTTTGGTTTTGTCAAAATCAGCCAGAATATTTTCTGAAATATCCACTTCGTCCCATGCAAATCGGAGCTGCCGTAATCGGGTTTGATTGGACAAATATTGGCTTCGTTTTGCTAAAAACAAGAGACAAGTTTTTAACAGGCGATTAGGTAAGATATCAGCGTGAAATTTATCATAAGCAACGTACAAGACTTCGGGATGTAGATGGCGCTGACGATTAGGAAGCCATTTTCCACGTACAAACGATTGTTCATCTTCTACCGTAGTGTATGACTTCTGGATCCCTTGCTTGGTTAGCTTTTCCATTTCACCGATGAAAGCTGAAATGAAAATTTCCCAAAGGGGTAAATTGACCCCACGCAAGTGTGCTTGGGTGAGCGTATGAAAGGGTAAATCAGGAACATAACGCAGCATTTGTAAGAAGCATCGTCGAGCTTCGGTTTCGTTGTTGCCTTTTACTATTTTGGGTAAAATTTCGATTTGGGTATTATCGAGTGTTTGAAGTAAACCTACGTAATTTTTGACGCGTAGGCATTCACGGCCTTTTTGAATGATTAATCCCAACACTGCATCAGCGTTGGGATTAAAGGCCAGTTGTTTTAAAGAGGTAAAAGTACTGTCTGAAACGAAGATATTCGAGAGAGAGCAGACTCTCTCGAAGGGAGAATATTCAGAGGCTTTTCGAATAATTCCGTGTTCTGTGATAACAAAGTGCTTTGTCACGACGACTTTTTTATGTTGGCGTACTTGCCAGGGGTTTCTCCCACTTTTTCTCCAAATTTTTGAACAAACTTAGAAGACTGACAGTACCCTATCAAATGCGCTACTTCTTGTACTTGATATTCTCCCGAAAGTAGCATTTTTTTTGCGTACTCAAGTTTTGTGTCTAAATATTTTTGATAGGGAGAGCATCCGTAGATTTTTTTAAATAGTACCTTAAAGGTGCTTTCGCTGGTGTTCAATTGAAGGGCAATTTCTTTGTTGGTAGGTTTTTTTTTGCCAGGATTTACCAAAAGTTCTTGGTAGAAAGCATGAATTTTTTCCTCAAGTGAAGAATTCGTACCCAATTTTTTAGAAGGTTTTAAAGGAGTAGTATTCATAACGATGGTTGGTTGAAATAGATGAAAATAATTGAGTCTTTACTATTCAACTGCCAATAAAGATGCCAAATTATTGCTCTATTGTTTCCAATGCTATGAACTCCGTAAATATTAAAATGAAACTTACTGTGAAGCTATATGAAAATATGGAAAGGTTAATATTATGCTTGTTCCTCCTGTTGGGTTTTTGCGGGCGTAGATAGACCCATTGTTGAATTTCATTAATTCGGCACATACCAGTAGCCCCAACCCCGTGCCTTTTTCGCCTAATGTGCCTCGCCGTGACTCTGTCAGTTTTCTATTGTTGGTGGAGCCATCCCACTCAAAAGCACTTCCTTGATTGGTCAAGCATAGCACTACGTAGGGGTTTTGGGTTTCTATGGCTATTTCAATGGTACTTCCATAAGGTGAAAACTTAATGGCATTGTGTATGATATTATATAAGACGATTTGGACTTGGTTTTCATCGGCATAAACCGAAGTGGAGGAGAGATTTTGCCAATTTATCTTGAGAGATTTATCTTGTAGCAACCCACTGAGCAAATCAAGTGCTTCCTCAATGTTGTCTTGTAGCGATAGGTATCGTGGGTTTGTGTGTAAGATTTGACGTTGTGAAAAAGCCCAATACAATAGATTGTTGAGAATGGATTGAAGAGTAAGGGCTTTCTTTCTCAATAAGACTGATTGGGAAGATAGTTGCTCGGGTGAAATGTTAGGATGTTCAATCAGGGTAATAGTATTGATTAAATCGGCAACGGGAGCGCGTAAATCGTGGCCAATAATGCCAAAAAGTTTATCCTTGGTTTCGTTCAGCGTTTCTAATTCTTGGTTTTTCTTACTAATTCGGTAATTATAAACCTGGGTTTTTCGATAGAACCAGTACCCCCCACCTAAAGAGATTGCCAATAAGCCGAGTAAAGTCCAGAGAATTTTTCCTTGTTTTTGCTCATTTTGCAGTTCTAATTCCTTGATTTTTAAATTTTGCGCGAATAGCTTTTTCTCTTTTTCGTTTTTTTCTAATTGATATTTAGCTTCTTTGAGGGCCCGAACCAGATATTCATAGCGAAAGGGTTCGTTTTCTACTAAGGCGTACGAACGACGAGCATACTCTAATGCTTCTTGTGGTTTTCCTGTGGTTAAAAGTAAAGAAGAAATATGGGCATAATTGGTAGAAAGAATTGCATTCCATCCCGCTACACCTAAATGCTTGAGCGCAATTTTTTCGACTAACTTAAAGGCTTCAAACGCTTTTATATATTCTTTTAAGGAGATGAGATTCGCCCCCATGTTGAGCAGAAGTTCAGCTTTTGCTTCATCATTTTTTTGGGTTTTGACAATGTTGTATGCCTTGGTGTAATAGGTATGTGCTTTCTGAAATTGCTTCTGGCGAGCGAGATAAGTCGCCCATGCGCCATAGACATATATTCGCTCTACGTCAGAGTTTCGTCTTTCGACAAAATCAAGCTCCTTCAGGATATATTTCTTTTCATTGATAGAGTCATTGAGCCGATGAAAAGTATAGGCCAATAAATTATAGGCATATCCAGTATAGCTATGTTCGTTGTATTTGTCGTTGAATCGTAAGAGAGAGTCAAGTTGCTTAATGGCACTTGCTTGATCTTTTCTATCTAAATAAAGCGTACTTAGTCGGTACATTATGTGAGAAGCCCTTGGCCAATCTCTATGTCGTTGTAAGATAGGAATAGCTTTACGGGCATAGACGATGGCCGAGTCTGTTTGGTATTTTCTTTTGAAATAGTAGGTGGTGTGTAAAAAGAAAATACCGTGGTAATGTTCATTGTTATTCTTCTTGGCCAAAGCCAGCCCCTTTTGTATCACCAGATACATTTTCTCCAGTTTTTCTGCTTCAAGGTACGATGAAGCTAAGGTATCGTACTGATTTAAGAGAGCTAAATCAGACAAGGTTCTTTTTGGGGGATTTTGGGCAAATAGAACACTCATATCCATTGGCAGTCCCCAAAAACAGGCAACAATCAAGCACCGCCAAAGATGAGGTACTTTTCTAATGAATCGCATGAAAAATGAGCAATAGTAATTTCATGATTTCTCGACTACGCGTTTTGGCTATTTTTTTTCCAATAGTTGCCAAAAACCCTGCAGTGAATCGCGGTAAGCCAACCCAATTGGAATTTTAACGCTCCCCATCATCAGGTGTTTAGTATCGTAGCCAACAATTTTTTCTACGTTGACGATGTAGGATTTCTGCACCCGAGTAAAATACCGTTTGGGTAGTCGCTGCTCCAAAGAGGTAATGGTTTCGTTTACCACTGTCACTTGCTGGTTGCTGACGAGCTTCGAATATATCCCGAAGGCTTCCACGTAATCTATGTTCTTGAAATGGAATTGTCGGAGTTGTCGCCCTACTTTCAAAAAGATACTTTGGGGGTCGGACACACTGCTGTCAGAAACGTGCATTTCCAAAACTCGATTAACTGCCCGGACACACCGCAAAAACGAAAAGGGTTTGAGGAGGTAGTCGGCCACGTCATAATCGAAGCTGGCGACGGCAAAATTGGGGCTGGAGGTGGTGATAACAGTGGGGAGGTGTTTAGGAAATATGCTGAGAAGCTGCTCTCCCGACATATCAGGTAAGTGCATATCCAAAAAGAGGGCATCCACTGATTTTTGCTTTAGTACTCCTAAAGTTTCCATAGCAGTTTTGCAGACAATGGGCTTTTCAAAAAACGGGATTTTCTGTAGAAAATCTTCCAGTAGTGCAGCAGAGTTGACATCATCTTCAACAATCAAGGGTAGATAGTTTCTCATAATTAAGTTAGAAAGGAGGAGTAACGTTGAATAATAACCTAAAGTCAGTATCAATACAAATCTAAGCTAAACAGGCTACATGATTTATACCAAAAAAATAAAAAGGCATGGAAATGATGTGTTTTTGAGTGTAATAATTGGCCATTTTGTGGGATTGAAATCGCGGTTTTGTTTTATTAAAAACCCATTTCGTATCAAATTTATAGTGGGTAAAGAGGCAAAACTCTGTCTCATTAGAGCAAATTCAATTTCATGGGGTTAATAGCCCTATTTGGTTCTATTTTCGGTTCATTTGGACTTGGTTTTTACTTCTCTCTTTTTTACTGGCGGCAAAATTGCTTCTTCCCTACTCGTAATCATACCTACTTTGAAAACAATCGTTAACCATCAGAAAAATATGATACTGTAATCAAATAAAAAATAGGGCAAAAGCGCGCCGTACCGACCAAAGTAACCTCTCGCTCTTGACCCTATGCGCACATACTTTAAAGCACCTGCACCATGCAAATTTATCAAAAAAATGGTGTGATGGGAAGCTTATGTCAGAGCTTTCTCATTGCGAGCCGCCTGTTTAGTTTTCAGGGCGTTCTTAACACTTCCGTAAGTTCTTGTTCGGTCGGCAAGAACTCTTCTTTGTTGAATTACCTCTTCTCTTTTGTCAGATACCCCTACTCGTTACTGGTCAAATTTCATTCGTTAACTATTCGTATTACTATCATGAAAAAACTACTACATCTGAGTAGCGTAGTGTTGTTGTTGCTATTAGGAATGAGTGTGCAGGGGTACGCTCAAAAAGGTTCGTTTGCGGTACAATTGGTCTTAAAAGAAACTGATTGTATTAACAAAAAAGTAACGGTGCAGGTACAGGTCAAAGCCAATCACGCTGACAGTACTTTTAATTTAGGGGATGCAAATTTTCGATTTCTTTACAGTTCACTGGCTATTTCCAACCCAGCCATCAGTCCCAACCCTACAGCTTTAAGTGGCAGTTCAGCTTATAGCCTTAATCTGCAAGGCTCTACGCAAGGCCCCACTGCTGGGCTGATTTCTCTCAATTTATTGTACACAGGGCAAGCCCTTCCAACTTTGGTAACAACCAACTGGCTGGCCGTGGCCGACCTAAAATTTGATTTGGTTTCTCCGTTGGCTACCAATTGTATTGAGCTAATTTGGCAAACCGACAAAACGCCCCCTGTGACGGGCATGACAGAGGTCATCACTACTAATACAGTGCCTCCGATTGCTTTTTCCAGCTTTTCGGTCAAAGCCGCGGGGGTATTCAATAAACTCATTTTGTGTCCCAGTCAAATTTGCCAGACGCCAACCCCTGCCACGGGTAGCTTCGGCGTCCAATTGTTGGTAAAAAGTTTTGACTGCATTACGAAAAAAGTGCAAGTCGAGGTTCAGGTGAAAGCGAAAGACGCGAATAGCACTTTTTTGATGGGAGACGCCAATTTCCGTTTTAACTATAACGCGTCGGTGTTGTCCAATCCCGTTCTTTTCTCTCAGAACAATTATGCAGGAGGAGCTTACACGGCGCAAAACTTGCAAGGGAGCAGTGTCAGTGGCAATAACGGCTTGGTTTCTTTGAATGTCAAATACGCAGGCAACAGTACGCCTTCATTAGTAAATGCCAACTGGACAAGTGTGGGGGTGGTAGAGTTTACGTTTATGGGTGATGCCAGTACGGCCTGTTTTGATTTGAATTGGCAGAAGAGTACTGATCTTCCTGCTACGGGGATGAATCAAATCACAGTGACGGGGCAAGCGCCGTTTACTTACACGTCAAAAGCTACTACTTCGGGGGATATTTACAACAACCTCACGCTTTGTCCCAATCAATATTGTACGGTAGCTTCTAATGCAAGTTATGCGGTACAACTTACTTCCAAAAGTTTTGATTGTGTCTCCAAGAAAGTCGTGGTACTTATAAAGGTACGCGCTAAAGACGCCAACAGCACTTTCTTGATGGGCGATGCCAACTTCCGCTTTAATTATAATACGACGCTGTTGGCAAATCCTAAAATCGTCCAGCAAGTCAATTTCGCAACACCGCCTTATACTGCGCAGGATTTACAAGGAAGTACCACTAACGGTGCTGCGGGTTTGGTTTCTCTCAATGTAAAGTATGCCCCCAACAATACCCCAACTGCCCAGCAAGTGATGGCCGATTGGATGTCGGTAGCCTGCATTGAGTTCGACTACGTGGGTAGCAATACGACGGCTTGCTTTGACCTCAATTGGCAAACGGCGGTGGATATTCCCCGAACAGGCATGAACGAAGCAATTATAACGGGTAATAGCTACAAGCTTACGCCCGTAGCTGCGGCCAATGTCTTTGACAAATTGACCCTTTGTCCTGCTCAACTTTGTCCACCACAACAAGCAGCATTGACCCTTACCAAAACACGCACTTCGGCGGCACAGATTAATCTTGGTGACGTCGCCTCCTTCCGACTCGTAGCCAAAAACACAGGCACTGGTACGGCTCTTAACGTAGTGGTGAGCGATACTTTACCTGCTTCCATGCAATGGATAAGTGCTACTCCTGCTCCTCTTACTTTGAATGGGAATGTGGCAACTTGGAATATCAGTCAGCTTGCTTCTGGCGATAGTGCCATTATCACCATGCAAGCAAAAGTTCTCACCACGGGAGTAAGTTTCAACCAAGCGGCCATTGTGAGTGCCAACGGACAGCCCTTGCCTGAACCCTTGACCGATAATGCCTGTGTGACCGTACCCATTACGCTTTGTAGTGGTGAGGCAGCTGAAATTTCGGTACCTGCCAAATACACCAACGTGATTTGGTACCGCACCTTCAACGGAACGACGACGCAAGTGGGAACCAACAACACCTACTTGGTCACGCAGATTGGCAGTTACAGTTTTACTGCTACCGATCAGGCCTGCCCTGCTTCTGGGTGTTGCCCCGTCGTGTTTGTTGAGGGAGGCTGTTGCCCCGCCGACCTGTGTATTCCATTTACCGTAAAGAAAGTCCGAAAGAGCGGACAAACAATCAAATAAACAAATAGAAAGCCTGCCCACTAACTGTCAAACGGGTGGGCAGGCTTTCCATCAGGATAATCTTTTAAGTGCCTCTTTTTATTACCCTTTAAATCAAATCACAAGTTATGAAAAAACGACCGACTGCTACTCCTGTCTCCTCCATTGAAGGAAGTGATTGGGTAATGCTATGGATTGGCCATTTGCTAATTCCTTGGTGTGTACCTTTTCATTTTTTTCGAAAGCTTTTTTTCCCTCGAAAAAGGCAAGAAGACCCTAAAAAAAGACAATCAAATTTGAGGGGTTTTAAGAAATTCTTCCCTAAGGAGAAATGTAAGTATCACTTAAATTCGAGCTAAAGCCTATTTTATAAATAGACTTTTTTATCCCTTATTCTTATCAAAACTGTTTCGAAATCATGAAACTATATATATCTAAACAATTAAAAATCAGTCCGTTGCTCTGGGTGTTCTTATGGATACTGGGAGCAACTTTGGGCGTTCATGCCCAAAGTCCAGGCGGGGTGTCCGCCAATCTAAAAACTTGGTACAAAGCAAGTGTGGGTGTGACGGGTACTACTTCGGTGTCGGCCTGGAACGATCAGACTACTAATACCATCCATGTCACTCAGAGTACTGCTGCTCATCAACCTTCTTTAGCACCTGCTTCACCTACCTTCAATTTCAATCCTTACCTTAGTTTTTCTGGCACAGATCAATTGGAGTACAAAGCGGGGCGCTTTATGAGTACTACCAGTTCAGGAACGATGTTTGGGGCTGCTTCCAATAATTTGGATGGTGGTTATGAAAACTTAGGGGATTTAGGGATAGATAACCCACACATGGGAACCTTGACCAATCAGCAAATCATGTGGATGAATACTTCATCTCCAGTTCGAATAGATCACCCCACACTCTTGACAAAAGATAAAACCCACCTATTGGGCTTCTTTTGGAACGGGGGAGGGCCTAATGTCGGGAGTGGATTGCGTTTAGACGGGGTCGAGAGTTATGATGCTACAACCGAAGCCACAGGCGTAGGGAATAGCGGAGTTGTGGACGGAATGTGGACTATCGGTGGGTATCAGTACGTTGAAAACTGGCATGGTAATATTGCAGAAATCATCCTTTATGACCGTAACTTGACCTCTGTTGAAAAAGACAGGGTTGAGACCTATATGGCTGTAAAGTATGGAACAACGTTGTCGCACAATTATCTGGCGGCGGACGGAACTACCA
>JBGAUP010000390.1:0-4731 GCA_044228585.1 Runella sp. | reverse complement strand
GCATCAATCATTGCTTTATTTAACACCTCATCAAGTCTTCAATGAACGACTGCTGATAACTAAAAATAGTACAAAATTGAACAAAATGTAGCATACTTATACATATTAGCTATTTTGTCCAACTAATGGGGTACACCATATATATCGTTAATTATTTTTTGTCTAGCTTCAGTATGACCAGTATTATTTTTCTTTTTGTATGGAAATTTAAACTCAATTCCAACTTTGTAAGTTTCTCCATTTTCCTTTAATTCTAAAAATAAGTCAAGAAAGGTTCCGTCTGAAAAACTCTTGAACAATGAAGTTTCAAAGTCAATATTTTCAATAAGCGATTGATATTTTACTGAAAACTGCCATGCAAAATCAAAAACTATCGACTTCTCTGATGAAAATGATTTTTTATTGGAATTCAGTCTATTAGATACAATTGTATGAATGTCTAATATTTTTTCTTTGATACTTTCTGTCATTGTTTTCGTTTTTTTAGCATGAGGCATAACTTCCAAATATGCACAAGTTTTGTCGTTGTTTAAAAATATTTGCGGTACTTTTTGTATTTAATATTGTACTTTAGATGTCGTACTTTTTGTATTTGTAAATAAAGCTTTGAAATGCAATTTTTTGCTTAAAGAACAGAGAGGGTGGGTGCTGTTTTAGCATCTGATGCTTACCTACAGAGTCTAAGATAGCAATTACTTACAGTAGATTTTGCCCCAAAACGCACTTTTTTATCGAACAGTAAAATTACCCACTATCAAACTACTTACCCATTATGTTTTCTCGTCGAGACTTTCTTAAAACCGCTACTTTAGGCAGCACGGCCTCGCTGATTTCTCCCAATGTATTGCTCGCAGCTACGCGCCCCAAAAAAGATAAATTGGGCATTGCGCTGGTCGGATTGGGCTATTACAGCACCGATTTGCTGGCGCCTGCTTTGCAACTCACCAAAAACTGTGAGTTGATGGGCATCGTCACAGGCACGCCTTCCAAAGCCGAAACATGGCAAAAGAAGCATAACCTCAAAGATAAGAACATTTACAACTACCAGAATTTCGACCAAATTGCCAACAATCCCGACATTGATGTAGTCTATGTAGTACTTCCACCGAGTATGCACCGTGAGTATGTAGTGCGGGCAGCTAAGCGCAGGCAAACAGGTCTTTTTTGAAAAACATACCGAGCGTGGCCGATTGCGAAGCGATGATCAAAGCTTGCGCCGACAACAAAGTAAAATTGGCGATTGGCTACCGCTGCCAGCACGACCCCAATACGCAAGCCTACATGAAGTTTGCCAAAGAAAAAACCTTTGGTAAAATACGAATGGTTACTTGCGGAGCAGGCTATTTTGATGCCCGTACCACACACTGGAAGCAAAACAAAGCCCTCGGCGGCGGTGTGATGGGCGATATGGGGGTGTACGCTATTCAAGGGGCGCGTTTGGCTACGGGAGAAGAGCCCATAGCCGTATCGGCCCAATTCCATACCACTCGCCCCGATATTTACAAGGAAGTAGAAGAAACCGCCACCTTCCAACTCGAATTTCCAAGCGGCGCTTTGGCGGCTTGTCATACCAGCTTCGGCATCAATATGAACTACCTACAAGCCAATTGCGAAAAAGGCTGGTTTAAAATGGAGCCATTTTCGAGTTATAGCGGCAACAAAGGAAGTAGTCCGCAGGGGCCGATTGATTTTCCGTTGCAGAGCCAACAAGCCAAACAATTGGACGATGATACATCAGCGCTGATGAAAGGAATGTCGCTTATTGCCCCAGGCGAAGAAGGATTACGCGATATTCGCGTGGTAGAGGCCGTTTATAAGTCGGTGGCAAACGGAGGAAAACGGATTGTAATTTAAAACGGGGTCGCCCGTGTGATGAGCTAATGTGGTAATTTGAAAATTTCCGTTGTTTTCAAATTACCACATTTTCAAATTTTCTCATTCGCTAATCTGCCACTTTTCCCAACAGATTGACTCCGACCAATAGAAATAGAATCCCAACCAAAAATGGAACGAGGGTTTCCCATTTGGTAAGCGAAAACCCAATGACGGGTTTGTCGGACATGAAGGCCAAACAAGCAAACAGAATAAAAATAACACCGATTCCAGTCAGGATACTTCCTATGGTACGTTTCATTGCAACGAGGTTTTTAATTGGGTTGCAAAACTATCATTTTTGTTGAAAAACCACAATCCACTAAGCTTCTGGCCTTATTTTTAGACCTTCTTCGTGTACGATGTACTCAGATTGGTAATAAAACCGACGAAAAAGCCACATTCCCAATAGCAGGGCAATGAGGGCCAATATCCCCGCTGGTACACGAAACATAACAAGAAAAAATCCGACGAAAAAAGCGTAAAAAGCTTGCCGCAGAAGCGTGTCCATGATATAGTGCCGCTGAAGGAACCTTCCAAAAACTAACCACAAAATACCCATTACGAATCCCCACCATTGAATGACGTAGAGCCAACTCACGTTTTTGGGAAAGTAACGTACCAAAAATAGGACTTCGGGCAGGAGAAGCAGTACAAATAGTTGAAAATATTGGGTAGAACGCTGACGAATGGTGAGTGGTAAATTGCGTAAAATGGGCAATTGCAAATGTTCAAATTCGTATAAATGCAGCAGTAGAACCGAGTGTACGAGCGCCACTGTCAGCCCTCCCAGCGAAAGCAACCGTTCGTCGTACGTATCGGTGGGATAAATTTTACACACGCCCAAGACGACAAAACAGGTAAAGCCTTTGGTCAAAAAGAGCAATACGGGGTTTTCCTTGAACAAGTATAAGACGAAATACGACCAATACGGCTTAGTAAAACGTCGGTTCAAATACCCACTCAACGCACTTAGTTTTGTGTCGGGATTGGGGCGAAAAAGTCGGTACTCGTACGCGGCTACGCCCGTGAGAGGAATCAGAAAAATATAGAGAAACGTAACAAAAACGGCGTTTTGTTGGCCAAATTTCCAGCCGTAGAAACCCACAAATCCCGCGTAGAGCATGACGGGAAGCCACAACATGAGCTGCACATACAACAGTGCGCCCCAGCGTTGCCACTTCGGAATCAAAACCAATTGGTACAAAAAATCGTGCGAATCCCACAAAAGCCTTTGGCGGACAAAAAAGACGGTTTTGAGGTGATATAACGTAAAAAAGACAAGAACCAAAACCAATAAAAAAGGCGATGCAAACACGTAGGCCGATAAGGCAATGTGGTCTTCGGGACGCAATATCCCAAAGGCAAACATCAGTAGCAGAAACAGAAAACCCGTGTTGAGACGGTAATATTCAATCACGAGGGTTTTGCGGAGAATAGAAAGGGCAGAAATCATTATTCACTTATTGGTCAGGGGCTAATTGCGTTTATCATTTTGTCTTTCACCTCAAATAATTGTTTGATAGGCAATGCGTCAAACCTAAAATCTTGGTGCGACGATAACAAAAAGGTAATTCCCTGTGCGTGATAATCGCGTACAAGTTCATAGACTTGCTGTACGGTGGCATCGTCAATCGTAATGAGTGGTTCGTCTAAGATGATGACTTTCGGCTTTCCCAAAAAAGCCATGACCAATGACGTTTTTTTTAACATTCCACTCGAATAAGTACCCGTGGGTTGAAACAAAAACGATTCAATCCCTAAAGCCTGTATCAGGTGTTCCACTTGGGTGGAGGTGGCCTGTTTTGCCTTAGCCACAAACTGAATTAAATCGTTGGCAGTGAGAAATTCGGGATAGTCGGGTTCGGCTTCGCCGTAGTTGATGTGGAGGCGGTATTCGATGGGGTGTTTTCTGATGTCCCAGTTACCCATCTTGATTTCTCCTTCAAAAGGCAACATTCCCGCCAGTGTCCGAAAAAAGGTAGTTTTCCCCGACCCATTCGCCCCTTTGAACCAGTGAATGCCTTCGGACAAAAACAGGGAAGGCACCTGGAGTACCAGATGCCCACCGTAAGATTTTTGTAAGTGATTGATTTGAAGCATAAGTTCAGTAGGCAGTTTACAATAAGCCGTATGCAGTTTACAGTTTGCGGAAAATTCAAAACTGTCAATTGCTTACGGTAAACTGATCACTGTTGCTTTTCTTGTTTTGGCTACTTCCAGCACGTGCTGTCCTATTTTTGTGCCTGCTTTGTTTCCCTCGTCGCAGCCCGAACGGTAGTGAATCCCTCCGTACAAACGGCTAATGTTGACACTTTGGGCAGCTTCTCTAAAGGATTTAAAAGACATGACACCATGTCCATGTTTATATTCTGTTGAATCAGTAAAAGCGATATTATCGCCATGTACAAACGTAAGTACCTCTGCCGAAGCTGCCGAAATGGTACTATGGCCGCTGGTATATTCAGGGAATGGCGGTGTTTGAAGGAAAGGTTGCCATTTGGGGTCAATATCAGAATTAATGACCGTTTCGGGGCGTACTTTTCGGGTACGGTATTTTTCTTCCCAACAACCGATAAAAGCATCCAGCAACGCAATAGAAGTAAGGGCATAACCTTCCACACTTTTTTCAAACGGCACTTTATTTTTGCGGCATACGGTACCATTAATGGCCATCCAATGCCCCCCAGGCGTCATTTTTTTGTTGGCAAACGACACGTGACCTACTACGTTCATTACAAACGGATTGTCGTCCCAAAACCAGGCAATACGTTTTTGTTCTTCGGTAAGGTTTTTTCCCACTTCATATACTTCGCGGGTTTCGCGCCAAAATTCGCTATTTTTGTCTTTGGTCCACAT
>JBGAUP010000389.1:0-4758 GCA_044228585.1 Runella sp. | reverse complement strand
AAACCCACCAAATAAAATGCTTACTGGAATGCAAATCCACCCAATGATAGCTATTCCTTTAAACTCATCTACTTTGATGAAAGTTAAACCGATGGAGAGCATAAACAACCCTGTTCTAAGATAGGCCAAAAGGGCTGTCTCGTTGGCCAAGCGAGTTCTTTCAATCGCTAAATAGTCCCTTAAAATTAAATCTTCTTCGATTTTATCATAGAAGTTTTTTTGCTTGCTCATTTTCTTATAAAATGGGATTATCTCGTTTTGAATACATTGGTACTTCTTCTAAGTGCAAATCATGGTCGGTAGGGCCATGATTGATTTTTTTGTTGAGTAAATACAAAAACAGTGCTAACAACAGCGTGTAAACCAACGTAAAAAGTACCAAAGAGAATACAACCTGTTCTTTTTTAAGGGATTGAGACAGGGCTTCGGAAGTGCGTAACAACCCATAAACTACCCAAGGTTGTCGCCCAACCTCAGCCGAATACCAGCCTACTTGGTTGGCAATTTGAGGTAATAAGACCGCCCACGCAAATATATTCAACAACCACCGCTGCTCAAAAAGTATGCCTTTCCACCACAGAAAAGAGGCCAAAAGCGTAAGTCCAATCAAGAACATCCCAATCGAAATCATAATATGGTAGGTTTGAAATACAAAATTGACCGCCGATGGACGTTCGTCGTTTTTAAAACTTTTTAGTCCTCGAACGGGCGTAGTTAGGTCTTGATGCAGCAAAAGAGTAAGTCCCTTTGGAATTTTCAGGCCCATTACTTGTTCTTTTTGGGTATCTACCCATCCCAAAATATACATATCGGCTACCGCCAATGAGTCGTAATGTCCTTCAAAGGCTGCCAATTTTGCGGGTTGATTCTTGGCCACACCATCGGCTGACCGATGCCCCGTAAATAGTTGCATCAACGCTGCCACCGTAGCTATTACCAAGGCAATCTTAAAGCCAGATTTTGCGATTTCGAGGTGTCTTCTACGCAAAATATAATAGGCATTTACGCTTAAAACCAAAAACGAACCCGCTAAAAATGAGCCTATAAGTACGTGTGATAACCTATCTACACTTGATGGATTAAAAACCATTGCCCAAAAATCAGTTATCACGGCACGGGCGTGCATTCCTTCGCCTTCAATTTTGAATCCTGCGGGTGTTTGTTGCCAAGAGTTAGCCACTACAATCCAAATGGCCGAAAACATTGACCCCAATGCTACCATAATGGTAGAGATAAAATGCACCTTTGGGCTTACCCGATTCCATCCAAAAAGTAAAATACCTAAAAAACCAGATTCGAGCGCAAAAGCGAAGATGCCTTCGGCAGCCAAAGCACTACCAAAAATATCACCTACGTAGCGTGAATAAACGGCCCAGTTGGTGCCGAATTCAAACTCCATCACGATACCCGTTGCTACGCCAATTCCAAAAATAAGGGCAAAGATTTTAATCCAGAAGCGAGTCATTTGCTCGTACATTTTGTTGCCTGTACGAAGATAAAGCCCTTCCATAACTACCAAAACTACCCCCAAACCGATACTTAGAGGTGGATAGATGTAATGAAATGCCACAGTAAAGGCAAACTGAATGCGCGAAAGAATAGTAACATCCATAACTAATTTATATGTAAAAATGGGTTGTTATTCTTTAGGTAAAGTTAGGGAGAACTTCCTAAATACCACACCCAAAAGAGCTTTTAATCGAAACTCTTTTTAATAAACTACCAATGTTTTTGGGCTCAATAGAAGTTTGCCAGTCGGTAGTCCCTACCCAGGCGTTTCTCGAGGGTTTTGGGTGGTAGATTGTGATAAAAGTTATCCACAAAAAAAATCACGAGAAAAATATCCCGTGATTTTTTGTCCATTTAACCCTTCTTACCTTTCTCTATTTTTGACTACTGTTGTTTAGTCCGTAATCATGTTAACAAACGACGGCTTCCATTACTTGAGTCACTACTGGATTCCCTTTGTTGACCCATTCATTCATCCCTGCCGAATAGTTTTTCACGTTTTGGAATCCATTTTTTAGGAGTAGTGAATACCCAATAGCCGCTCTGTCACCTCCTTGGCAGTGTATTACTACTTGCTTGTCTTTGCTAATTTTGTCGAGATTTGATAGCAACGTACCGATGAAAATGTTTTCGACTTCGGCGATGTGTCCGCTGTTGTACTCTGCAACTCCCCTCAAATCAATCACTTGTGCATTATCTTTGCCCAGATACGTTTTGAACTCATCAATGCCGATGATATCACTTTTTTGCAAGTCAATCCCTATTGAATTGACATCATCAATGTATCCATAAACATTATCCAAACCAATTCGCATTAGTTTACGCGTGAGGTCTTCGATTTGTGAATCGGCGGCTACCAGCATAAACGGCTCTTCATAATTGACAAACCAGCCCATCCAAGTAGCAAAGGCGTTGTTGCCTTGAATATTGATACTACCGGGGATAAAACCTTCTGCAAAGTCTGCCTTGTTACGGGTATCAATAAGTTTGATGCCTTTCTGCATCGCCTCTTTTACTTCGCTTGCGCTCAATTTCTTTTGTTGAGGAACTTTCGTAAGTAGAGGGCGTTCAACTTTGTTGAGTTTTTTCATCATCGCAAAATACTTAGGTGGCTCGGGCTGATCGGCCAATAAGTATTTTACAAACCCTTCTTGATCATCATCGTACTGGAACGCCCAGTTTCTGATTTTTTCATAACCTACTGTCGAACTTGGAACTGCTCCCAGTGCTTTACCACAAGCGGAACCCGCACCGTGTCCAGGCCAAACTTGCAAGAAATCGGGCAAAGCACTAAATTTTTGAATTGATTTATACATTTGTAGTGCTCCAGCGTCTTGCGTGCCTTTGAGACCTGCTGCTTTCTCCAATAAGTCGGGGCGACCAATATCTCCCACGAAAACAAAATCTCCCGTAAACAGCATGACAGGTTTTGCACTCGCAGGCTTATCAGTGAGCAAGAAACTAATGCTTTCGGGCGTGTGACCAGGGGTATGGATTACTTCTAACGTGAGATTTCCGACAGTAATTACGTCTCCGTCTTTTAAACCTACGTGATCAAATTCATATTCCCAACCTTCCCCGCCTTCGTCAGAGAGATACATAGTTGCTCCCGTGATAGCGGCTAATTCTCGCGCTCCCGATAGAAAATCGGCGTGGATGTGGGTTTCGGTAATATGTGTGATACGTAGGCCGTTTTGTTTGGCAATATCAAGATAGGTATCTACATCTCGCTTGGGGTCAATCACGATAGCTTCACCCGTTTTTTGGCATCCTACGAGATAACTCGCTTGTGCTAAGGTCTTGTCATAAATGTGTTGGAAAAACATGGTTGTTTATAGTTTTTTAGTAAAGTGTTCTAATGATGAGACAAAGGTAGAGCACGATTAGACCCTTCTATGTGACTTTCATTACACAGTACTGATTTTATGACAAATTCAACCGTTTTTTTTCTGTTAGTGGTAAAGGAGGTAGAGAGATTCAATAAAAAATCCCCGCTGAATAATTCGGCGGGGATTTTTTATTGAATTATTGTATTGTAAAGAATGGCAGAGTTGCTATTGGTATTCGATTAGTTGGCGGCTTTGCGGCTACGCATCCAGAAGAACAAAATGGTAAAGGCTACTATCAATATACCTGGGAACATAATCATAGTGCTTAGGGTATCTTGTCCAGCGGCCAATTCCATTTCGTCGCCAGTCAAGCCCAGGGCGGTTTTTTCGGCACGAGCGGTATCAATCCATTTTCCGATGATAGGTTGGAAAATAGCCGTTGAGAACATCCCAACACCACCAATAACAGACATTCCTAAAGCACCACTTAAAGGTACATTTTGGGCGATAAAGCCCACCATAGTTGGCCAGAAATAAGCTACTCCCATGGCAAAGAAAATGGCAGCTACGTAAGTCATGGCACCCGTTTGGCTACTGAACAAGTAGATACCTATGGCAGCTAAAGTAGCAGATCCCAGCAATACGCCTGTTTGGTCTAATTTGTGTACAACGGGTCCTGCAAAGAAGCGCATTACGGCCATTAAGCCAGTTACTAATGCCAAAATAATCATTGGACTGGCACCACTCTTACTCATAATCAAACCTGTCCATTGCTGAGGGCCAAACTCTGAAATAGCAGTAAGAGCCATGCAGCAGAACATAAAAATATAGAGCGGAGTAAGCATTGCTTTGAAGTTTTCGCCCAAAGAAGCAGAGCCTTCCACTTTGGGTTTGGGGAAAGCTTGTCCCCAGAACAAATAAGCGTATATTACAGTGGGGACGATAATAGCCCAAATTTGAGCCTGCCATCCTAAGTTAGCATCGGTCATAAACTTTGACAAGAGACTACCGATAACAATCCCTCCTGGAAACCACATGTGAAACCGGTTGAGCATCTTGTTCATTTCCACCCCCGAATAGGTGTCGGCAATCATAGGATTACAAGCGGCTTCGGTACAACCATTACCTACCCCAATCAAAAAAGTGGAAATTAGTAGTCCTGTGTAGCCTCCTAAAGTTTCTGGATAAAGTGTTAACAAAATACCGAGTGCGTGGGCTACAAAAGCCACTTGCATGATGGTTTTGGGGCCAACGCTGTAATAAACGAGCCCGCCGATAATCATGGAAAGAGGAAACCCTAAAAACCACATGGAGTTGATGAAGCCAAGCTGTTCTGCTGTCAGTTGAAATGCCTCACCCAATTGTGGCAAAATACCCGCTCGGATACTAAACGAGAAAGCGGTAGTAATAAGCGCAAAGC
>JBGAUP010000388.1:0-5015 GCA_044228585.1 Runella sp. | reverse complement strand
TTATAATCTTGTCCAAACGCCGAGACATCAATTTTACGTCCATTCGGTAAAATTACCCCTGGTTTTTCTTGTTCGAAACTACCAAAGCGAAAAAGTTTCATTAGGAAGGTGGAAATTTAGAGATTAATTATTGCTTTTCTTTACCAAGTAATAAGCATTTGGGGAGCCTAATCTAATGAATATTGAGAAAGCCTGAAAAAAAACATACAATTTTTTAACACGTAAATGCCTCATTTTGCGGGAGTTTTCTCAGAAAAATAATATTTTTTTAAAATAAGGCTTGCGTCATATTCTCAATAACCGTACTTTTGCACCACGATTTCTGAACGGCCTAACGGCCAAAAAGAAAAAGTAAGATTCCGTAGCTCAGTTGGTAGAGCAATACACTTTTAATGTATGGGTCCTGGGTTCGAGTCCCAGCGGGATCACTTTCAAGTGATTCAAAACACACAGAAAAGTCCTCAAATGTGCCTTTACAGGCTATTTGTGGGCTTTTTTTGTTGATACGCCCCCCTTGATAGGTATGCTTTTAGGGCTATTTGTGTACCCAGTTTTCACACCAATAGTCACACCAAAAGTTAAAAAAACTCACACCAAAGAATTGTTGTGTAACCTTTTAATTATCAAGGGACTATGAAAGAAATTCGATTTAAACTCATTACTGAGAAACAAGACCAGGAAGGCAAAATGCCTATCTATCTTTTCTTCAATTACACTAAGTATCAATTCCGCTATTTCACCAAAGAGAAAGTCAAATCCAAGGATTGGGACGCTACCAAAATGCGCTTTAAGCGTAGCTATCCTGGGTTTCAGCAGGCCAATGAGTATTTGGACATACTCGAAGAAAAACTGCGAAAAGCCTATCGCGACTACATGAATCAAGGTATCATTCCCACTCCCTCGTTACTGAAGTCTGAATTACTTCCTGAACCCACCGTTCATCCAGACGCGCAACAAGCAGAGACGACTTCGATGATAGCACTTTTTGAGGAGTTTATACAAAGTCAAATCGCTAAGGACATTAAACACGGAACTAAGAAAAGCTACACCACCAATCTATCCCGCTTGAAAAGATACGTTATTGCTACGGGTAAGCCCCTGCATGTTGACCAATATACCAATAGTATTCACCAAAATGTAGTGAAGACATTGATTAACCTGTATAATTTACAGCCCAATTCCATCATGGATTTTTGTAAACAAATGAAGGTGTTTTTCAACTATTGCCGCAGTGACAAACACATAACGCTGCACCAGTATCATGCTGACATTAAATCTGGATTTGTACAAACTGACCGTATCTATCTTACTGAAAATGACTTAGAAAAGCTGCATAATGTAGTATTAACGGATTCCATGGTTCGGGTTCGAGATGCCTTTCTATTGGCTTGTTATACGGGTCTGCGTTATTCTGACTTGGCTCGTATCAAGCCCGACCATATACTTGAACGCGGTGATTACAAAGTGTTGAGTTTTATCCCTGAAAAAACCAATTCGGCTTTACAGAAGAAAGTAAAACGGGTAGAAATTCCACTGATTGGTCAAGCAGCAGAAATAATTGAGAAATACAGCGGTACAGCAGGCAAACTCATTCCTGTCATTACAAACCAAAAGATGAATGAGTATTTGAAGGTAATTGGTATGTGGGCAGGTTTGACGGATTTGATTGAAGTGGTGACGTATGAAAAGGGAAAGCCGACCCTGAAATTAGTTCCCAAATATGAGAAACTGTCTTGTCACATTGCACGGCATACCTACGCAACACTTTCACTTACCCGAGGTGTACCTATCGAAGTATTACAAAAAACACTGGGGCACGCGGACATCAAAACGACGATGGTGTATGCCAAAGTCGTAGATGAGTACAAAGACCGTATGATTTTGGAAGCTTGGAACAAATAATTTTTGACATTGAGGCTGGCATGGGACGCGGGTATTATCTTTCTTTGCCTCTGATGCCCTGCCTCGCAAAAATCAAATAATATGGCCTTAGATAACCCTCACGATAAGTTTTTTAAAGCATCGTTCTCTCGGAAAGATGTAGTTGCGGCTTTAATAGAAAATCGTTTTCCTGAGCCTTTGAGAAAGCGTCTGGATGTTACTACCCTTGAACTCACTAACAGCTCATTCGTAGATGACGAATTAAGTGAACATTTCGCTGATTTGGTCTATGACTGTATGTATTCAGGCGAAAAATTTGTAAAAATCGCCTTGTTGATTGAACATAAAAGTTATCAGGAAGATTATCCTCACTTACAGTTGCTTCGTTACTTGTTGAACGCCTGGCAAGAAGACCGAAAGTGCACCGAAAACTCACGCCCAGATTCCGCTCGTGATTTATCATGGTCAAGGACGCTGGAAATATGCCCCATCTGCTGCCGTAATTTACAGCAACCGATAGCGTACTGGAGGAATTCATCCCTGAATTTCGCTATTTATTACACGATTTATTTGGCTTGGTCTGACAAAGAGATCGGCTTTTCAAAACCAGTTTTGGCATTAGCTACGTTTTTGTTGAAGCATAGTCGCGCAGAGAAATTCTTAGAGCAAACCGCTCAATTCCTGCAACATCTTCAAATAGAAGCGTTGATAGCTGTTGACAGACACTTTTTGGAGTCTGTTTTTGTTTATATTTTTGCTATTCAACGCCCATTGACAAAACAACAAGTTTTTGATACATTTGGAAAAATTTCACCAACCATGGAAAAAGTAGCAAACAGTATTTACGAACAAGCCTTATTTGAAGGCGAAGAAAGACTTACACTTGAAGTAATTAAAAGATCTATCCAAGAAGGGGTGAAAACTGATTTCATCGCAAGAATATTAAATCTACCCATCCAAAAGGTGGAAGAAATAATTGAAAAAATAAAAAAAGGATTGGCATAGCCAACTAAAATTTCCAATATTCAACAGCCTCGGCCTGATAGGTCGGGGCTGTTTTGCTTGTATTTCAAGCCGTTTGAAGCGGCTTTCGGTGTTCCTTCCACTCTTCTTCCTTCCAAAACTCCCGATTCAGGGCCTTGATGATTTCGTTGGGGCTGGTGTGGGTGTAATGTGCTACTTCTAAGGCCGTTACCCGCGAACGGGCGGGCTTGTTGAAATTCAACCGAATCTTCCGCAAGTGTTCCTTAGCAATGTAAAGGCTGCAATCAAACAACTGGGCAAAATCTTCCGTCGTCACAATGATCTTGAATCCTATCATCTGTAATGGGTTTGGGGGGCATTGGCGGGGGTTTCGGTTTGGGTGACTGATTTGCCCCTCATTTTTGTCGGGTCATTTCGCCCTAAGCCCCCGTTTTTTCAATGAACAAATTTAAAAAAATCTTCCGTGCTTCCCTACTTCAACTATGCTTCATCCATACTTCAACCCTACTTCAGCTATGCTTCGTGGGGGGTGTCATGGGGCAAACAAGCACGGGCAGAAAAACTGCCACTTTGGTTCGGGTCATTGACGGGGACACTTATGTGTTACAAGTAGGTTTAACACGCCAAATCGTGCGGTTGTTGAACGTGGATTGTCCCGAATTGAGTCAGACGTATGGTTCAGAAGCCGCGCAACAAGCAAGGCGTTTATTGGCCTTTTCTCGTCAGATTACCCTCACAACGCGCAAATACCCCGACAAATATGGTCGGCAGTTGGGACACGTTTGGTTGGAGGGAAAATCGTTGGACTCGCTCTTGCTGGTCAGTGGAAGTGCTTGGGTGGGGCAATAC
Organism: Runella sp.; assembly: GCA_044228585.1. Taxonomy (GTDB): domain Bacteria; phylum Bacteroidota; class Bacteroidia; order Cytophagales; family Spirosomataceae; genus Runella. The sequence goes on along the minus strand of JBGAUP010000388.1, from coordinate 1,301 downwards.
GGACGTAGTCTAAGACTCCGCCGTTGGGAACACTCGGCACGGATTCGGAGCATGGGGCTTTGGAAGCAAAAGAATCCCGTGCCCCCTTGGGTGTGGAGAGAAAGGAGTCCGCAGTTTACGGTAGGCGGTGGGCAGTAGTACTTAGCAGTTGGTGTGTCCCCATTCATTTAGATGCTTGACAGCATGACAATTATTCATCATCAGACCCCGTCCGTGGGGGACAAACGCGGACAATAACAGTTATGGCAAAAAACACAGGGATTATCCAAATCCAAGGAAAATTGGGCAACATGGTCTTCGACAAACGCGGCAGTGTTCGCGTAGCGGGGGGAAGTACCGCCGCCAAATTCAACTCTTCCGACTCCATGCAGCGTACCCGCGAGAATGCCTCCGAGTTTACCAAAGCCGCTACTACGGGAAAGGTATTTCGCTTGGCCATGCGGCAACTGGTCGCCGCTGCGGGGGATTCGCTCATTACCAGTCGGGTGACCAAGAAAATGCGGGAGTTGATTGCCCTCGACGACATCAACATCCGTGGGCAACGTGGGATCTTGGACGCCGAGACCGAAGCCTTGGTGGGCTTTGAAATCAACGCCAATTCGTCCTTCAGCCAAACGGTTTTTGTCTCGCCTGTCGTGAGCATTGACCGAGGTACGGGCGAAGTATTGGCGACTTTTTCGGGCATCAAACCCCTGCAAGACGTGGCCGCCCCGTCGGGAACGACCCACATTAAGTTCATTATGACGGCTTCGAGCATCAATTTCGAGGAAGAAACTTTCGATTCTAAAACGGCCGAAACGGCTTTCTTGCCTTACAACAACACGGCGGTACTGGCCGCGGCAAGTACGCTCAGCGTGGATTTGGGCGACAATTCAACCAACCCGATTGTGTGCGGGATTGGCATAGAGTTCTTCCAGGAAGTCAACGGTCAGCAGTACGCCTTAAACAACGGGGCTTATAACGCCGCCGTCATTGCGAAAGTGGATGCGACTATTTAAATAGTCCACAGTTGACAGTTTGCAGTCCACAGTTTGCAGTTTGTCGTGTGATGCTACTTACATTTTAAAAGATTCATGGGGCGGGCGATGGCCTGCCCTTTCTTCTTTATCCTTCATTCAACATTTATCTCAAAACATCATGGAAACAAAAACACTCAAATTGCCTGAACAATGGGTAGTCATTGGCGGGAGGGTGGGGAAACTAACCACCAAAAGAACGGCCACGGTTTACGCCAACGATGCGGCTTTGCTGACCACCTCCGACGCGGCCCATGCCGAAAAGTTCAAAAAATCGGTCATGTC
>JBGAUP010000387.1:0-4790 GCA_044228585.1 Runella sp. | reverse complement strand
CTTCGGCAGGGATTTGCTTAGGTAATTGTGCTATTTGGCCTTTCCCAAATAGTATTTTGACTGGATTGAAATACTGAAAATTATTCATAAAAATTACGCTGATTTGAAACCTTCTATTTTTTAATGAACTAATCCCCTACGGCTTTAGTTTCTTTCTAAATTTTATAGGACAGGTTATTTTAGATTTTTTGAGTTATTAGATAGACTACACTTTTTTTTGTATAATTACACTTTCAAATTCTCCTCTCTTTCTTTACTCTATATGAAAATTTTGGTAGTTGACGACGAACAGGATATACGAACACTCTTTGAACAACGTTTTCGGCGTGAAATTCGGAGTGGCGAATGGGATTTTAGCTTCGCTTACTCTGGAGAAGAAGCCTTAGAGTATATCAATCAACATTTCTCGGAAATAGTCCTGATTTTGTCAGATATCAATATGCCTGGTATGAGCGGGATTGAATTGCTACGACGCATCCGAACTATGCACCCAACCGCCCCACCCATCATTATGATGATTACGGCCTATAACGACGAAGAAAATTATAACCAAGCTAAAAATTATGGAGCAGACGATTTTCTAAACAAGCCCATAGACTTTGCTAATCTGAAACAAAAACTCATTGAATCGTTATGAATAAGGCCAAAATGCTCGTCGTAGATGACGAAAGCGATTTGGAGTTGTTGATAAAACAAAAATTTCGACGAAAAATCCGTGAGGGTTCTTACGAATTTATTTTTGCTCCCAACGGAGCCGAAGCCATTCAGTTGCTCCAACAAGAATCAAACATTGACTTAGTACTGAGCGATATTAATATGCCCATCATGGATGGGTTGACGCTGCTAAGTAAAATCAGTGAGTTGAGTCCGCTTATCAAAGTAGTGATGGTATCGGCTTACGGAGATATGGAAAATATCCGCATTGCCATGAACCGCGGCGCGTTTGATTTCGTCTGCAAACCCGTCAATTTTGAAGATTTAGAAGTAACCGTAGAAAAAACGATTCAGCACGTTCAGCAACTGCGCGAAACGCTACAAGCCATCAAAGAAAACAATATTTTACGGATGTACGTGGACGAAAACGTGCTGAGTTTTATGAATCGTCGGGAATTTGAATCGTCGCTAATGGCCAACGAAATCGTAGAAGCTACCGTAGTTTTTATGGACATCTGTGGTTTTACTGCAATTACTGAAAACGTGGATGCTGACAACGTGGTGCGACTGATTAATAAATACTTCGACGTCATGGTCAAAGAGATAATCGCCCAAAATGGCCACGTGGACAAGTTCATGGGCGATGCGGTCATGGCGGTTTTTAGGGGAGAATACCACTTAGACCACGCAATTGAAGCGGCTCTGGCCGTAAGAAGTCACATTGAAGGAATTGAAGAAAACCTTCTTGAACAACATACTACCTACATGCCACGCGTAGCTATCGGTATCAATTCGGGCGAGATGATTTCGGGCAATATCGGTTCGGCCTCATTAAGACGTTTGGATTATACGGTCATTGGCGATACCGTCAACGTAGCGCAGCGGTTTCAGTCGGTGGCCAAACCCGGTCAAATCGTGATTGGACAAAGTGCCTACGACAAAGTGAAAGAATCTTTTAATTGCCAACCCATCGGCGAAGTCAACCTCAAAAACAAAGCCCATCCACTGATGATTTACGAAGTGTTGGAATGATTTATCCCCATCTCTTTCATCAGTTCCAAGCCATAACTCCGAATTACTTGCACAACCTCGATGGCACGCAATCCTCTTTCCGTAATGGTATATTCGGTTTTGGGAGGCACTACTGGATAGACTTTTCGGGTAACAAACCCATCTTCTTCTAACTCCCGAAGCTGAGTCGTGAGCATCTTCTGCGAAATATGCGGAATGTCTTTTTGCAATTCGCTGTATCGCATCACTCGGTCTTTCAGTCGCCACAGAATCGGCATTTTCCACGTCCCCCCAATTCTATCCATCGCAAACTCTACGGGATTGTAATAAACCTTGCCGTTGTATTTGAAATCACCCATCGAAACCTTTTTTTACCAAAGTTAGTGATTAGGTTCTTTTTGTCTATACACACTTTTTAGTGCGTATCGTACAAAAAAGTGATACACATGGTTTTGGGAGCTTAGGAGTACAAATTTGTGCCATCAAAAACCAAATAGTTTTCACAATGGCAATAGAAGTAAACAACTACGTACATTTTCATGGTGCCCCTTCAAAGGGGAGAATTCTAATGGTGGCGAGCTCGCCAAGTGTATCAAAACAAACAGGCTGGCCTATTGGATTTTGGGCAGCCGAATTGACCCACCCCTTGCGTGTATTTCAAGAGGCAGGTTACGAAGTAGAATTGGTATCTACCGAAGGGGGAAAATTAGAAATGGATGGCTTCTCCAACCCAAACGATGCAAGTGGCTATTCGGCGCACGACATCATCACGTTGGGCTATCTGCAAAAGCCTGAATTCAATCAAATGTTGGAAAATACCCAAAACCTTACGGAGGTAAACCCCAAAGACTACGACGCTATTTTTCTGGTAGGTGGGCAGGGACCCATGTACACTTTCAGAGGTAATAAAAATTTAGAAAAATTATTTGTTGACTTTTACGAAGCGGGCAAACCCAGTGCCGCGGTTTGTCACTCAACAACTTTGCTTTTGGAAGCTAAAAAATCCAATGGCGAACTGTTGGTAAACGGGAAAACGTGGACGGGCTTTGCCGATGCCGAAGAAGAATTTGCCGACCAAGCCGTAGGCATGAAAATTCAACCGTATCGTATTGAAACAGAAGCTCGTAAGATTGAAAAAACAACGTTTAAAGTAGCCGCACCATTTAGCTCGTATGCCATTCAGGATGGAAATCTCATCACAGGGCAACAGCAAAACTCGGGGGCAGCGGCGGCGGAGTTGGTAGTGAAAGCATTAAATAAATAAGGACATGAACGCAATCAATTGGTTTGAAATTCCAGCAGTAGATTTAGACAGAGCTTTTCAATTTTACACCATCCTTCTAAACGGGAATGTTCGTAAAGGAACATTCGGTCACGGTGAGCTTATTTTATTCAACGTCCCATTCAATACTGGTGAAGCGGTAGGCGGCTCCATCGTTGTTCGCTCTGATTTAAAACCCACAACAGATGGTCCCCTAATTTATCTAAATGCCTTCGGAAAACTTTCAGAAGTTGTTTCAAAAGTCGAAGTTGCTGGAGGAACCGTCATTGTACCCTGTATAGATTTGGGTAAATTTGGTTTCTCTGCAATCATCGTTGATAGCGAAGGCAATAAAATAGGGCTGCTTTCAAATGAAAAGTAAACTCTTCACTACAATCATAGCAATACTTCTTTTTAGAGGTATTGCTATGGCTCAATCGGTCGAAGTTTACACAGGTCACAAACGCACAGGTATTGATTTGATGTGGTTTAAAAATTTTAAGAATCTGAAAGACAAACAAACGCCTTTTTTGTTTTTTAGTCGTAATCGGGCAAGTACCGACTACCAAAATTCACCGACGGCTTTCGGCTCAACCAATGCCGTTTCTTACAATTTTAAAAATGGATTAGGCATTGTAATGGTGGGGGCTTTCTTAAATGCAGGTTTCACCTCCAAAGCAGGAGTTCAATATTACAAAACCAAAGGCGAATTTATGTTTTTTGGATGGCTCGTAACTGACTTGAAGAAACAGGGAAATATTGATTTGTTTGGACTGTTTCGCTATCAGCCCCCAATCAATAAAAATTGGAAAGGTTTTGGTCAGTTAGAGGTATTTCCTGTTTATAATCCTTCTTCTCAACTGCTCAACTTGACCCAACGTATCCGATTAGGGGCAAAATACCATACGTGGGCAGGCGGTTTGATGACTGATTTTAATCAGGCAGGAAAAAACGAGTGGACAAGAACAAATAACGTAGGACTATTTGTAAGAAATGAGTTTTAAAAAATATGATTCTAAGAAAAGTATTTAACCCTCTTGCAGTGATTCGCTACATGCGAACCGAACTGCTCCTTTCGAGTGTACTGTCGGTAGCGGTCTTCTTTCTATACCATAATCAGCATCTCGAAAAAGTAAGTTTGCCGTTTTCGGTAGCCGCCATTTTGGGAAGTGCCTTGGCGATTTTTTTAGCTTTCAGAAACAATAATTCGTACAGTCGCTGGTGGGAAGCCCGCACGATTTGGGGAGGTATTATCAATAATAGTAGAATTTTTGCCCGTCAAATTATTGCCAATGCCCATAATGCCGTTGCTGTTGGAAAATCCTCGCAAAGCGAGGTAGATATCTACAAAAAAGAGTTAATTTATCGCCAGATTGCCTTTGCTCATGCCCTGCGTTTGCACCTCCGAAAACAAAACACTTGGACAGAACTCAAGCATTTACTTTCGGAACAAGAATATGAAGAATTGAACACAAAAATCAACAAGCCTAATTATTTGCTTCAAAAACAGGGGATTAGAATTAAGGAAGGCACGAGAAAAGAAATTTTGGGAGCGTTTGACAATATCAGTTTAGAACCCACTTTGGCGGGTTTTAATAATTTTCAGGGAGCGTGCGAACGCATCAAAAACACACCTTTGCTGCGTCAGTATCATTTTTTTACCAAATTGTTTCTGATGGTTTTTATGGCATTGTTGCCATTTACCTTGATAAGCGATTTTCATAAAATGGGTGTTCCTGCTTTGATGATTCCTGTCAGTATATTGGTATCGTTCGTGTTTGGAGTGATGGGAAAAGTAGGCGAAGTAAACGAAGACCCTTTTGAAAATCATATCACGGATATTCCCATGAGTTCGATGTGCAAT
>JBGAUP010000386.1:0-4792 GCA_044228585.1 Runella sp. | reverse complement strand
CCTTAAACTGAGTTGCGGTATCTAAAATACTGTAAATGTCTGATTCGGTGAGGTTTTTGATACCCAGAAGGTGCCGTACGGAAAGTTGTGACATGGTCAGAAGCACAAAGAAAGTTTTGCAAAGGTACAAAACCCTGCAATGGTGCGATGTAGCCAACGTACTGCGTATTCAATTGGAACGCCTACAAGTAAAGTATTTTCCAAGTCTTCGTGAATACTCGCTTTACTTTGGCATCAACAAAAAAATGCTCGATGAACTCGACCACGATATTGTACTGATGCACCCTGGGCCTATCAATCGTGGCGTAGAACTTACTTCCGATGCCGCTGATTCTCGCCAAAGTATTATTTTAAACCAAGTCGAAAATGGAGTAGCCGTGCGAATGGCAGTCCTTTATTTGTTGGCACAGCAGTAAGACAAAGGATTTACGATTGCCGATTGTTGATTTGCGATTTATGGTGGTGTGGCTTCTGTTTATAAAATCCTCTCTTTTTACGGTGAAAAAACTACTTTTTTACGCTGATTCGCGTTTGCACTACTTTGCTGGTTTGCGTTTGCAACGCGAACCCAAGAGCCGTGCGTTTACAACGCACATAACAAAATTTTTAGTCCTTAGCCTTCTGCCTTTTCTATTACTTGGGCACGCTTTCGCACAGTCACGCACCTATTGCAACCCGATGAATCTGGATTATGGATTTACTCCTATTCCTAATTTTTCGGAAGCAGGTCGTCACCGTGCTACTGCCGACCCACTGATTGTTAATTTTAAGGGTAAATATTTCTTGTTTTCCACCAATCAATGGGGCTATTGGTGGAGTGACGATTTGTCGAAATGGAATTTTGTAAGCCGTAAATTTTTATTACCTCACAACAAAGTCTATGACGAACTATGCGCACCAGCCACGTGGGTAATGGGCGATACGCTGTATGTCATTGGCTCAACGCATACCAAAGAGTTTGCCATTTGGAAAAGCACAAATCCTACGGTGGACGACTGGAAAATCGCGGTTTCGGCTTTTGAAGGAGCCGCTTGGGACCCTGCCTTCTTATACGACGACGACAAACGGCTATATTTATACTACGGTTCAAGTAATTTTTATCCACTATACGGTTGGGAAATCAATCCCAAGCCCCTGCAGCCGATGGGTGAACGCAAAGAACTCGTTCGCCTGCACGACGACCAACACGGTTGGGAGCGATTTGGCGATTATAACGACAATATTTTCCTAAAACCCTTCATTGAAGGGGCTTGGGTGGACAAACACAATGGCAAGTATTACTTCCAATACGGCGCACCGGGTACGGAGTTTAATGGATATGCCGATGGCGTTTATGTTTCCGATAAACCATTAGGGCCTTTTACTTATCAAAAACACAACCCCTTCTGCTACAAACCAGGTGGTTTTATCAGAGGGGCGGGCCATGGAGGGAGTTTCAAAGACAATTTTGAGAATTGGTGGCATATCACAACGGGGGTGGTGGCCGTCAAAAATAATTTTGAACGCCGTTTGGTGCTTTTTCCAACGGGGTTTGATAAAGATGGTGTGATGTATTCCAACACTACTTTTGGTGACTATCCTCATACGTTACCCACTGGAAAAACCGATCACCTTAAAAGTCGCTTTACGGGCTGGATGTTATTGAATTACAACAAACCCGTCCAAGTGTCGTCTTCTTTGAGCGGCTTTGTAGCCAATTATGCCGTTGACGAAGACATCAAAACCTATTGGAGTGCCGCTTCGGCAAAGGCGGGCGAGTGGTTACAGAGTGATTTGGGCGAAGTATCAACGGTCAATGCGATTCAAATAAACTACGCTGACCAAGACGTGGATTCGATGTATTTGGGGAAATTTACTAATATCTACCACCAATATCGCCTCTGGCACTCGTTGGACGGTAAAAAATGGCAACTTTTGGTGGACAAAAGCAAAAACAAAACAGATGTTCCGCACGACTACATTGAACTGCCCAAAGCCATCGAAACTCGTTTTATCAAATTAGAAAATATCCACATGGCCACGGGCAAATTTGCCATCAGTGGGCTTCGGGTGTTTGGAAAAGGAAAGGGTATCGTACCCAAAGAAGTAAAGGGCTTTATTGTGCTACGCCAAGAAGACGACAAACGCAACGCTTGGCTTAAATGGTATCCCGAAAGCGGTGCGCAGGGCTACCATATTCATTACGGTATTGCACCCGATAAACTGTACAGCAGTGTGATGGTGTACGGAAAAAATGAGTATTACCTCAAAGCCCTCGACAAAAACACTACCTACTATTTTTCGATTGAACCCTTTAATGAAACCGGCATTGGTCAACGAACAGCGGTGATGAAAGTGGAGTAAGGAGGATTGGTATCTACCTTTTGGTAAAAATCGGGTTCGTATTTATCTTTGAAAAAAAATGACCGATGAACTTAGATATATCCTTGAAGGAACTGGCGGAGTTACAGAAACAAATCTTATCCAAACAGCCCTCTTTTACCTTAGAGAAAGCCAAACAGCAAGTAGAAAGATTGAAAAATCAGAATTCGTCCGTAAAGAAGACGAGGTAAAACACCTAATTACCTTTGCTTCTCAATATCATCTTTGGTATTCTTCAATCCCCAAAGAGGCTTATATTGGAGAAGGAGCTGAACAAAAAGTTTACCTGAATGAAGATGGAAAAAGTGTCCTCAAAATCAACGATACTATCTTCTATTTAAGTTGGGAAGACTATTTTATCAGCCTGCTTATTCATAATTATTTGTTTCCTAACACTGCTTACCAATTATTGGGGTTTTATCAGCAAGAACACATCCTGTATTCTATTGTTAAGCAGCCATTTATTGAATCTACAGAACCTACCGACCTCTCGGCACTTAGGTTATTTTTGGAAAATAATGGGTTTAAGCACAAGAAAAATAATGATTATTTCCATTCGGAATTGGGCATCATTCTTGAAGACCTTCACGACGAAAATGTTTTAACTAATCAAGGAATTTTCTTTTTTATTGACACGGTTATTTATTTGATGGTTCATTAGAACTGCGATTCTATTTCGTTGGATAATCGTTTTATAATTCCTTAAAAATGAATAAAGCACAAGAATATTCAAGCCTTTTAATTGATGAGTTGTACGAAAGTACTCCTACTGCTACTTTTGATTTGGTGGCTAAAAGAATGGATTTAGCTGTACGTATTGATAAAGCCATCAAAATAAAGGGTTGGACACAAAAGCAGTTTGCCGAAGCCATGCATAAAAAACCCTCAGAGATTAGCCTTGGCTCAGTGGCACACATAATTTCACGACTGATACCCTCTGGCAGATTGAACAAGTACTTGGTATTCAACTGCTAACCACCTCAGAAACCCCGCCCACCAATTTGGATGCCATGCAGCAATTTATCTCAAACGAAGTAGCCTAAGCACTTCAACGGTGGTTTATGGCGGTGGGGTAGGGTACGCGAAGCACTTTATACATTATTGGTAGAGGAGTTGGGGTATTTTCAATAAAACTCTCCCAAAAGTGTTGAAGCTTTTGGGAGAGTGATTATGAAGTTGTTAGGCCGAATTTCGAGCCGCATTGATAATCCCAAACATAGCCCGCATGACGAGCTTGCTATACACTTCGGCATCGGCGGGGGTTACATCCGACGATTGTAGTTTTTGAAGCGCGTACTGCTGCACTGTCATTAGTGGCAATACGATTCGCTCGCGCACTTTGATAGATTCTCGGGTCATTGGATTTTGATTCATCAACTCTTTTTCACCTGAAAACTCTAACATCAACTTGATACTTCGCTCGTATTCTTCAAACATCATATTCCAAATATCCTTAAATTCTGGATTTTCTTGAAGATACTTAGTAGCTGGGTAATACGCTTTCATCAACGATTGCATGGAGTTTTCAACGAGCGTTCTTACAAAAAGCGAGCGTTTGTATAACTTCCGCAGTGTATCCATTTTTCCATTTTGCTTCAAGGTTTCGAGGGCAGAGCCAAATCCGTAAAAACCAGGCACATTTTGCTTCATTTGCGCCCATGACCCCACAAATGGAATCGCCCGCAGGTCTTCAAACTTCAAACTCCCACCTCCGCTTCGCTTATCGGGACGGCTACCAATTTTAGTTTGTCCATAAAAACGCAAAGGCGTAATTTTTTCCAAATACGGAACAAAAGTAGGATGATTCTTCAACCCTAAATACGCATGATATGCAGCATCTGCCAATTCTTCCATGAGGGCTTTATCGGCCTCGGTAAGTTGGTCTTTGGTACTTTTGGTCGTAAATAAGTGATTTTCTAAGCCTGCCGTAAAGAGTCGTTCTAAGTTGTACATGGCCGTGGGTACCGTACCATAATTAGAACTAATCGTTTGACCCTGAACCGTTAACTGAATTTCTTTATCTTCAATATCTTTGCCGAGCGAGGCATAAAACGCGTGGTTGTTTCCACCCCCACGCCCTGGAGGCCCACCCCGACCGTCGAAGAAGGTAACTTTTACATCGTACTCACGCGAGATTTTGGTCAATTGTTCTTTGGCCGTAAAAATAGACCAGTTGGCTCGCAAATATCCTCCGTCTTTAGTTCCGTCCGAAAACCCTACCATGATGGTTTGCTGATTGCCACGTTTGGCCAAATGAGCGCGGTAGAAGGGGTTTTCGTAGAGTTGCTTCATAACATCTGAAGCATTGGCAAGGTCGTCAACGGTTTCAAAAAGCGGAACAATATCTACGCTTAGGTCAGTCGTTTTCCAAGCATTTTTAAACAAAGCCAACACTTCTACCACGTTGAGCGCACTGGCGCAGTTGCTAATC
>JBGAUP010000385.1:0-4815 GCA_044228585.1 Runella sp. | reverse complement strand
ACGCGTTTTCGTACAAATACTGCGGGGTGAGGCGGGATTTCTCCGTCCTCAAAAAAATGTTTGTAATAGGGTTTAGAAGTCCAATAACGAACGATTTGATAAATATTATCGGCTTTCACATAGACTAAGTCGCCATAAATGATGTCAATTTCGGGATGGCTTTTAAAAATGGCAGCTACCTGAGTTAATACCTGATTGTGTATGTATAAATCATCTGAGTTGAGCAACCCTATAATTTCTCCTTGTGCCAAGCGAATCCCCTTATTCAGAGCGTCATAGATACCTTCGTCGGGCTCAACCACAATTTGTTGTAATCTGCCTTGATAGCGATTGATAATTTCTAAGGTACCATCGGTGGACTCACCGTCAATAATAAAATATTCAAGTGGTTGGTAATCTTGATTGAGTACCGACTCTAAAGCATTGGCAATGGTTCGGTGGTTGTTGTAAACGACAGTAATAATTGAAAAAAGCACATTATCTATTTTTTGAATATATGGATAAATGAACGGGCAAAAAGGTGGATTCTTTCTTCATAATTTTCAAAAACGGGTTTGGGCGATAGAGATGCTGTCAGAAAGCCATACATGAGCGTTTTGAGTTCATCTGCTGAATCAGGATTAAAATAATACGCATGATCACCCATTTGTTCTACGTGAACGGGTATATTTGACAGCAGAACCTGCTTCTGCAACGATTTTGCATCTTCTACTACCGTACTCCATCCTTCAAATTTACTGGGTTGAATTACGGCTACCGAATGTCTCATTAGACCCAATTGGTCTTCTCTTGGAATGACCCCCAGACTCCTCACTTGTTGTTTTAACCCGCCTTCCATCACCAATTTTTGAAGGTGTTCGATATACTCAGCGTTTCGGTAATCCTCTTCTTTGCCCGTCATTACCACCTGAAAACCTTCATATTGGCTACGCAGACGATTGAGGGCTTCATAAACTACAAGGTGGTTTTTATGTTTATAAAATTGATTGGAAACAATAAAATAGGGTTGCGTTATTTCGTATTTTTCTCGCAAAAAACCAATGTCAATATTGGGAATATCATCAATCAAAGATACAAATTGAAGAATGTGGATTCGTATTTTGTTGGGATTATATTTGAAAAATCGCCGTAAATGACCATACGCATCTTGGCTCGACTGCACCAAATCGGTCGAATACCTCAGTATATTTCTGATTCGTAATTCCCGAAAAAAGAGATTCAGTTTTGTAAAATACTCGGGATAAAACTTCTGTTGGTAGTCGGGATACCAAGACACGATTCGGCATTGATTGTTTGGGTTATGGATTCTGCCTGGGAAATCGTTGAGCGGGTAAAGCCCATCTAATTCATGTTGAGCGATTATGTCCCTAACGAATAGATTTTTGAGGCGAAGCCACGAGTAGAGATAGGTAGTGAAATTGCTACGGTAGTTTGACAAAAATTGATAACTGACGTAAGGGTAGTTGATAAGCCCTAATTTACCTTCCGACCTTTCATTGTAAAATACAATAATCTCAGGGCGGTCGGTATCTTTGAGGCGGTTGAGAGCATTGATTAAATTGACCAAATAAATAAACCCGCCCGTCCAATTTTTATCAAAATAAGTAGCCAAAATACCTATTTTGAGCCTTTTTTTGTTCATATTACTATAGTAACTCTTTAATGGCATCTCGAATATTGAAAGAGGGTGTCCAGTTTAGGGTGTTTTTTAGCTTAGTGATGTCGGCCACCAAGTGCATTCTATCTACGTGGCGAACTTTGGTGACGTCGGTTTCTACTAAAATTTTCTCGCCCAAGGCTTCTTCAAACGCTTCCACAATTTCAATGACGCTGTATTCCTGACCACTGCCCACATTGAAAACTCCGTATCCCTTGTCCCATTGATTCATTAGCTTATTGACGACCTCCGCTACATCTTGGACGTGGATATAATCGCGCTTAGGAGTAAGATTGCCTAATTGAATAGTTCTTATTCCTGCTTTGATTTGTTCCAAAATGGTTGGAAAGAGATGAGGATTGGTTTCGTTAGGGCCTATCGCATTAAAAAAACGGCATACGATGATAGGTAGTGAGGTTTCAAGATGGAATCGGTGCATGAGATGCTCACCCGTGAACTTGGACAAACCATAAATATCAGTGGGCGAAGCGGGGATATCTTCGTGCAGAGGATGATTTGAAATGGGATAAATGGCAGCAGTGGAGGCAAATACCACTTTTTGTGTTTGGGTATTTTTGATTGCCTCCAATACGTTCCATGTTCCCTGAATATTAATATTAGCGGCTTCAAAAGGGTGCTGATTGCAATACGGGATAAAATGAATGGCTGCCAGATGAATTACTCCATCGGGATTGATGGCTTGTATAAGTTCTTTCAAAGCCGCTGCGTTCAGAATATCTACTTCAAAGAAATGGTCATCGGGGATAGAGATAAAATGACGCTGGCCAAAAGAAAGGTTATCTATCACAAAGACTTCGTATTGAGACTGTTGTAATACTTTGACAAGTGTCGAACCAATAAACCCTGCGCCACCCGTCACGAGAATTTTCTTCATTTTTTGACCAATCACGTTATCTTTTTTGACCACAAAACTAACTAATTTTCTGGGTAAAGGTCGTAATTAATAGGTGAATGATTCTCTCATAGAGCATAAACGTATAAGATGTTAATACTGTAAATATGATAGAAAGATAGTAAATGCCTAAGTATCTTCCAGTAGTTTCAATGATTTCTGAAAAAGGTCAACAGGGAAAAAACGAAAATATTATAGTAGGACTTTCGCTTGAAACAAAATTAAGCATAAAATAAGGTCTGACGGTACGTCTGACCCGCACCTACCAACTATTTTACACCTTTTGCGAGTCAGACGGGGTCGCCCAGACCTTCGGTCAGACTTTATTAGCAAAGCGAAAGTCCTATATAGTTTGCTCGGTTTTTAAATTTTTGGAGAAAGGGCTTGACAAAATACAATCATAATTTGCGCGTCACAAAACTATACAGTTTCCCTGGCAAATATTCTTTCCGTGTCATGGACAACCACCAAGCCGCCTGTACGAGCCAAGGATGTGTACCTACCCACGCCCCAAATTTAGCAGATAAGATTTGTTTTAGTTGGTTTTTAGACCACGGGTCATAATTGATGGGCGAAGCTGACGGGGAAATCATTTGTAGCATCTCCAACCCTGCGTCTTTAAAAGCCTGTTGATAAGCACCTAAAGTAAAGGCATTTTCGCCCCCGTAGTATCGGTGTAAAGGATGGCGAGACAAAAATTTCTCTTTGTCTTTTTGATTCTTGATGACGTGGTCACGGAGAGTGAGCATTATTCCCCCCTTTTTCAGCACACGGGCGGCTTCATTGACAAAAACCGTCAAATCTAAAGCGTGGTGCATGGCTTGTCGGATATACACAATGTCGAAAGTCTCGTTGCCAAACGCTAACTTTTCGCCGTACGACTCTACGATATGTACGTCGTTGAGCTGGTAGTGTTTACACAATGCTTTGATAGCACCGCTACCAACGGTGTTGCTTTTATCGGGTTCTAAGGCGGTGACTTGGTAGCCTAACTGTGCAAAGGAGATAGTTGCCACACCATTACCCGCTCCAATATCCAGTAGTTTTGATGGAGGAGAGATGCCGTATTTCTCTAATAAAGACAGTGTTTCTTGAAACTCGGCACTCAAACGGAAGCGTTCTACGTTGGAGGGAAGGTCGGTATCAATGTAGGTATCACGTACCAATGCGGCAAACGAAGGGGTATTTTGAACGAGTGTGATGGTTTCTTCCCAAGTCATTGCTTAGTAACCGATGTTATGCAAAACGATATTCCGTAGGAATTAACCGTTAATACCTAGTAAAAATGGCTCAATTTATGGCTGCGGCGAACCGTCGTGGTGGCAACCGTTTGTCACGTAGAATCCGCCCCCTATGGAGTGTACAAACATACGTGCTATTACGTATATCAAAACAAAACCCCTCTCTTTTATTGAAAGGGGTTTTAGTCATAAATCTATAAGGTTTGTCAAGTTCGTACAAAGCTAAACATTATAGGTTTTTTTGCTTAACGATTGATGGACAATTTCTGATTAAACACTTGATTTTTGTCAGTTCTCAAAACGCGCAAGAAGTAGCTTCCGCTTTTTACCTCGCTGCCGAAACCATACTTAGTTTTAAAATCTTTTACTTGGCCTTCTTGCGAACTAATCGCTTTACCCGTTACATCCACAATATCAAGAACGATGTTCTCATCGGCGGCAAAGCCTTTCAACCGTACTTCAAATGAACCGTTGCTTGGGTTTGGATACACACCTACATCTGCTTTCTCGGCCAACTGAGTACCCACCGTAAAGAAAGAAGCCCCTTTCAAAACCGTTTGCGACGAAATCGAATTGTTGGCATAAGTACTTGGGGAAATATTCCACTGATTGTCGCGCAATTGAAGAATTTGGCGGTCGTTGTCTTCTGCTGCAATGCTTACTTGGAGCGGATTGCTTTGGTTACGACCTTGTACTGACCAATAACTGTTACCTGTTAGTTCGGCCACATCCAAAGAAAGTTTTGAAGAGAGGCGGGTGGGGTTTTGATCCACAAAACCTACGCGAATTTCATCGTAGCTTGCTGGTTTTGAGACATCAAATGCCTGCAACTGACTTCCATTTCCGACGGGGAAGCGAAAGGCATCATCGCCCAACTTAAGTACATAACCCTGAACGTGTGAGCGATTGGAAGCACCTAACACGGTGGCATTATCGGCAATTTGCAGGGGGTGGGTTGCGCTGTTTTCGATGATACCATCACCCAGCGTGAGTTGGTTTTCAAT
>JBGAUP010000018.1:20182-35805 GCA_044228585.1 Runella sp. | reverse complement strand
GTCCAAATGAAAAAACAGGGCTTCAAACTCACCGCCAAGGACATTTACGACATCAATAAGGCCAGTCTAAAAGATGCGATACTATCAATGGGTGGCTTCTGCACCGCTGAAATTGTATCAGATAAAGGTTTAGTTTTTACCAATCACCACTGCGGTTATGATGCTATCGCTTCCAATTCCACTCCCCAAGATAATATTTTAGATAACGGATTTTGGGCAAAAACATACGCTGAGGAAAAGCCAATCGAAGGGCTTTGGATGCGAAGACTGGTAAGGATGGAAGATGTTACCGAAAAAATTGTTCCTCAAGTAACTGGACTTGCGGAACAAGAACGTGCCACTAAAGTCAATCAACTTGGAAGTGAACTTTCTAACAAAGCCAAAGAAGGTACTCACTATGAAGCGTCCGTGACGGAATACGCCAAAGGGAACGCTTACTATTTGCTTGTTTTTGAGCGATTTACTGACATTCGTTTGGTGGGTACTCCTCCCCAGTCTGTCGGAAAATATGGCGGCGACACCGATAACTGGGAATGGCCTCGCCATACGGGCGATTTTTCGGTGTTCCGGATTTATACGGGTAAAGATGGCAAACCTGCCACTTACTCAAAAGATAATGTTCCTTACTCTCCCCAAAAATTCTTACCTGTTTCGCTCAAAGGTATCAAGTCAGGCGACTTTGCCATGGTCTTTGGTTTTCCTGGCCGTACCAATCGCTACGAATCTTCTATGGGAATCAAATTAGCCATCGAAAAAGTAAATCCCTCGATTGTCAAAAATCGTGATATCCGCCTGAAGGCTTGGAAAGAAGAAATGGACAAAGACGTGGCTACAAAATTGGCCCTTTCCTCAGAATATGCCAATATCGCCAACTACTGGAAATACTTCATTGGCCAAACCCAACAACTCCAACGACTCAAAGTGTACGACCAAAAAGTGGCTCAAGAAGAGCAGTTTAAGGCTTGGGCCAAAGGTAAACCAGAATATGAAAATATTTTCACCGAGTGGCAACAAGCATACAACACCTACGAACCTTATGCTATGCACTCACAGTACTTAAATCAAGGTATCTTTGGCGCACATATTGTTAATTTAGCCTTTCCTGCTATCTTGAGAGAAAACCAACTCAAAGACCCCAATGCCTCAAAGGCCGCCACTGCCCTATTACAAGAAGCAAGCGAAGCATTTTTCAAGGCTTACAATTTACCATCAGACCAAAAAATTGTTGCTCAAACGCTCTTAGCTTTTTATAACGACATTCCCAAAGACCAACACCCAGCCATTATCGGTGAAATTTTATCGAAGTTTACCGCAGGTACACCCGAAGAATCTTTCAAAAAGTTTTCCCAAGAAATGTTTTTAACGAGCATTTTCAGCGACAAAAATCGCTTTACGCAGTTTTTAGAAAATCCTAAGGCTGAAACACTTACCAACGATTGGGCTTACAAGTATTTTGCTGATTTCCGTAAAAACTATCTGAATAAATACGCAAAATATAGTGCTAATTTTCAAGAAACGGATAAAAAACTCTCACGAACTTATATCAAAGGTCTAAGTGAAATGAATCCCTCTTGGGTACAATATCCCGATGCTAACAGCACCTTGCGTGTGAGTTATGGCAATGTACAAGACTACGACCCGCGCGATGGCGTACATTATAACTTCAAAACAACGCTCACGGGTGTCATTGAAAAATACAAGCCTGGTGATTATGAATTTGACCTTCCCAAAAATTTCTTGGAACTCTACAAAAACAAAGATTTTGGCCAATACGCCGATGCCAATGGGGACTTAACGGTGGGTTTCATTACCAACAACGACATTACGGGAGGAAATTCGGGAAGCCCTGTATTGAACGCCCGAGGCGAATTGATTGGTCTGGCTTTCGATGGCAACTGGGAAGCAATGTCGGGCGACATTGTTTTCGACAAAAAGTACAAACGCTGCATCAATGTTGATATTCGCTATGTACTTTGGTGTATCGAAAAACTCGGCGGCTCTGACTTAGTGAAGGAGTTGAAAGTAGTAAAATGTTTTTATGTTTACAGTTTGGGGTTTAGAGTGAATTAGTTGCAAATCAACCCGTAAACTCCAAACTGTAAACTCGAAACTGAGTTATTTCTCTCTAAAGAAGATGGTAATTGGAACTCCCTCAAAATCAAAGTTTTCTCGCATCCGATTTTCTAAATAGCGCACGTACGATTCCTTAATGTACTTGGGGTGATTACAGAAAAACACGAATGTGGGCGAAGGAGTAGGTAGCTGAATCATGTACTTGATTTTGATGTGCTTACCCCGATGAGCCGGCGGCGGATATCTTTCAATCTCCGCTTGCATTACTTCATTCAATTTAGAAGTTGTTATTTTCTTGGTTTTGTTTTCATACACTTCCATCGCTTTTTCCATTACCTGAAAAATACGCTGTTTGTCGTACACAGACGCGAAGATGATGGGCATATAATCCATTGGAGCGAGACGCTCCAGCATTTCTTTACGAATTTTATCGGCGGTTTTTGAGTCTTTTTCAATCAAATCCCACTTATTTACCATAATGACAATCCCTTTCTTGGCTTTATGGGCCATGCCAATAATATGTAAGTCTTGCGCTTCCAGTCCTCGCGAAGCATCAAGCATTACGATGACGACGTCCGAGTCTTCCATGGCCTTCACCGAACGCAATGTCGAATAAAACTCTATGGCTTCTTTTACCCTCGACTTACGACGAATACCCGCAGTGTCAATCAAGATAAAGTCTTTGCCGTAAGCTTTATAGCGCGTGTTGATAGCATCGCGAGTAGTACCTGCTATATCGGTTACAATACTACGTTCTTTACCCGTGAGCACATTCAGATAAGAAGATTTTCCTACATTGGGACGTCCTAAGATGGAAATTTTGGGAATCCCCGCATCGGGATCTTCTACCCCTGCTGTTTTGAAATGTTTAACAACTTGATCCAACAAGTCACCCGTTCCATTTCCTGTTTGAGAAGAAATCGGATAAGGATCTCCCAAACCCAATTCATAAAATTCAGCCGCCGCCATTTCTCGTTCGCGGGTTTCGGCTTTATTCACAACCAAATAAACGGGTTTTTTAGATTTACGAACCACATTGGCAAAATCTTTATCCAAATCGGTAAGCCCAGTCATACTGTCCACCATGAATAAAATCACATCTGCTTCGTCCATGGCGATTTCGACTTGTTCACGAATCGCCCCTTCAAAAACATCTTCTGAGCCTACTACGTAACCTCCCGTATCAATCACCGTAAAATACTGCTCCGTCCAGAAAGCGTGTCCATAATGGCGGTCGCGCGTTACGCCGCTTTGGTCATCCATGATGGCCTGTCGTTCTTTAATCAAACGATTGAAAAACGTTGATTTGCCCACATTGGGGCGTCCTACTATTGCTACTATATTTGACATTGCCAAAAGTGTAAAGTGTAAAGTGTAGGGGGTAGAGTTTTATTTGTCTCTATCTCGAATTCGCTTTATGAGCGAGATTAACATCCCTTTAATTGCACCAGTTGATTTTTCTAATTGAGTATATTCTTCTTTGTTGATGTATTCCAACTCTTTAGATAACAACAAACAATATTCTGTTTCCTGTATTGAACCCAAGGAAGTTTGAAAAAAATTAGCAGTGTCGGCATCAGTATATTTCCCACAACCTTCTACGATGTTAAGGACAACCGAAAGACAAGCTCTTTTTAATTGAGAAGTAAGAACATATTGTTCTTCTTTAGGAAATTTTCGAGTAATTCTATAAATCTCAAGTACCAGTAAATGGGATTTTTGCCAAACAATCAAATCTTTGTAATTCTGCATTCCAACTTTAACCTTTACCCCTTATACTTTAACCTGACTCCTAATTATCGTATCCAAACTGTTTTAATCTTTGAACTTTATTGCGCCAGTCTGGCTCAACTTTGACGTATTGTTCTAAGAACACCTTTTTGCCAAAGAACTGTTCCATGTCTTCACGCGCTGCCGTTCCAATTTTTTTGAGCATTGTGCCTTTATCGCCAATAATAATCCCTTTTTGGGTTTGCCGCTCCACCAAAATCACAGCCCGAATCACAATAATGTCTTTTTTCTCCTTAAATTCTTCAATAATTACCTCAGTGCTATATGGTACTTCTTTTTTATAATTCAAAAACACTTTTTCTCGAATCATTTCTGCGGCGAAAAAACGTTCGGGCTTGTCGGTAAGCTCATCTTTGGGGAAATACGGTGGGTGAATAGGCAAATATTCCATAATTGCACTGAATAATTTATCTATTCCTTCCTGTTTCAACGCCGAAACCGTCACAATCGCTGCCGTAAAAAGTTTATCTTTCCAATAAGCAATTTTTTCCTGAATTTGTTCCTCAGTAGCAAGGTCTATCTTATTGATAATCAATATGACAGCCCCTTCGGTACGTGCCAATTTCTCTAATACTTCCTCTTCATCGTGTTTTTCAAAAATGTCAGTCACAAACAGCACTACATCAGCATCTTCCAACGAATCACGCACAAACTCCATCATAGATTCGTGCAATTTGTACTGAGGCTTAATGATACCTGGGGTATCAGAATATACCAACTGAAAATCTGTTCCTTCATGGACACCATTCAAAATCCCCATGATTCGATGACGGGTAGTTTGCGCCTTGGAAGTAATAATAGAAAGTTTTTCTCCTACCAACACATTCATTAATGTTGACTTACCCACATTTGGCTTACCCACAATACTTACAAAACCAGCACGGTGGTTAGGGTTATTGTAAGGTTGTATATCTTCGGTTTGCATACTCCTCAATTTTTTAGAATTTCCTACCCCCTCTTTTTAAGAGATTGAAACAAAATAAAAATTATTTTTTACAAAGGTAGTTGTTTTTTCTGAAAAAGGCATTACCTTTGCACTCCCATTACATCGCGGGATAGAGCAGTTGGTAGCTCGTCGGGCTCATAACCCGGAGGTCACAGGTTCGAGTCCTGTTCCCGCTACACTTTAAACGCCTAATTATCTGACACTTAGATAGTTAGGCGTTTTACTTTTTACACAGGGGACGGATTGGGGGACGGAATTTTTTGTTTGCTACTTTCTTAGGTTCAATCCCATTGTCATTTTGTAGCTTTGCCTATACTTTGCCACCCACCGCAAATTTTTAGACATTTGCCCCTCCCCCCAAAGTAATTACAACACTACTTCGTAAATACTAAACGATTTTTTAAATCCTAAATCTACCAAAACAAGTAAAAACCCCTATTACCAAGCAGTAATATCCCTGTAAAAAAATCCCTATTAAAAACCGAATTTTGTGAGCCGAAAACCGTTACTTTACTTTAGTATATACTACCCTCAAATCCAAAAATTATGAAAAAATCTATCGCGCCACTTCTCTTAATTGCTTTGTTGTTTGCAGGAACGACTCACTCAAGCTGGTCACAAACTACCAAGCCAACCACTACTACCACCCAACCTACTCCGAGTATGCAGGAGCAGTACGACAAACTGCATGGTAATACTCCGAAAAAAACGACTACACCACCTTCCAAATCGAAAACGACTACTAAGCCACAAACAACTCAAAAACCAGCGAAAACGGCTCCTGCTCCAAAGCCAGAAGTAACCGCTACACCCAAAGCTCCATCTAATGATAATGGTGGCTTCAAGTTTAAAGTAGGTTTGAGGGGAGGGGCAAATTATGCCAGTATAACCTCTGACCAACTGAAAGCAAGTGGCGCAAATATAGATCCTGTACTGGGTTATCACGGCGGTCTTATTTTGAGTTTAGGAGGCAAAACATTTTCGGTACAGCCCGAAATTTTGTACTCACAATTGGGCTTCAAATTGACCGCTGCGCAAGGAGGAGCCTCACTTGTAGGTGAAAGTAAAGTAAACACTATTACAGTTCCTGTATTAATGAAATTATCCCTTGGCAGTGAAAAATTAAAATTCTTTGTCAACGGAGGAGGATACGGTAGTTATGCCCTTAATGCAAAAGCAAAAACAACTTTCAACGGATCTACTACTATCAGCGATATTGACTACGAAAAAGGTGATGCACGAATCGAATATGGTGCGGTGGGAGGTGCAGGAGTAGCACTTGGTTTAGGGAGAGCACAATTGCTCATCGAAGGTCTGTACTATTATGGTTTAGGTAACAATGGAGATGCTGCGCAGACAGACAAAATTTTCTATCGCAATATCCAAGGCTCAATTGGGATTTTGATTCCTTTGGGAGGAGGATAATGAAACCGTGATTTATACCAAAAAATGCTTAATATTCGGTATTAAGCATTTTTTATAACTGAACTTGCATTGTACCTGACCGAATAAATGCTTCCAAAGCATTTAAATGGTTTGTAAAAGCCTGACGCCCTTCCGTAGTTGCTGCGTAGGTAGTATTGGGTTTACGCCCCACAAACTGTTTCTGAACATTAAGATAGCCCTGTTCTTCAAGCGCACGTAAATGCGTAGCGAGGTTACCATCAGTCAGATTGAGCAACTCTTTGAGTGCATTGAAACTCAACGCCTCATTGACCATCAACACTGACATAATTCCTAACCTTGCTTTACTCTCAAAGGCTTTGTTAAAATGTTCAAGCATTTACTTGTGGTTAATGTTCGTAATAAATAAATCTTTTTTATCAACTCTTAGTTTTTTCTATCGTATTTAAAATACATCATCGTACCATAAACAATATGTAATACCCCAAACCCAATAGCCCATACAAGCAAATTATAGCCAGTCAGAAATAGCGAAATCAGTCCCAAAACTACCTCCAAGATACCTAAATATTCTAAATCTCGAACAGTATATTTACTGGCATTTAGCAGGGCAAGTCCATAAAAAATAAGGGTAGCAGGAAAACTTACCCACAAAATTCCGCGATAAAACATCGCCAAACAAAAAATCCCCCCTGCCGCTAAAGGAATCATTAAACTAAACAATAATCGTTTAGAAGTATCATTCCAAGCAGATTGACCTACTTTCTGAGCTTTACGCATTGTAAAAAATACACCTAAAGCAATTGCTACGACCAACACAATTGTTCCATCTATCAATACAAATCTCATCATTTCACCCCGCGTCAGTTCTGATAGTTGACTGGCATTTTCATAGCTCAAAGCATCAGTTTTAAGGCGCAAATAAGCTACCAACGCTCCCAAAAGTGCTACAATGCCCGCAGAAATACCCGATAAACCGCTCAATGAAAGAAATTTAGATGACCGCTGCATCAAGTCACGGATTTCAGTAAGCGTCTCTAAAGGTTGATTAGGGGAATCCATCATTTTGATTCAAATTGAATTTACAAATAACATCATTAATTTTTTTCCAAAAACCAACATCCCAATGACTGAAGCTATTATTGCCATTATCAAAACTCCAGCCGCCGCTAAATCTTTAATAGCTTTTACCTGTGGATGAAAATCTGGCGATACCAAGTCACAGAGTTTCTCCAAAGATGTATTAAATGCCTCTGCCGCCCATACTCCACCAATCGCCAGCACAATCACTACCCACTCTATTGAACTAAGGTGCAACCAAACACTAAACAATACTACTATGATAGCTGCCAATAAATGAAAACGAGCATTGTTTTCATACCGAAATAATGCTTGCAAACCCTCCACAGCATAGCCAAAACTACGAAGCATTTTGCGTATATTAATCATATTATTGTCATTGTAGTCTATTTTTTAACTTACTGCAGGCTCTTGCTTGTGAAAATCCAAAATGAGATATAGATTATTAACATAGCAAACGAAAATACCAAAGTTAGCTTAACAGCCAAAGGATCGTACAAACTATGCACGCTATATTGAAAGAGGGCAAGAGGGTTTGTCACAATATCCCAACTATTCCAGCGACCAAAACGCCCCAAATAAACACCATAACTTGATAAAACCAAACTACTACACACTGTCATCCACGCCAATAAACTATTTATAGCTCCTCCAATCAAGCGGTGAATTTTTAAAAGTGAATATAAACCCGTGAGTAATCCTGCCAAAGCAAAAGAAAAATTCATAAGGGCATCGTACCAAACTATATAATCAGGCGAACTTTTCAAATGAATCAAATCCGTAATCAGATAAGGTGCATTAGGAAAAAACAACAACCAGACACTCACTCCCAAAGCTATACCCCATTCATTAATGAAACGTCGTAACCACAAAGCTTCTACTATGCAGGCTATACCAAGAGGAATCCAAGCTAAAAACAGATTCCAAAGTAAGAATACACCGCCTAAGTTTTCAACAGCGGCAACCCGTCCCACTATCATTGCAATACTTACGAATGATACCAAACCCAACAAATGTAATTGATTTTTCATATTTACAATAAAAAGAACTTTGTTTTACAAAGCAAGATAAAATCAACCTATATGTCAAGTAAATGAGAATAAATTTTCATCTACAAAGTGTAAAGTTTCATCTACAAAGATAAAAAGAGCCTTGTTTTAAAGTTTCTAAACATTTACCATTGTAAGAGTTATTTTGCAGAACCCCATTATTTCACCTCACCCCTAAAAAACTAAATATCTTATGGTAAAAAAAGTACTCCTTCTCAATTACGAATAAAAACCTAATTTTCACATTTATGATTTTAATCAGGTGAAATTTAAGTTTAATGTGTAAAATTTACCTAACCTTTATAAGGTTGTTTTTACTCTGCGTGCAGAGCAAAATTGTTAAGGCTTTTGTTTGACAATTAATTTATTTATTACATTTGGGACAGTTTTCTTAATCTAAACTAAAAATCGTTAAAGTATGAAAAAAAGGTTTACACTGCTGGCCGCAGTGGCTTTGCTATTTTGTGGCCTCTCGCTTTTTGCCCAAGATCGCAATATCACGGGTAAAGTAACAGCAGATGATGGTTCCGTTCTCCCTGGTGTGAACGTTACAATTCGCGGTACTTCGCGTGGTACAACTACCGATTCCGAAGGTAGTTATAAGCTCTCAGTTCCCAGCAATTCAACGTTGGTTTTTAGCTTTATTGGCTTCAAAAGCCAGGAAGTGGCACTTGGCACATCAAACACAATCAACATCAAGTTAGTAGCGGATGCTTCACAACTACAAGAGGTAGTAGTGACAGCACAAGGTATTCGTAAGAATCAACGCGAAATTGGTTATGCTTACTCAAAAATCAGCACGGATGACGTAACCGTAGGCCGATCTCCTCAATTAGCGCAGGCTCTTTCGGGGAAAGTGACAGGCTTAGCCGTTTACAACGTCAATAATAGCGTTGACCCTGCCGTTAAAATCGTCTTAAGGGGTTTTCGCTCGCTGACAGGCAACAATGATGCGCTTGTTGTATTAGATGGTATGCAAACCACTTCTACCGTTCTGGCGTTGATTAACCCCAATGATATTGAGAGTGTATCTATTCTTAAGGGGGGGCAAGCAGCTACGCTATATGGTTCGGCTGGTATCAACGGAGCACTTATCATTACAACCAAAAAAGGAGCAAAAGGAAAAATAAAAGTAGGTTATTCAAACAGTACCAACTTTGACCAAATTAGCTTTTTACCTCAGTTTCAGGAAAAATACGGGTCGGGTTCTCACTACTACCAAGCATTCGGGTCGGCGGGATATAATCCCGACCCAGTATATCGTTCAAAACAAAACTGGCGTACTTATGAAAACCAGCAATTTGGGGACGAGTATGATGGCTCAATGCGGATGGTTGGTCGCACAACTGAAGATGGTGGCCAATATATACTGCCTTATGCTCCTGTTAAGAACGGGCGTCGCAAAAGTTTTGATACTGGGATCTCAATGAACAACCAAGTTAACTTTCAAGGTGGTGATGACAACAGTTCGTTTTACATGTCATTAGAAAATCAAAAGATTCAGGGTATTGTTCCTGGCGATAAAAGTGAACGAACAGGTGCTCGGTTATCAGCAACTCGTGAATATAACAAACTCACTGCAGGGTTTACGGCCAGCTATACACAGGCGGCCTACGACCGTACGTCGTCGGATTTTTACAACGATGTCATTAACCAACCCGCTCACTTGCCTCTTGCGGACTTGAGAGACTGGCGAAACAACAAGTTTGCTAATCCAAATGGCTTCTTTAACGACTATTACAACAACCCGTATTTTAATGTTGATAATAATCGTATGAAATATAAAGATGCCAATATTAGTGGTAATCTGAACTTAACCTACAAAGCCACTCCCTGGATTTCGTTCACAAACCGATTGGGTATTATGAACAACTCCCGTACTGGTAAAAACACGACTGGTAAATTCTTATATTCTGACTGGGCAAAAACCAAGGCGTTTATTCCTGCTCCCTTCTATTTCGACGGTGATGGTGAAGGGGTCTATCGGGCTATCACTGATAACTTAGGAGCGGTTACTGATTATTCTTCAACCGAAAACGTAATGAATAACGAATTTCAGATTCAGTTGACCAAAGACTTTGGTTCCTTTGCTAATAAGCTAATTTTAGGGCATAGTGTTTATCAGCGCTATACTAAAGGAATTACAGTTGGCTCCAGTTCGGTGGTGGTACCAGAGGTTTATAACGTTTCAAACCGACAAGGGGAATTGACGGGGGGCGAATCAAATACACTTCAACGCCGTGTAGGGTATTATGCTGATTTAACCACGAATTATAAAAACTGGTTGATTTTGAATGGTACTTTCCGTTATGACCAAACCTCCCTTTTCTACAAACCAACGCGTCCAAGAGACTTTTGGTCATACCCCTATTATGGTGCTGCAATTTCTTTTATTGCTACCGATGCCTTCCCTACGCTTAAAAGTAGCGTGTTGAACTATGCAAAATTGCGAGTGAACATTAATAAGAATGCCAATGATAACATCCCCTTATATGGCTTAGATTTGTCTTATACCAATGGAGCTAATTTTCCTTTTGGTAACACTGTGGGTTTAACCGTGGGCAACACATTGCCTGATGCTAACCTGAAGCCTGAAGTTGTGTATTCTTCCGAAATTGGCGGTGAGTTTCAGTTATTTAATAATCGGATTAACTTAGATATTTCGGCTTATACTCAAAACTCAAAAGGGCAAGTAATCACGGTGAAAGTACCAAATACTACTGGTTTCTCTAACTTACTCATTAACGTAGGAGAAACGAAGAACTGGGGATACGAGGCTGAGTTAAAATACTTGATTGCAAGAGGAGGGAAATTCTCTTGGGATGCCAGCGCTCGTTATTCTTATAATGACAATAAAGTGGTTGAATTGTATCCTGGTATTGATGAATTTGTAATAGGTGGTTATTCGTATGCTAATACAAGCGTTATCAAAGGGTCACGTTTCCCTATGTTAAAAACCGATGGTTATCAATACGCAGCTGACGGTTCAGGTTACCGGTTAGTAAGTCCTACTACAGGTTATCCATTGCGCCAAACGACCTTGTCGCCAAGAGGAGGTACGTTACCACGCCACATTATTGGCTTAGGCTCTAAGATGAATTACGGTAACTTTGCCTTTAACTTTAACTTTGAGTATCGTGGTGGAAACGTGATGTACAGCGACTTAGGACGTCAAATGACGTTTACAGGGTCAGGTAAATGGACAGATAACCGAGGTGATCAAATTTTCCCTAACTCGGCCTACATTGAAGGTACAAATATTGTTCCTAATACCACGGTAAAAGTTCGCGAGCCAGAATACGCGCTGTGGGTTGATCAATATCGTCTAATCTCCGAAAACTTTGTCAATAGTGCTTGGTTTATCAAATTGAGAGATATAAATCTATCATATAGCCTTCCTCAAAGCTTATTGACGAAAACGAAAATTTTCTCTGGTGCAACTATCGCGCTGTATGGTCGAAATTTATTCACGATTGTGGATAAAATGAACTTCTACACTGATCCTGAATTTAGTTTTACTACGGGTAACGGTCAAGGTATTAATAATACTGGCCAGACCCCTCCAGTACGTCAGTACGGTGTAAATCTTAACCTTACATTTTAGTAAACATCAAAATTGATTGAACATGAAATTAAAATCACTCTTCATATTCGCTTTTGTTGCGTTGGTTGGTAGTGCTTGTAAGGAGTCCTTCTTTGACATCAACACCAACCCCAACACTTTGCCTACTGCGTCGCCGAGCTTTGTATTTACTAATGCCCTAAATACGACGTCAAATAACATGATGAACCCCAATGAAACGGGTTCTTACTGGTCAGGTCAATGGACCCAAGGAAATGGTTATATCATCAGCACGACCCTCTTTGCGTATAACTTTACCAACGGTGACTTCAACTATTGGGATGGTTACTATGACAATTTGAACGACTACGAGTTTGTGATAACAAATGCCGATAGCTATAGCCAAAAATACTTAAAAGGGCCAGCTAAAGTAATGAAAGCCATGATATTCCAACAATTGGTTGATATGTATGGTAACATCCCTTACAGCAGTGCCCTGAAAGGAGTAGAGTCTCTGGCTCCGAAATTTGATGACCAAAAAGCGGTTTATGAATCATTAATCACTTTATTGGATGAGGCTATTGTTGATTTAAAAGCCAATCCTTTTGCCAGTGCTTTTGCCAACTCCGATCTTATCTTCAAAGGCAATACTACTAAATGGACACAGTTTGCAAATTCTCTTAAAATGAGAATTCTGATGCGTCAGTCTAAAATCTCTGGTAGAGATGCTTATATCAAGGCTGAAATCAATAAGATTGTGAGTCAAGGTTCAGGCTTTATCACGGGAGAAGAGGTTGGTTTAGGCGGTCCATCCTTTTTTCTGGCCACTGCTGGGAAACTGAACCCTATCTACGACCGCTGGGGCTACGATGCCAACGGGGCTAAAAGGGCGTTAAATAACTATCCTCGTTTGACTAAGTTTCTTTTCGATGGTCTCAAGGCTGCCAATGATACGCTTCGACTAAAACGAATTGCTTACGCCAACGGTGGCGAAAATGGTAATACTCCTGGTGTAAGTGTGCAAAAAGAGATTGCTGCCAACTATAATGGTACTCCATTTGGTGTAAGTTCGGGCTATTTGCCAGCCAATACAAGCTCTTTAGGGCCAAGTTTGATTGTAAAAGGTGAATATAACCGTCCTTATATTATTATGACGGCATCTGAGGTTCAATTCCTTTTGGCAGAAGCTAAACAACGATACAGTGATGTAACTTTGCCTGGTACAGCCAAAGCCTATTTTGAGGAAGGTATTAAGCAATCCTTCCGAGTATTGGGAGCAAACGTTGCAGGAGCAGAAAACTTCAAAGGAAGTAAAATCAATAACTACGATTGGGATGCTTCTACCGACAAGTTGGCCGCTATTGCCATTCAGAAATGGATTGCTTTGACCAACTTCAGCGGTTTAGAAGCATGGTCTGAATATAGAAGAACGAACTTGCCTGTGACACCTCAAAGCATTCAAATTGTTGGTGAAACCAAGCGTCCTTTACGTTTCTTTTATCCTAACACCGAGTTGGGTTCAAACGGTGAGAACGTAAAAGCACAAGGTACCATTGATGTATTTGCTACCAAATTATTTTGGGATGTTGACTAAGATAGCTAAAGCTGATTAGTTTTTGAAAAATGAGGTCATCAAGCTTGATGACCTCATTTTTTTCAGGGAATTACTACCAATTTCCCCATCACTCGTCGTTCGAGCATATCATAAAGTGCATGTGGTGCTTCTACTAAAGAGTAAGTCTTTTGGATATAAGGCTTTAGTTCTCCGTTTTGATAAAATTGGAATAGCTCCATAATATTTTGAAAGTTAGCTTTAGGTTCACGTTCCGCAAAAGCTCCCCAAAATACGCCCACGATAGCACTTCCTTTCAACAAAGCCAAGTTTAGAGGAATACTGGGAATTTGGCCAGCAGCAAAACCAACGACCAAATAACGACCTTTCCAGTTCATAGCACGTATCGCTGGTTCAGCGTAGTTCCCACCTACTGGGTCATAAACTACATCTACTCCTCCGCCTGTTAGTGCTTTGAGGCTTTCGCGTAAGTCTTCTTTTGAATAATTAATAAGAGCGTCAGCACCGTACTCTTTACACAAAGCCAGTTTCTCATCGCTTGAAGCCGCCGCAATCACTTTTGCTCCCATGATTTTACCCAAATTAACGGCGGCCAAACCCACACCTCCAGCTGCACCCAATACGAGCAAAGTTTCACCCGCTTTCAGCTGGGCGCGGTCTTTGAGGGCATGGTAGGAAGTACCATACGTGTACATAAGCGAAGCGGCCACTTTATAATCCATGTTTGGAGGCATCCTAAAGGTTCGATTGGCACTGACCAACAATTCTTCGGCAAATCCACCCCAACCAGGCATTGCAAATACGTTATCTCCCACTTTTAAATGAGTTACACCTTCCCCAACTTCTTTCACTACGCCAGCTACTTCGCCTCCTGGGGAAAAAGGAAACGGTGGTTTAAATTGGTATTTTCCTTGAATAATGAGCGTATCGGGAAAATTCACACCACAGGCTTTCACCGAAATAACCACTTGGTCCTTTTCGGGATGCAGTGATGCTACCTCGTCCACCACCAGTGAATCGGGTGAGCCATATTGTTTACAGAGAAGGGCTTTCATGAACTAATTATTTTAAAATTTGAACTTCTATTCCACTTACCGCTCCTGCCTGATGATAAACTCGATGGGTAGCTTTGACAAAATCTTGGTCATCGGCCAAGAAAATATTGGGTACGTACTTCTGTGGATTTCGGTCAAAAAGTGGGAAAGCCGTACTTTGCACTTGAATTTGAATACGATGCCCTTTTTTGAAGGTGTGTAAAACATCCTGCAAACGGAAATTAATATCAGTGACTTTGTTAGGAATAAGCGGCTCTGGTTTTTCAAAAGAATTACGAAAACGTGCCCGCATGATTTCGCTGCGTACCATTTGATGATAGTTGCTAAGTATAATATTTTTATTAGGCATATAAGCATGATTCGGTTCTTCGCCTGGATATACATCTATCAACTTTACAAAGAAATCGGCATCACTACCCGTCGTACTTATTTTTAATTTAGCCGTTATTTCACCCCCAAGCGTTATATCTTCGGTCAGAGGTTCGGTCTGAAATACCAACACATCTGGCCGACGTGCCGCAAAGCGCTGGTCTTCCGACATATAGTTGAACGGGGTAAAACCCATCGTTTCGGTATTGTCTTCAATGTACGGTACTGGCTTCAACGGGTCACTTACATACTCACTCATAGAATTAGCCGCTTTAGGGGCTTCAAAAGTCAGTTTTCCATTGGCTTGGAAATACAACATTTGCTTTTCGGCATTGGCCGTAGGCCACTTGTCAAAAGTTTCCCAAGATTTTTTACCAGTATTAAACAGATAGGCATCAGGTAAACCTGTTTTGCCATCGCCTGCCCCTTTAAGAAAATGGTGAAAGAACTTTGTTTCAATTTCGCGTTGATAAAAAGTAGCTACGCTATCCCCAAAATAAACATTACTATGTAACGTATGCCCCGTTTCCTGCGACCAACGTCCGTGGCCAAATGGCCCCATCACGAGGGTGTTATAAGTATTGGGATTGTTTTTTTCAAGGGTTTTGTAAACGGTCAAAGGACCATATAAATCTTCGGCATCAAACCACCCCCCTACGGTCATAACAGCGTGTTTTACATTTTTCAAATGCGGAACAATACTGCGTTTTTTCCAAAATTC
>JBGAUP010000018.1:0-20119 GCA_044228585.1 Runella sp. | reverse complement strand
TTTATCAAAGTTTTTGAGTGGCCCAAGGTCTAAATTAAACTGATACCCATCTTTGGTATTGGCTTGAATCAACCCGGGTAGCCACCAATTGTCTGTGGTAGGTTTGCCGTGTTGAATTCCAAATACAGGAAAAGTCAAAAAATAGCCTTGCGTATAAGCGCCGTTGTGGTGAAAATCATCAAAGAAAAAATCGGAAACGGGAGCTTGTGGCGAAGATGCCTTCAATGCGGGATGCTGACTCAAAGCCCCCGCCACTGTATAAAAACCTGGATAGCTAATGCCCCACTGCCCCACTATACCATTGTGATTGGGAATGTTTTTGATTAACCATTCAATGGTATCATACGTATCCGACGACTCATCTACGTCTGTCGGTTTGGTTTTATTGACAATTTGTGGGGTCATGTTTGTCCAAGTGCCTTCGCTCATGTAGCGTCCCCTAACGTCTTGATAAACGAAAATGTACTTGTCTTTCATCAAAAACTTATTAGGCCCCAGTTGGCTCGCAAATTTACCTTCTCCATAAGGCGCAATACTGTAGCAAGTGCGTTGCATCAAAAAAGGATAGGTGTTGGTAACAGCCGCATCTTTGGGTGAGTAAACAATCGTATGGAGCTTGATGCCATCCCTCATCGGAATGTCGTACTCAGCTTTATTGTAGTTTTCTTTTACCCATTCGGTTTGGGCACAAAGTGTATGGGTAAATACAAAAAGACAAATAAAAAAGAGATTTTTCATCGTATTAGGGTTTGTTTGATGAGTAAATAGTCGCCAGCATTATTTGTTTTTAGCTTGACAAAACCTGCCGATTTATGTTGTTTTAAAAAGTTTGTAAATCCAACATCCTTTGAAAAATAGGTTTGCATATCTTGGGTCATCAGAATAAAATTGATATTTTTTTCTTGCACAAAGTTCGCAAAGTCGCCCTGGGTATATTCTTCTACGTGAATCCAATCTGATTCTTGTTTTAAAAAAACTCGATACCAATCTCGTTCGAGTACTCGCAAACGTTCTGTGGGATGAATTTTGGTGATAAATCGCACATTATCAGCCGCTGGAGTAGGTAGCTGACGATGGTATTCAGAAAATCTTATTCCTACCCATATCAATAAAATAATCATAGAGATAACAACCGTTGGAGCCCTATGAATCCCAGCTAACTTTTTGAATACTAAACGATTGACTACGTAAGAAATCAACCAAAAAATCAGTATTAAATGAAATACCAAGTAGTGCGTACGAGGATAGATAAGAACCGTTGCTATCAAAGTTGGAAAAATAAGTACAAGGAGTGCCACTAAACCCCATCCATCCGCGGGTTTTTGGCGAAACTTTCGCCAAGTAGCTCGATAATTTATAAACCCTAAAAACGCTAATGCTACACCTCCCGCCAAAGCAGTACGCCAAAGTGAATACCAACCCCGAAAAAGTGTCTGATAAAACGTATCGCTGATATTTTTGAGATTGGTCGAAATCGTATGAGTCACATTTGTAAAAATGTGTTTAAAAGCCCAAACAGGTTGTTTTCTAAGAGCATCAGTAAATGTTTCAACATCTTTACCCAAAACCTCGTGAAACAATCTCAGTTGTGCTTCAATCGTACTTGGCTCGGGTTGATGTATCCACGCACAGTAGTTGACTACAAAATGTTGTTGAAAAGCTACCGCGCTTCGGCTGTCATCACCACTAAAAAGCGGATTACCAAATAGAAGATGGAGAAAAACAGCCACTACGCCGAACAACCCCGCTACAACAATGCCATTGGAAGTCCTAAAAACTTTCGCTTTCCAACCCCACCCAATCGCCACAATGCTGCCAACAATGAAAGAAACATAAAACTCTGGACGAATATAAGCACACAATAAACCCGATATTGCTACCAACACAAAACGCTGGTAGTAAGTCCATTGCTTAAAATAAATCAGTAGTAATGTACCTAAAATCAAACAAAAAGGAGCAATTGAAATCTTGGGATTGAGGGGGAGATTCTGATTGGAAAAAAGAAACAATACTGATAACCAAATACTTACCTCAAAACTTGTTTTTAAAGAGCGTAAAAATAAAAAGACCATCACTGCGGCCAAGACGCTCAATAATGCCCAATTGAAATAATACAAATCTAAACTATCAGGAATAAACAAATGCCAAAAAGCATACCAAGCGGCATAAAGTGGCCCCCACTGGGCACCACCTTTAAATGGAATTGAAAAAGCTAATCCAGATCCCAAATAGGTTGTTTCATCACCAAACTCAACATCTTTCCAAGCTGTTAAGTTGTGAACTAAAATGAATCCAACCACTACCAAGATAAAAATTCCGAGCCAATTAAGACGCATATTTTGCTGAGGCTTTTGACAAATCGCTACATTTAGTCAAAAGGCGATTTAAATTGCTTTGGTCGTATCGGCTGGGGTAGTTTGAGGCTGTGGAGTGACGGGTACGACAGGCCGAGGAACAACCTGAGCGGGTATTAATTCTACCGCGATTACAAAATATTTGGTATCGCCATTCCAAGGCAGTTGAAAAAATTTCTCCTCATAATGTAACGCTACTCGCTGGCCTGTTCGTTGCGATAAATTGAGGGCTTCAATAGCGACTTTGTTATCATCATCTACGGAGAAGTCCCACGTTGTGGAGTTGAAAGTGCCTGTTCCGTCAGACATCCCACCTACCATCAGCTGCCCCTCGTAAGTTTTAAAGATATAGCCTTTACGACTTAGTTTTACAAGTGAACCGACACGAGTTCCATCACTGTAATAGCCAAACGTAATATAATACAAAATACCACCTACAATGAGTAGAAAAATCAAGAAGAAGAGCCATTTACGCATAACCTTATGAAAATTAGAAATGAAAAGATAAGAAGTAAAGGAACTAACCTTTAAAATATAAAATTAGATAAATGATTAATAACGATTAATATTGGTTACTAATAATTTTGACAAGGGCGAACTTCGTAAAAGTAAAGGGATTTTGCAACTATCGCCCGTTTGTAGTTAGAAATTAGTACTTTTGAAACTGTTTCAACCAGTAAAAACAAACAAAGTGGCTTTAATAAAATCCATCTCAGGTATTCGCGGTACGATTGGAGGTAAGACGGGAGATTCGCTTACACCGATTGATGTTGTTAAGTTTTCGGCGGCCTTCGGGACTTGGCTTAAGCGCAAGAACCCTCATAATCTACGAATTGTCATTGGAAGAGATGCTCGACTTTCGGGAGAAATGGTTGCCAAATTAGTGGCTTCTACCCTGCAAAGTATTGGGTTTGAGGTCATAGACTTAGGGCTTTCAACTACTCCTACCGTTGAAATAGCCGTACCCCTCGAAAAAGCGACTGGAGGGATTATCCTTACAGCGAGTCATAATCCTATTCAATGGAATGCCTTAAAGCTGTTGAACAGTGCAGGGGAATTTATTTCTGGTCAGGATGGAACTGAGGTGTTGGCTTTAGCCGAAACTGAGGACTTTGATTTTGTAGAAGTACGTAAATTGGGTTCATACCAAACCAATGATGCCTACTTTCAGAAACATATCGAAATGATTATGGCCTTGACCTTGGTGGATAAAGAATCCATCTCAGCCAAAAATTTCAAAATTGCCGTAGATGCCGTCAACTCAACGGGGGGCATTGTTGTACCGATGCTTCTGGAAGCTTTAGGAGTAAAAAAAGAAAATATAAAACTCATTAATTGCGAACCAACGGGAGATTTTGCTCATAACCCCGAACCCTTACCCGAAAATTTGCTCGAAATCAGTAGAGAAATAAAACGGGGTGATTTTGATTTAGGAATCGTAGTAGATCCTGACGTAGATCGCTTGGCACTCATTTGTGAAGATGGCCTACCTTTTGGAGAAGAATATACGCTTGTAGCCGTAGCCGACTATGTACTTAAACATACAGTAGGCAATACAGTATCAAACTTGTCGTCAACGGGGGCATTACGCGATGTTACGCTCAAAGCAGGTGGCAAATATTTTGCTTCGGCAGTGGGTGAAGTAAATGTTGTAGAAATGATGAAAGCCAATAATGCCGTCATTGGTGGTGAAGGTAACGGAGGTATCATTTACCCTGCTTTGCACAGCGGGCGAGATGCTTTAGTAGGCATTGCTTTGTTTCTAACTCATTTGTCAAAATTCGGCAAATCGGCTTCAATTCTCCGCCAAACCTACCCGAATTATCACATTTCAAAGAATAAAATCGAGCTTACTCCCGACATAAATGTGGATGGAGTCCTGGAAAAAATCAGAAAAAAGTACGCCAAAAATCCAGTCAATACCATTGACGGGGTAAAAATCGAATTTGATAAAGAATGGGTTCACCTTCGTAAATCAAATACTGAGCCTATTATCCGCATCTATTCAGAATCTGAGACGGAGGCCACCGCCAATCATTTGGCACAGAAAATCATTAGCGATATCAAAGAGGTAATTCACCAATAACCGCACCGCCTAATACTTTTAGTTTATGAAGAAAAAGAAACCCATTTTTATTGCCCCCACGGCGGCAGTCATGGGTCAAGTCACGCTGGGTGAAGATGTATCGGTATGGCACGGTGCAGTTATTCGGTCGGATGTCGAAAAAATTATCATTGGCGACCGTACCAATATTCAAGACAACGCTGTCCTTCACGCCGATTTCGGTTCACCAACCATTATTGGCAACGACGTCACCGTCGGTCACGGTGCTATTGTACACGGTGCAACGGTAGGTGACGGTTCTTTAATTGGAATGAGAGCGACTGTTCTTAACAATGCCAAAATTGGCAAATTTTGCATCATCGGTGCCCACGCACTTGTTACTGAAGGAATGGAAGTCCCCGACTTTTCAATGGTATTAGGAACTCCGGGGAAAATTG
The DNA here is from genome assembly GCA_044228585.1 of Runella sp. Classification (GTDB taxonomy): domain Bacteria; phylum Bacteroidota; class Bacteroidia; order Cytophagales; family Spirosomataceae; genus Runella. Next base: position 15,263 of record JBGAUP010000018.1, on the reverse strand, counting down.
TAAAGCAACTACCAGAATCATATTCAAATCAATTATTAGAAAGCGCAGCCCATTACGTAGAAATGGGACAGCAACACGCTTCTGGTGCATTTCCCCTAATATTTTAATAACGATTCTTGCCTTTCATCATGCTGGCTAACTATTGATTATCAACAAAGTTTTTAATGTTGGCATTATTTTTGATAATCGTTTTGTTGTTTCACCTTCACTTTCAAGAAGTAATTTACGCCAAACGAGCATGAAAAAGAATCTACTCCATTTTTCTCACAGGAGAAGCCATAACGTGGTCATTACGACCTTGTTAGCCCTATCAATATATAGTTGCCGAACTCCTAATAATAACGAGCCTATTGTCCCCGATGTTATTTCAAAAGGAGCCGAAACGTATAGTGCTGATATAGCTACTCAATGGGCTGATATGGATTTAAAACTTATCCGCGCCAGCACTGGATTCACTCCTCCAGTAGCTTCAAGGGCATTAGGATATGCGAGTTTAGCAATGTACGAATCTGTTGTACCTGGTATGAAAGGCAATCGTTCATTAGCAGGACAGCTTAATGGCTTACAAACTCTCCCCCAACCTTTAAAAAATCAAGAGTATAACTGGGCTGCCAGTGCTAATGCCGCTCAGCTTTTCATGGCCAAAAATTTATTTCCTACCGCTAATGATGCCACAAAAAAGATGGTTGACTCTTTGGCGACAGTGCTAAGAAATAATTTAATAAAAAGTAGCAGTCAAGAAATTGTTGAACAATCAGAATCCTTTGGTTATGCCATTGCCAAAGCTATATTTGATTGGTCTAAAACAGACGGTGGAGCAGAAGGGTATGCCAAAGGTTTTCCTGCCGACTATAAAGTACCTACAGGCCCAGGCAAATGGGTAACAACTGGCACAAATACAGTTCCGTTACTACCGTACTGGGGAAACAACCGTAATTTTATTGCTTCCAATAAAAATATGGTTCCTCCACAGCCAATACCTTACTCGACTTTGACTACTTCAGAGCAATTTAAGCAAAATTTGGAGGTATATAATGTAAGTAAAAACCTTACCGCTGAACAAAAAGCTATTGCTACGTTTTGGGCTGACGGGGGAGGTACTTTTACCCCACCTGGCCACTCTTATAACTTGGCTACAATTGCTATAAAGCAAACTAATGCTAAACTTGACAAGGCAGTCGAAGCGTACGCAAGAGTGGGGATTGCCGTCGCTGAAGCATTTGTAAATTGTTGGCGCTGTAAGTATATGTTTAGCACCATGAGACCCATTACTTATATTCGTACTACGATTGACCCCAACTGGTCTCCTCTTATCGCTACCCCTCCCTTTCCTGAACATACTTCTGGACATTCAAGCCAATCTGGAGCCGTGGCGACAGTTATGGAGACATTGTTTGGCTCTGCATTTTCGTTTACAGACAACACCAATGTTGCATTTGGCCAAAAAGAGCGCAATTTTAGCTCGTTTAAACAAGCCGCTGAAGAAGCCGCCGTATCGCGCTTGTACGGTGGGATTCACTTACGCCATGCCAACGAAAGCGGGCTGAGCGAGGGTAATAAAATAGGACAAAGTGTCAATGCCTTATTATGGAAAAAGTAAAGTAGTTGACCAGTATGAAATAATTTTTCGCTCATCAATAGGTTAAATCCTTTCGATGAGCGAAAGTTTTTTTAAGGTAATGGATTATTTCTAACTTTGTCCCCATAGTTACGGTATATCCAAAATACAAAAACAGTAAACTGATTATCATGGCTTTACAAATCACTATGACTGGATAACTGCTAACCATTAACTTTTATAAAAATCTAAAACAATTTTACAGTGAAAAACGGACTACTTATTTGGAATGCAGTTTTGACATTAGCAGTGGCTTTTTTAGGATACCAGCATTACCAACACCATTCTTCCAGCAATGCTGATGCCAGCATAGCTGATGCTACCAAAGGCAAAAAAATAGTATATGTACACGCAGATTCTTTGCTCAAAAACTACGAGTATTACAAAGACTTCCAAAAAGAGTTTGAAAGCAAAGGTTTTCAGTTAGAAAACGACTTGGCAAATAAAGGGCGTTCTTTTCAAAATAAAGTGGCTTTCTTCCAACAACGCGCCCAACAAGGAGCTTTATCGCAAGACCAAGCCCAAGCAGCTCAAGCTCAATTGGGAAAAGAAGAGCAAGATATTGCAAAATACCGTGATGACCAGTTACGCAAATTAGACGAGGAACGCATGAAAAAAACCGAAGAGTTCTACGGAAATATCTTCGAATATATCAAAAAATACAACAAAGAAAATGGCTATGAATTTGTACTCGGATACAGCAAAGGAGGTGGAATACTTTTCGCCGATGCCAATTTGGATGTAACGAAGAAAATGGTAGAAGGGCTTAACAAAGAATACAAAGAAAAAGACGCAGCCAAAGCTAAGAAGTAACGCTGAAAATTAGCAATCTTTTATCGGCATTATGGTATGATTTTTATGAGAGCCATACCATAATGCCGATTTTGCTTTTATACAAAGGCTTTTGAAGAAGTTGCAAATGGGAAAAGAGTAAGCAGGTAGATTAATCCTCCAAAACATTGGCAATGAAAACCACCTTCAGAAACATCATAACCAAGAAGAAAACAATCGCCCAGTTAAGATAAACGCGATAAAAATCTTTTACTTCTTGATAACGGCGATTTTTGACGTTGACTCGTTCTAAACGGTCTATTTGCTGAAATACATTGGTTAAAACAGCATTATCGTTGGCTCGATAAAACTGTCCATTAGTAGATTTTGCAATTTTCAGGAGCGTACCTTCATCGAGAGCTGTGAGCGCAAGAGGAACCTTCAAGGAATCGCTCGTAACACTGAGACGACCAGAGCTACGTCTCCCTATAGCAATCGTGTAAACCCTTATGCCAAAGGCTTTGGCTAATTTAGCCGCAGTGATTGGGTCTAAATTACCCGCTGTATTTTCTCCATCACTTAGTAAAATAACCACTTTAGATTTGGCAGAACTTTCACGTAGCCGATTGATACACACCGCCAAAGCACTACCCACCGCCGTACCAGCTACCGAAATCAGCTGATGATTGACTTCTTCTAAGAAACTATAAATTAATTCATAATCGTTCGTCAAAGGGCAAAGTGTAAAGGCTTCTCCTGCAAATACTACCAAACCAACACGGTCTTGAAGACGACCACTGATAAAAGATTTGGCAACTGTTTTGGCAGAAGTCAGCCGATTAGGCACAAGGTCTTTTTCAAGCATAGAGTCCGAAATATCTAAAGCCAACATAATATCAATGACTTCCGCATCACGTTCGGTAAGGGTATTTATCAACTGCGGGCGAGCTAAGGCAATCAATAGACAACTAAGCCCTAAAAAACCTGCGGTTGGAAACAAAAACCGCAACCATACCGACCAACTACGGGGAGCATCGCTATTGATGAATGTAATCCCTAATCGTTGAAAAGCTCCTGCATGAAAAACATTACGAAGCCAGAAAACAATTGGAATCGCGAGAATACCGTATAAGTAATAAGGATATGCCCACGAAAAAGAACGCAGTTTAGATAGAGTAAACCATTCAGTAGCAAGCCAATCCCACATTTTTTGTCAATAGCTATTAGTTAATAGTCCACAGTCAATAGTACAAAACTTGTGAACCTCAACAGTAAACTAATCCTTCACTTCTTCGTAATCTACATAATCTCCTCCTTTAAAACGGGATTGATTAGGAGTAGGGGAGTTTGGTTCTACCCTTATTTCGCCTTCTCGTCGTTGAGATTGGCTATTGGCTTTTTTTTGTTCTTTTACCAATTGCCGCCCTACTAACAACCAAAACATAAATCGCCGAAATGAAGGAACAAAGGCGATTAAAAAAATGAAGATGAGGAGTATATTAAATAGTATTTTCATTGTTCTAATTTTTTATTCATCCGAAACAAAACGCAGGAAATAAAATTAAATTGGCCAGTATTTTCACTAAGTAATACGACAAAACTATTTTAAGATTCACGCAAAGTTACCAAGTCACTAAGGGGTTGGTTGGTAACCTTTTAAAAGCCTTGCCACTCCTCAACTTTACGTGATTAATATTATCTGACTGTTTAACAGAATAATTCAAACTATAATTTCTAAATAGAATAAATAGTACCTTTAATGGTAAAAGCTCTAAATGTAGCCAATCCTACCATCTATTTTGAAAAATATAGAACCTTAGTTGAGTATATTAAAAGCGTGTAAAGTTAAAGAATATCAACCCAATAAGTTTAACATTATCATTTATCTCAAATTATTTTTCTTAACCTTACAAAAATGGCTGAAACATTACTCTTGCCCGATACCACCGACCGCGAACTGATTTATGAGAGTTTGGTACCACAAATAGCCGCCCTCGTTGAAGGAGAGACAGATTTAATTGCCAATTTATCCAACATAGTAGCTGCTTTACGCGAGGCTTTTGGCTTTTTTTGGGTGGGTTTTTATCTCAAAAAAGGCAATCAATTGGTTTTAGGGCCTTTTCAAGGGCCGATTGCTTGCACCCGTATCAATTTCGACAAAGGGGTTTGTGGAGCTTGTTATAGCCGTCGTGAAATCATCATTGTACCCGATGTTGAGCAATTTCCTGGGCATATTGCGTGCAGTTCGGCCTCAAAGTCTGAAATTGTACTACCCGTGTTTACCGCTTCTGGCGACGTCATAATGGTACTCGACGTGGATAGCGATTCAATCAATGATTTCTCAGAAATAGATGCCAAGGGCTTACAGCAAGTGGTGAAAATTGTGGAAAAACTTATTGCCAGCGCTGCCGTTTTAACTCTTTAATTTCAAAGTTGAACGATAGTTCATTCATACATTTAAAATGCCCTTTTGGACAACGTTTATAGCCGATTTTAGAACAAGGGCGACAAGTAAGTTGGCGGTTTTCGAGCAATACAAAATTGGTTTGGTATGGATACATTCCAAATTCTGGAATCGTATTTCCCCAAATAGAATACACTTTTTTCTTGAAAGCCGCCGCTACGTGCATCAATCCAGTATCGTGACTAAAGACAAGTTTAGATTGCTGAATCAAAGAAGCCGATTGATTAAAATTACATTTGCCACAGGCATTATAAACCAGACTTTTCCCTATTGCTTTTTCAATCATCTCCCCGTTAGTGGCATCTTCTTTACCCCCCAATAATACAATCGGATAATTGATTTTTTCGCATAGCTCAATCATTCGGTTGAGAGGCAGTTTTTTGGTTTCGTGTTGTCCCCCAATCGCATAAGCTACATACCCTTTTTGATGTGTTTCAGGTAGCCAATCGGGCTCTATAATATCACGGTAGGGTATAAAATAGTCTAATCCTTGATTGTCATTTACTACCCCCAAGTTTTGTACAGTATTTAAATAACGTTCCACAATATGAACGTTAGGAAGGGCGTTGACTCTCCAATTAACAAAGAGCCATTTTTCCCAGTTTAATTTATTAAAACTATGCGACTGAACCCCCAAAGCTGTTTTAATCTGCAACGTGCGAAGATTATAGTGCAAATCTATCACCAAATCAAATTTTTCGTCTCTCAATTGCTTTATCAGTGTCCAAAGGCTCTTTTCTAATACGTGTATATGGTCAATGTATGGGTTATCGGCCAATAAATATCGGTAGGAGGATTTAGTGACATAATGCACTTCTACATCGGGGCGTTGAGTTTTAAGACAACGAACAACGGGAGTAGTAAGGATAATATCACCAATGGAAGAAAACCGAATCACCAAAACTTTTAAGGGCATGGAACGTATAAGGGTTACTGGCAAATTTGATTTTTAAATACAAAACTAACTAATTTTACTGAAAATCAGCCTTCTATTACCATGTCTGACAAACTTTTTTGATATTAAAAACGACCGACGTTTGAGCGTTTATTTGTACCGGATGGGATTCGGGCTGTGGTTATTGTATATTTTACTGGGCGCGAGTTTCTTACATGAATTCGTTATATATCGCCCCCATTGCGCAGTGATATGCGCTTTCTTTATGGTCTTTGGTTTATCAGCTTCGATGTACTACGACTATTACCACAATTACGAGGAGTTTGAGCAAAAGAAAAAGTGGCTTATTATAAGTTATTTGGTACTGGCAGGGGTCATTTACTTTCTTATTTTGAAAGACCAATCGTTGGGACTCAATCTATTCTAAAACTACTTCATCGCTTTGGTAATCTCGTTCAGTTTTTCCAGTTTTTCTTGAAAATCTCCTTTAAGTTTATTCCTAATTAGCTGTAAGTTATCCAACGTTTCTTGCAAAGATTCGGGCAAGATTTCTTCCAAAACCTCTCTAAAACGTTTTGCAAAAGTGGGCGATTTTCCATTGGTTGAAATCGCAATCTTCAAATCTCCCTTCTTTACTACCGAACTTAAATAAAAATCACATAAATCTGGCGTATCGGCTACGTTTACCAAAATTTTACGCATTTTACAATCTTTCTGGACTTGGATATTCACTGCCTTGTCGTTTGTACCCACAATGACTAAGTCGTTTTCATCTAAAAATGTAGGATCATAAGCCACTTGTACAAGTGTGACCTGCGGGTGTGAAGCCGCCAAATCCCGAATCTCGTCTCGAATCTCGGGGGCAATGAGCGTTACTTGTGTATGGGGCGAATTAGACAATACAGCCGATAATTTCTCCAACCCCACGTACCCACCGCCAACGATGAGTACATGGAGCTGCTCAAGTTTGAGAAATATAGGAAAAAGAGAATTCACAACTTATAATTTTTGTTCGTCAGTTTTTTACTCTCACCCAACTATCAGTACGACCAATGAGTGAAACTCCAATATATCCACGTACATCCAACTGATTGGGATTGATAAGTCGCATTTTACAGCTATATTCTTTGCCATTTTCGGGGTCGTAGATTTTACCATCTTCCCACACGTTATCGCCGTCATACTTAAAATTACTCAAATTAATCATTCCTAAAATAGGACGCGATTTCTTTTGAGCATCCGCATTTTTGGTGTCCAGCTTAGGCTTACCCGTTGCAGGATCGTTGGGTTCTTTAAGCCAAATAATTTTACCAAAATACTTATCTCCTTGCTTATAAATCTGTACATGCCCTTTTTTAGAACCTGTAAGCCAAGTACCTAAACAAGCATCTGGATTTCCTTCAGCAAAAACCTGAAAGGAAAATAGGGCGAAAAATAATAACAATCTTACTTTTTTCATATTGAGCATTGGGTTTTAAGTTTGAATACGAACGCAAGTTCAGGGCTTTTTATTACAGAAACAAATAGCTATTCTATTTTACCAATTTCTTTATTTCTACCACAGATTGTCTATTTTTACGAAAAAACGCTCAATGATATATGCATAGCGACATAACATCTATTTTTGCTAACTTAGGAGGTGATTTCATTACTCCGCCCGAAAGTCTTACCGAAAAAATAAAAACAATAAAAGCCTTTGTGTTCGACTGGGACGGGGTTTTCAATGACGGAACTAAGAACGAACAAGGCAGTAGTAATTTTAGCGAAGTAGATTCGATGGGGACAAATTTACTGCGATTTGGTTGGTGGCTATTGCAAGATAAGATGCCCTATACGGCCATTATTTCTGGAGAACGCAACCTTCTTTCTTTTCAATTGGTTCAAAGAGAACACTACCACGCTTGCTATTTTCGAATCAAGCATAAAATCGAAGCTTTAGAACATTTTATGTCCACTCGCAATCTCAAAGCAGAAGAAGTAGCCTTCTTTTTCGACGACGCTTTAGATTTGTCTATTGCTGAAAAATGTGGGGTGCGTATTCTCATTAGACACAAAGGAAATCCTTTATTCCAAAGATATGTTGTCGAAAACCACCTTGTCGATTACATTACTGCCCAAGAAGGGGGCAATTTTGCCGTTCGCGAAGGGTGTGAGTTACTGTTAGGGTTGGCAGGTATTCACGACCAAACTATCACCGAAAGGCTTAACTTTTATCCACATTATGAGCGTTATTTTTCAGAAAGGCAAAAAATTGAGAGTCAGTTTTTTACTTTAGAGCATGGCACTTTTGTAGAACGTCCACAATGAGTCAGATTGAACGCTACTGTTCCCAATATTAAAGGGAAACCCAAAGAAGAAGTATTGGTTTGGTACAGGTAATAACTAATTTTACTCTAAAATCGCAAAAATGAGTTTATACAATAATGGAATCAAAACGGGAGAAGGTGGAGTGATCCTTACCAGTATGGAAGATTTACTCAATTGGTCGAGGCTATCTTCGCTTTGGCCAATGGGCTTTGGACTGGCCTGCTGTGCCATTGAAATGATGGCATCTTATGCCTCTAACTATGATTTAGAAAGATTTGGTATTTTCCCTCGCCCATCTCCTCGTCAATCCGACGTAATGATTGTAGCTGGAACAGTCACTTTTAAAATGGCCGATAGGATTCGTCGTTTGTACGAACAAATGCCCGAACCTCGATATGTGATTTCTATGGGGAGCTGCTCCAACTGTGGAGGTCCCTATTGGGAACATGGATACCACGTAGTAAAAGGAGTGGATAGAATTATTCCAGTAGATGTTTACGTACCTGGCTGCCCTCCTCGCCCAGAAGCTTTGATTGGGGGATTCTTAAAATTACAGGAAAAAATTAATCAGGAACACCCTATTGCTCCGCAACTATTGTTAGAAATTGAAAAAGAAACGGTGTAACCCATGAATTTTAATGAGATAAACACTTTGCTTTTGGATAAATTTGGCGAGGACACCGTTCTCGTTGTAAATCAAAAATCCAACCAACCCATGCTGCAAGTCCCAGTAGAGCAACTTGTAAATGTATGCTCCTACTTGTATGAAGATGAACGTTTGTTTTTTGACTATTTAGCCTGTCTGACAGGCATTGATAATGGGCCAGAAAAAGGGACAATGGAAGTAGTATATCATCTTACCTCTATACCGTATGAATACAACATAGCCCTAAAAGTAGTCATTACTCGACAAGCCAATGATGGCCAGTTTCCAGTAGTTCCCACCGTAAGTCATATTTGGAAAACGGCCAACTGGCACGAACGAGAAGTCTTCGATTTGCTGGGAATACAATTCGATGGACACCCAGATTTACGGCGTATTTTGCTCCCGAATGATTGGCAAGGACATCCCCTTCTCAAGGACTATCAAGAGCAAGAATTTTACCACGGAATAAAAGTAACATATTGAAAATCACATAGATAAAAATATTTCTTGACATATTCAAAAAAAATGCTATCCTTCGCAACAATTTCCAGAAAAAAAACGTTGGATTTGCGAGTTTTCACTGGTTTGTTAACCTTATCTTAGAACAAATAAAAGGACGAGAGTATGTATTGGACACTGGAATTAGCCTCCTATTTAGAAGACGCGCCTTGGCCGGCTACGAAAGACGAATTAATTGATTTTGCGATTCGTACAGGCGCCCCCTTGGAAGTAGTCGAAAACTTACAAGAATTAGAAGATGACGGTCAGCCTTACGAAAGTATTGAAGAAATATGGCCCGACTATCCAACTAAGGACGATTTCTTCTTTAATGAAGACGAATATTAATAAAAATGCCCACCCTTACTCAGAGTGGGCATTTTTATTATTACAGCTTAACAGTCTTTCCCGTTTTGGCCGATTGTACCGCTGCTTGCAATATCTCCACCACAATTTGATTGACCTCAAGCGAGGATAGGTCTTTTTCGGATTTTATGTCTCCCTTTACAACTCCTGCTAAATAAGAAAAAGGATCGTCGTAAGGTCCGGCTAAGTTGGCTATTTCGCGTTTTTCTTCATTGGCCTCTCTTTTCGCTCCATCGCCCAATCGTACACGTATTTGTTGTGTTTTGTCACAAACTACGTAGCCTTTTTGACCGTAAATTTCAAGGTCTTTGCGGTCAAAAGGCCAATTCCATGAAGCTTGGATGATGGCTTGTGCGTTAGGGTAGGTTAGAATAATCGTAGCCTCGTCGTCCACTTTGGGGTAAATCGTTGGCTTCATTTGCTGAGTAACTGCCGTCACAGTCAATGGGCGTTCCCCTTTCATCAGCCATGTCATTAGGTTAGCACCATAGCAACCAAAATCAATAATGGCTCCGCCACCATTCATAACGGGGTCGGTAAGCCAACTTAAAAATTCCTCTGAGCAACCTATTTCTTTAGGGCCTTTATGACCATCGTGTACTACTACTTTTCTAATCTCTCCGAGTGCATTTTGGCCATGAATCATATCATAGGCTACTTGGTGACTGGCGTACCATGTGGTTTCAAAATTGGTCAATAAGTGAATTTTATGTTTTTGTGCCAACTTCACCATCGTTTCTGCATGAGCACGATTCACCGCCAGTGGCTTTTCTACCATCACATGAATACCTCTGGGCGCACAGATTTCGACCACTTGTTTGTGCTCAAAAATACTATTGAAGGCACATACCGCTTCTGGCTTCGTCGCTACAATCATTGCTTCAAGGGTCGGAAACCAAAGGCTTTCGGGCAGTTTATATCTTTTAAGGTAGCGCATTGCCAGCTCGCGGTTGGGTTCGGCAACTCCCACAATTTCTACATCACCTTTGGCGGGGCGGCGTAGAATCTGGTGTACGTGGTCATGGGTAAAGCCCGCAATACCCAAACGTAGGGGTTTGGCATAAATCAGATGTACCAAAGACAAACTCCAAAAAAACAGCAAAAATTTGAGGGTTTTCATACGCAGGGAAGTTTTACTAATTAAAGCACCCAGTAGCCTAAAAATCCCTATTTTCCCCAATAAAAAAGCGGATAATCTCCTAAGAGACACCCGCTTCGTGGAAATGAAACCTATATGTTTAGGCCGTTACTGCCAAATCAGCACGATATACACCCGCATCCAATTTAGAACGCATGGTATCAAAAGCTTTCAAAGTGCGCTCAACATCTTCTAATGTATGAACTGCCGTAGGAATTAACCGCAAAATGATTTGCCCTTTGGGGATAACAGGATAGACCACAATAGAGCAGAAAATACCCATATTTTCGCGTAAGTCACGCACCATATTGGTCACTTCGGGAAGACCACCTTCAAGCCCCTGCATAAACACTGGCGTAACGGGCGAAGTAGTTTCGCCAATGTTGAACCCAAGCTTAAGGCATAGGCAATGCCTTGGCGTAGGTTTGGGAGCGCATGTTGTATTTGAGATACATAATAATATCTGGGTCGTCGGCAGCTACGAAACCTCCAATAGCAGCCATTGACTTGGCAAACGTAGAAAAATAGAGGTCAATATCTTTGGACACCCCAAACATCTCTCCTACCCCACCACCGTGAGCACCCATAGTACCAAAGCCGTGGGCATCGTCCACCAAAAGGCGGAAATTGTATTTTTTCTTGAGCTCAACTACTTTATCTAAGCTTCCTACTTTGCCCGACATTCCAAATACCCCCTCAGTGATAACCAACACACCCCCGCCTTTTTCGTCGGCAAGTTTAGTAGCCCGAATGAGATTTTTTTCCAAGCTTTCCATGTCGTTGTGGTTAAACTTGTAGTATTGTCCCATTTTAGCTTTATGCAGTCTAATTCCATCTATCAAACAGGCATGAGCTTCGGCGTCATAGACAATCACATCGCGATGGTCGCATACACATTCTATCACCGACATAACGCCTTGATAGCCATAATTGAGTAAGAAGGCTTCTTTTTTGCCGACAAACTCAGCCAATTCTTTTTCAAAAATTTCGTGCAAGTCAGAATTTCCCGACATCATACGCGCACCCATAGGATACGCCAAACCCCACTTCGCACTGGCGTCAGCATCGGCTTTGCGTACTTCGGGATGATTGGCCAGACCAAGGTAGTTGTTTAAACTCCAGTTGAGGACATCCATTCCGCGAAATTTCATGTGTGGGCCAATTTCCCCCTCCAGTTTTGGAAATGAAAAATAATGGTGGCTATTAAGTGCTTTTGCGGCCGCTCCAATAGGGCCCCAGTTATTACGTAGTTTCTCGAAAATATCCACTTTGCTATGCTATTTTTAGATTAGGTACACGTTTTGGATAAATTTTGTACAAATTTTTCGCAAAAATACCGATTCTTAACTCAATTTCAAAGAGTTAGGAAAGTGGCGATTCAAACAAGCCAAGGTTATGCATAAAAGAAGGCAATCCAAAAATACACTTTACATCTTCTTATTCACCTAAAATTAATATCATTACTTGATAACCAAAGCGACACGTTTATTCTAAATTTGTGTCGTAAGTTTTTATTAATTCACAAAACCAAATAAAAATCATGGAAGATCAATTGAAAAATGCAGCCGAGCAAGCTAAAGCTAAAGCGCAAGAGTTGGCAGCCGAGGCTCAAGAAACATTTCACGAACTAAAAGAAGAAATTACTGAAAAGCTACATAGTGTGGACGTAGAAGGCCTGAAGGCACAGGCGGCTGCCAAAGCAGAAGAAATGAAAGCCGAAGCTGAGGAGGCGTTGGCAGAAGCTAAAGTAAAAGCAGAAGAGTTGGCCGCTGAAGCCCAAGAAAAATTTGAAGACCTCAAGGAAGAAGCTGGCGAAGCCATAGAAAAAGCTGCTGGATTTATCAAGGGCCTTTTCGGCGGTAGCGACGAGACACCAAGTAGTGCAGAGGGGCAAAGTACCCCTGAAGAGAAAAAATAATTATCAATCAACTCTCATCGGCGATTAACTAAAAACCCACCTTTGGACTCTTAGTTAATCGCCGATGTTATTTTCAAAGCACCCGCACTTTTTTTCTAACAATATCCATTTCTTTGATTGGAAATTGCAGTGATGATACATGAATATAGTAAAAAAGAAAAGTCATCCAAGGAAAAAACAAAAACTGACCCGCATTGAGATTAGACTCAAAATAGGGAATAACCATGAGTGCAGGCAAAAACACAAAATATTGACTATCAAAACGAAGATACTTCAAGAAAGCATTGATGGCATAAAAAATAAGGAAGAACAAAAAAGAGAAAATTCCCCCCGAAAATAGCACTTCTAAATAGGAGTTGTGGGATGCTAAATCGGTTTGAACACCTGCATAACGCTCCAGTCCCGCCCGAAAACCATCAAACCCAAAACCTGTAAAAAGTACCCCTGGTTTGTTGACAAAAACATCAAACGCTTTTTCGGCTAACTGAAACCTCACTTCGCCTCTTTGTCGCCGCATACCAGCATACTTAGCACGCAGGTTTACGACCGAATCGGGGCTTGTAATAATGTAGTAGGCAAAAGCAATGATACATACGCTTGCTGCAATCTTCAGATAAACAGAAATTTGTCGATTGCGAACAATGAGTACCAACGAAGAGAGAGCTAAACCTACGTAGCTACTTCGAGAACCTGTCAAGACAATTGCCCACAAAGTGAGAAAAGCAGTTATGAAAAAAGTATAACGTACCCACTTCGACATAGGTCGGTTGGCATAAAGGTCAAATCCCATTACGACAAACATGGTAGAACTCCAGCCGATGATGTTGGCTTTATAAGCACCAACATACTGCCCATAGACGTTTTCGGTCTGAAATGCAATCCCCGCCATCAACATCACAACCACTGGGTAAAAATAAACCAAGCTAAAAATTTGTAACAATTTTATTTTGGCTTCGTCTTTAGTGTAATGTTTGAAGAGATAAACAATGAAGTAATTGGTATAAATCAAAAAGGGAATCCACGCTATAATCCGTTCAAAACTCCGCAAAAACTCTACACTAAAGGGTAAAACAATGATGTTCAATCCCACAAAACCGTACAAAACCCAATTCTTATTCTGATTGAAAATGTATTTGACTTGCCCTTGTAAAAATAAAATTCCTAATAGAGAAACTATCACAAGCCCTGTACGAATCAGCTTGGCTGCCTGAAAGGCATCTCCCCTCAAACCATAACCATACACGACCAAAAAGACATTGAGACTGTACACCAAAAGATGCCAATCCCAGTGCTGTTTGTTCCTAAAAATATTACGCCATTGCATAGTTTGAACTTATAGTCCATGGTTTGAGCAGTCAACGCAATGACTCTATTGACTCTTGACCATTGACTGTGGACTGATAATTGATTCAAGCATTTCTACAAAGTTGCGTAACATTTCGTCTTTGGAAAATTTTCGGATAAAATTTCGTCCGTTTTCCGCTTTTTGTAATCTCAACGCAGGATTTAAGATACACGCTTGTATTGATTCTGATAACTGATTTACATTCCCCGATTCGATAAGCCAACCGTTGTTGCCGTTATCCAATACTTCGGGAATTCCGCCCACTCTTGAACTAATCACCGCGATTCCGTGGGCCAAGGCTTCGATATTGGCCACACCAAATGCCTCGGTATAAGAAGGTACACAAAAAATATCGTGGCTTCGCATATACTCATATACCTTTGACTGAGGCTGCGGGCCTACGTAATTCAGTTTGATATTGGAAATATTTGTAAAAAAAGACCTCAAATGCGCCTCAAACCACGGCTCTGGCCCAACTACGGTCAACATAAAATGGTACTGTGGGAGATTTTTAAGCGCGTTTGCCAGCAGTGGCAATTGCCCCACCAAGTAATCTGCTTTGACAAAAAGTATTTTAATCGGTGGTTCAAACGCCCGATTTGGATTAAACTCAATACCCTCCAACGGAATAGATTTATAGAGTTTTGTGACTTTTTTGGCGGGCAAGTGGTACGTTTTTCTGATTCGTTCTTGTAAAAAGGCTGAATTCGCAATCACAAGCTGATGCTGCTGCGCCGACAGCCGCTCGAATTGTTGAAATACAAACCGTTTGATCCACAAAGGTTTTAATTCAAAATTCTTCCATGTCGCCAACATATTCTTTTCGTCGTTTATCATGCCAACCGTTGGCTTTTTAGAAATCAAACTGGCCCACATACCATTGAAGGAATTGATAAAAACCAACACGTCAAAGTCATACGTTTTCTCAATCTTCTTTACCTCTCGATAATAAATAAACCACCGTAGTATTTGCCCAAAAGGTTTTAGGAAACGCGGGATATTCAAATTGACTTTGTGCACGTATTTCAACTTCACCAAACGCTCTTCGGATACATCTTCCGTCAAAACCCTCAATTCGCAATCTGGAAACAACTCATTGATTTCCAAGATGATATTGGCAAAACGAACGGGGCCATTGGTCACATTCTCGAAGGCATTGGTACAAAACAATATTTTCATGCTTTCTTTCGGGCAATATAGACTTTCTCATTGGGCGAAATGCCGTACTTTTTATTGTCAATCCGTTGGGCGTAGGTATCATCTGCTACCTCAAAGCCTTCTGCTCGCAGTCGGTCGG
>JBGAUP010000384.1:0-4843 GCA_044228585.1 Runella sp. | reverse complement strand
GCCCAACATGCACGTCTGTTGCTGTCACAAGCAGTAGCCGATAGTATCAAAAAAGCCATGGGGCTATTGGGAATTGAAGTACCCGATAGGATGTAAAATTTCAGAACATAGGAGTCCGAAATCAATGGAGATGGGTAATTTTAACCATTCTCATTCCTGACTTCGGACTCCTCTCCCTGTTACATTACTACCAACGTACTCCCCCGAAGAACGGGTACGACATCGTACAAATCTCGCTGTAAACAATAAGAAATATCTTTCTGAATGCCCAGACGTTGCAGCCGTCGTACGTGCGAAGAATTGGAAACGTAACCCAGCAAATCATTTTTGGCTTGTTGATAGGTTCTCATTGCCATCAAAGCACTATCTTCTGCAATGATGTATTCTTCTTTGAGTGCCTCTACCAAAGCCCCCGCAAAGAGTGTATCTTCCAGATTGACACGGCCTTTCCATCCCGCACACAATACAAGTACATCGTAAGATTGAGACTGGAGATAATTTACTATTGCCCCTAAGTTCAAAAACGCCCCTACCAATACTTTTACCGCCGATGATTTGGCTTTGGTAATTGACAACGTGCCATTGGTCGTAGTCATGGCGATATTTGCCCCCACCAAATCTTCATCCATGTAGCTAAAGGGCGAATTGTCCAAATCAAACCCTTCTACTTTCATGGCGTTGCGTTCAGCGGCAGCGACGTACCCTTTTTGTTGCAAGGCGTAGCATTCCTCTACCGTTGCTACGGGGGTGATACTACCCACTCCGTAGGCTAAACCCGTTACCATACACGAAGTAGCTCGAAAAATATCAGTTACGACCACAATCGTGTTGTCAATTTTATGAAGGTGAAGTAATTCGGGGGTTAAACAAACATCAATTGATTTCATAAAGCTTACTCTATTTGAATTTAAACCCCAGGTTTTACAAATGGTAATTTCACGACTTGAGCTTTCAACAATCGGTCACGAACTTTTACAAAAATTTCACTACCTACTTTGCTATAAGCCACTGGCACATAACCAAGCCCAATGCCTTTGGAAAGTGTAGGCGATTGAGTCCCCGAAGTAACATGTCCAATAACATTGCCTTCGGCATCGCAAAGCTCGTAGTGACTGCGTGGAATGCCTCGGTCAATCATCTCAAAACCTACCAATTTGCGGGAAAGTCCTGCCTGTTTTTGTTGGAGAAGGGATTCTGAATGAATAAAATTTTTGGTAAACTTCGTCACCCACCCTAAACCTGCTTCGAGTGGCGAGGTAGTATCGTCAATGTCGTTGCCGTAGAGACAATAGCCCATTTCGAGGCGAAGCGTATCGCGAGCACCCAGCCCGATGGGTTGGATACCAAAATCTTTGCCTGCTTCAAAAATATGATGCCAAGCATGGAGAGCTACGTTTTTGGGAATGTACAACTCAAAGCCACCCGCTCCTGTGTAGCCCGTAGCCGAAATAATAATGTCGGGCAAACCTGCAAACGTTGCTTTTTTGAAGGTGTAATAATCCATTTCGGACAAATTCACGTCGGTCAGCTTTTGCAATGCTGCTGCCGCTTTTGGCCCTTGTACGGCAAAAAGGCAAAGGTCGTCTGAAACATTTATCATCTCTACCCCTTCCGTATTATGACTCTGAATCCAATCCCAATCTTTTTCAATATTGGACGCATTTACGACCAAAAAATACTCTTCTGCGTCTATTCGATACACCAATAAATCATCCACAGCCCCACCTTGCTCGTTGGGCAGGTAGCTGTATTGGATTTTACCGTCAAACAGTACCGAAGCGTCATTGGCCGATACACGCTGAATCAGGTCGAGTGCCTTAGGACCTTTCACTATAAATTCTCCCATGTGCGACACATCAAAAACCCCTACGCCATTGCGTACGCAGTGGTGTTCTTCGAGGTCAGACGAATAGCGTACAGGCATCATAAAGCCCGCAAAAGGTACCATTTTTGCTCCTAATTCTTGGTGGAGGTCATTGAGCGGAATTGTTTTTATCTGGTCAGTCATGTTTTGGCTTGTTGAAATTTGGACGCAAAGCTACCTTTCTAATTTGAAAATTTGAAAATTGAGTGAATTGTAAATTGAGTTATTTGAAAAAAAGGTGGGTTAGTCCAGTTGTACGTTTTTAAATTACCTTTACTTTTGTCTAATACTCAAGTGCTTAACACAACAATGGGCAAGAAAAAGTATCCTGTTAGCCAATTTGCAATTGACTTTAAATTGCAAGACCGTACCTTGCTTCATTTGGGGCAAATACCCGCACAACGTGTGGGAGAACATTTATTTCAAAAACTCTTGAATGGAGAATGGCTGCTCGAACCAGCAGGCGAAGCCGCGGATGTATCGTCAGGGCAAGAAATTATTCGGCAGCTTGGACGGCGATTGGCTTATCCCGAAACTGTAAAAGTAGCCCAGTTACATAATATAGAAGCCGACTTTTTGGGATTTTCTGCTTTGTATCAGGATAAAGGTTGGGTATTTGTCAATGCGCACGCCGACGAATACGACCGTCATTATTACACTTGTTTGTTGACAGCGTCGTTGGGGCTTTACATGAATTATCCACAACCCGACTCTTTACATCAACGTGCTGAGACTTTGGTTTTCGATGCTTTTTTGCCCGAATCGGAAGTGCAAAGCTTTTTTCACCGAGGGATTTCTAAAATTTCGCCTGCATTAGCCATGGACATTGCTGATTTTTTTAGAATGCCCTTTTCGGTCATTTTAAAACGTGCCCTTGCCCTCGAAGTCATCTCAGATGAGCAATACCGTAACTTCATGACTGTCAGACCTGAACACCCCGTCAAATCACGCCCTCTTTTTGTTTCTAAATCAGGAGAGTTGGAAGGAGATTTTGATGACGAGCAGTGGATTGGGGGTGGTTTTTAATGTAAAAGGGAACTAAAAATGACTTTTAGCCCCCTTTGTGAAAAATATAGTTCAAGTTACACTCCTTCAAATTGTCGCAAGAAGCGTACATCATTTTCAGAGTATAAACGCAAATCGCGTACACCGTAGCGGAGTTGGGCAATACGTTCAATACCCATCCCAAATGCAAACCCAGTGTATTCTTCGGGGTCAATGCCGCAGTTGGCCAATACATTGGGATCCACCATGCCACTACCTGCTATTTCTACCCAACCTGTCCCTTTGGATAAACGATAGGTTTCTTCGGTGTCTGTTCCCAACCAAATATCAATTTCGGCACTGGGTTCCGTGAAAGGGAAAAACGAAGGGCGAAGGCGAATTTTTACGTCTTTGTCAAACATTTCTTTGGAGAAGTGATAAAGCGTATCTTTCAAATCTTTGAAACTTACGCTTTTGTCAATGTATAAGCCTTCTACTTGGTGAAAAAAGCAATGTGCCCGCGCCGAAATCGCTTCGTTCCGATAAACACGTCCTGGCATAATAGCGCGAATAGGAGGCTTTTGACGCTCCATCATTCGGATTTGTACGTTGGAGGTATGCGTACGCAAAAGCATATCTTGCGTAGGGTCTTCGGCATTTTTGGCCACAAAAAACGTGTCCTGCATCTCACGTGCAGGGTGGTTTTCTGGGAAGTTAAGAGCCGTAAAATTATACCAATCCGATTCTATTTCGGGGCCATCGGCTACGCTAAAACCCATGCGTTCAAAAATTTCGATGATTTTCGCCCGCGCCAGCGTCAATGGGTGAATGCTACCGAGTTGGTTTGGAATAATAGGCAACGTTAAGTCAACAGACGACCCGTTTGTGCCTCCGTCATTGGCCTCAAAATGAGCTTGAACGGCTAAAAAGCGGTCGTTAGCATAATTTTTAAGCGCGTTGAGTTCTTGCCCTACTGCACGACGTTCTTCTTTAGCAATGTCTTTTAGTCCCTCAAATAATGCCTCTACCACTCCTTTACGGCCCACAAACCGCTGGCGGTATTGCTCTAATTGTTCTTTCGTAGCAACTTCAAACTTTTCAATTTCCTGATATATTTCTTTGACTCGTTCGTTTAGCATTGGGAGATTAGTGATTGATGGGCAGTGATTGGAAACAATTTTAGCACTCAATGAGCTTCAATAATACGGTGCAAAGTTAAACATTCTTCCCAACTAACCACAAACCACCAATCACTGATTACTTTTAATTACTACCTGATACTTTTCCCGTTTTTTGAGGAATTCCAGGTTGAGTGATTTCAAAATTTTCCTGTTTTTTGGCATCTGCTACGAGTTTACGAACATCGGCTAAGAGTTTTTTAGCGTCATAAACGATACCATCTTTTACCGTAAATTTTACACCACCCACGCGCACGACTTCGTTTTTATCATTGAGGCGGATAGCCCCTGTGCCATACAAAGTTTTCAGGTTGGCTAATGGATTCTCCTCCGTAATGACGAAATCTGCCAGTTTACCTACTTCCACCGACCCAATTTCTTTGTCCATTCCCAAGGCTTCGGCACCTTTGATGGTGGCCGCCCGAATGACTTCCATCGGATGAAAGCCTGCCTCACGTAAGAGTTCTAACTCACGGATGTATGCAAATCCGTATAGTTGGTAAATAAAACCCGAATCGGAACCCGTCGTGACTCGTCCGCCACGGTTTTTGTATTCGTTAATAAAAGCCATCCAAAGGCGATAGTTTTCCTTCCAAGCTACTTCCTGCTCCGTACCCCAATTGTGCCAATAAGACCCGTGCGAAATACGACTTGGGCCATAAAACCGCCAAAGCGACGGCAGGGTGTATTCATCGTGCCATTCGGCACGGCGGGCAAGCATCAGCTCGCGGTTGGCTTCATAGATATTAAAAGTAGGGTCGAGGGTAAAATTCAGTTTTAGCAACTCATCCATGACATAATTCCAACGTTCAGAACC
>JBGAUP010000383.1:0-4874 GCA_044228585.1 Runella sp. | reverse complement strand
GTTTCCCACCTACCAACGCCCAGAGTTGATATTGTTTATCAGCTTCAGGGGTAGGTAAAGAGAGAACGTTCAGCCGTACTTCTTGGGTTTTGGGATTCCATACCACCCGCACGACACTATTGGGCGACTTTTCTACTCCTTTCAGCGTTACAAATTGATTATCAGCATTGTTGATATTCGCAATCCATTCGCTTTTTTGCTTGAGTTCGCTTGCTTGCTGCGCTACTGTCCCATTTAAGGTATCCAAACGGGCATTAAAATAGACCGCCGAACCAATCAAGGCCGCTACGGATGCTGCCGCTACCCACCCCCACTGAAACGAAGGTGGACGAGAGTTAAGTGAAATCACGGGCGTCTCTTCGGTTTCTGATTCCTCACTATCCGTAGATAAAGGCTCGGGCAAATCATCGGCAAACTCCAATTGCGCCATAATTTTATCTTTGAGGGCCGCAGGGGGGGCCACCCGATGCTCAAAGGCATGACGTTCAATTGCCTCGCTAAGTTGCTCCAACTCAGCTTTAATTTCAGGGTAAATTTTGGACAGACAATCTACCTCTCTGCGTTCCTGGTCAGAAACGTTGCCTGAAAGGTAGTCTTCCAAGATACCTGATTCGATATATCCTTTAATGTCAATCATGTACCAAAAAATTTTCTTAAATCCCTAAGAGCACTTCGCACACGGGTTTTGACCGTTCCCAACGGCATGTCAAGCCGTTGGGCGGCTTCTTCGTGCGTGTAGCCTCCCCAATACACCATTTCTATCAGCGTTTGCTGCTCAGGTTTAAGTTGCGAAACCACCTCTCGCAACTCTTTGTTATCCAATGCCTCATAAACCGTTTGACTTTGTTCTACTACATATACGGCAGAATCAATATCTTGGATTTCAAGACGATTCACCCGCAAATAGTCAATGGAAGTGTTCCGTGCAATGTTAAGCATCCACGTAAACAACTTTCCCTTGCTGGAATCGTACTGAGCAATGTTTTTCCAAATTTTAACGAAGATTTCTTGCAACAAGTCCTGTGCCGTCTCTTCCGTGCGAACAACCTTTAATACCACCCCATATAAGGCATCGGAGTAATTATCGTACAGATAATTGAAGGCTTTTCGGTCTTGCCTTCGCAGCATTTCCAGCAGTTCGCTCTCATTGTATTTAGGTGCTTTTACTCCCATATAGTGCGGTTAAAACCTTTATGATTTCAGGTATATACACTCAACAAAAGACATTGGACTTCTGTTTTACTCTTTCTTTCAACAACCGCAATATCAAAAAAAAATATCACCCAACGAAATCTATTTGGGGAGGTCTGCCCGTAAATACAGCCAAAACACATTCCAACCATAAAAACTAAGTTAGACCGCAATGAAAATCACAGCCTATTCTTTATTCGGACTCTTTTTGGCTTTTGTCGTGTATGCCAACTTAGAACCAGCCCCTATGCACGCTTACGTCAAGCCGATTAGTATGACCATCTTGAAAGTAGATGGGCTAAAAAAACAAGCATACGCCAATGAAATCCGACAACAAGTGAGTAAAGTGACGGGGGTAACTGCATGCTCGGCCAATCCAACCAGCGAATTGGTTAGCATTACTTTTGACCCTGACCAAATATCAGCCGCTTCTTTGAGCCAACTTGTACGAAATCTTACCCAAAAGCCCGTCCACAATGCCTCTTTTGAAGGAGTGGAGTCCTCTGGGTCGCAATGTCCCGTTCCACTCTCCTATATTATGGCTTTTGAGCGGGTCAAACACGCTTTCTGTTTCCGCTAAATTCTGAGTATTTAATACATTTTCTATCTCAAGTTCTATTTTAATCTATTTTACCACTCAATTAAATCAATTAAACAACATGAAAAAGACGTTTTTAATGCTCGCAGTCGCTTTGGTCGCTTTGATGAGTTCGTGCAAGAAAGAAGAAGAAGCCGCGCCAAAATCACTTTATGATCGCCTCGGTGGGGTTAGTGCTATTTCGGCAGTCGTAGATCAATTTATTACGAATGTGGCCGCCGACCCCAACATGGTCCGCACTTTCACCCCTTTGCTCACCGAAGTAGGCAAAGGCAACACGGCCCGTTTGACGGCATTACGCAACAACCTGATAGACCAGATTGGCGAAGCCAGCGGAGGGCCACAAAAATACATGGGTAAAGACATGGTGACCGCCCACAAAGGCATGAAAATTACGGATACAGAGTTTAATTCGCTCGTCAATAACTTGGTAGCAGCCCTTGATAAATTTAATGTACCCACTACCGAGAAAAATGAGCTTTTAGGCGTATTAG
The DNA here is from genome assembly GCA_044228585.1 of Runella sp. Classification (GTDB taxonomy): domain Bacteria; phylum Bacteroidota; class Bacteroidia; order Cytophagales; family Spirosomataceae; genus Runella. The sequence goes on along the minus strand of JBGAUP010000383.1, from coordinate 2,591 downwards.
GGGGCTTGAAAGGGCAGATTGTTAATCAGTAAGAGAGGGTTGGATAGTTGCGTGTTACAACAGGGCCGCTATGGCCCTGTTGTTTTTTATTCTACCCACAATACCAAGCCTTTCAAATAACTTCCCTCAGGGTGAAAAAGATTGACGGGATGATCAGCGGGTTGGGTGATTTGGTGCAATACCCGCACTTGGCGTCCTGCTTCGATAGCGGCGGCCACGATGGTATTATAAAACAGCTCTCTATCCACCACTTGCGAGCAAGAGAAGGTAAACAGTATGCCATTGGGTTTCAGGTGCTTGATTCCCTCGGCATTGAGTCTTTTATAGCCTTGTACCGCCCGGTGACGCGCCGACATGCTTTTGGCGTAGGCGGGTGGATCAAGCACCATCAAATCGTAAGTACCCGTAGTTTCTTTCAAAAACTTCATCACATCCTCCGCGTACGATTGGTGCGAAACCTCCCCTTCAAAGTTAGCCTTGACGTTTCGGTCGGTGAGTTCGATGGCTTTTTTGGAGGCATCTACTGAGTCCACGGAGGTTGCGCCTGCGGCTAAGGCATAAATCGAAAAACCACCCGAATAGCAAAAAGCATTCAGCACGTGTTTGTCTTTGGCGTAATGCGCCAGAAGTTTACGATTATCGCGCTGGTCTAAGAAAAAGCCCGTTTTTTGCCCCGTTTCCCAGTCAATCAGAAAAGTATGGCCGTTTTCTTTGACGGGATGCGGCACGGTACAGTGCCCAAACACGTAACCATTAGGCGTGGCTTTAGCAAACTCATCGGGCAGCGTATCGGCACTTTTATTATAAATTGCCTTTAATTCGTCTCCGTACAATTCACGCAGCGCAAGCGTTAAATCATCCAACACCCGATACATTCCGATAGAATGAGCCTGAATGACCAACACGCCATCGTAATAGTCAATAATCAGTCCTGGCAACCCATCGCCTTCACCATGAACGAGGCGGTAGCAATTGGTGGAGTTTTGAGTGTCGAAGGATGGATTGAAATTCAGAATCTTTTTGCGTACGGTAAGGGCATTTTGGAGTTTTTGCCGCCAAAAAGCCACATCAGGAACGATTTGTTGGTAGCTAAAGAGCTTCACGGCAATGTTTCCGTTGTGATAATGCCCCGTAGCCAAGTACTGCCCTCGGCTATCACACACCTCAACGATTTCACCGTCAGCCGTTTGGCCTTTTACACGGGCAATGGCCCCCGAGAATACCCACGGATGAAAACGACGAACGGCTTCGTCACGGTTGGGTTTGAGAAAAACTTGTGGGAATAAGGACACAGCGGAGGATGGTTGATTGATGCGACAAAAATACGCAGCTCCCTGCAAGTAGAAAGCACAATTTTCGTTTTTTTCCTAAAAACAAACCTCCCAATTCAAATGAACCGTCGTGATTTTATCAAACAGTCTGCTACCTTGAGTGCAGGCATTATCTTAGCTCCTACCCTTTTTACCGAGGCCAAGCCCATTAAAAAGTTTGGAGTACAACTCTACAGTGTCCGTGACTTAATGCCCAAAGATGCCAAAGGCACCATGAAAAAGCTCGCCGAAATGGGCTATACGCAGTTTGAAAGCTACGGTGGGCCTGATTTCTTGTGGGGAATGGCGCCCAAAGAGTGTAAAACTTTCTTAGGTGATATGGGCGCGACAATGGTAAGTACGCACTTCGACATGAACAAAGATTTGGACAAAAACATCGAACGCGGTGCAGAAGCGGGTTTGAAATACATGCTTTGTCCGTTTTTAGGCCCTCAAAAAACGCTTGATGATTGGAAGAAAAAAGCGGAGTTGTTTAACCAAGTAGGCGAAAAAGTGACCAAAGCAGGCATGAAATTTGGCTACCACAACCACGACTATTCTTTCAAACCCCTCGATGGTCAAATCCCCCACGAGCTGCTATTGGCCAATACTGACCCCAAGTATGTGATGTTTGAACTGGATTTGTGCTGGATTGTGGCATCGGGACAAGATACCATTGCCCACCTTAACAAATACGGCAAACGCTACGAGCTTGTGCACATCAAAGACATGGTGAAAGACAACGGAAAAGTAACCCAAAAAGACTTGGGCCAAGGCTCGGTAGATTTTGAAACGATTTTAAAAACGGCCAAAAAAGTGGGAGTAAAATACTACCTTGTAGAACAAGAGCAGTACCCCGTTTCATCCATCGAAAGCATGAAAGTAGATGCCGAATGGATGAAAAAGATTTCGATTTAAGCACCAAGACACAATAAATTTAAAATTCAGGCAAAGTTACAAGTCGCTTATTATCATAGACTTATACCCTTTGCATCTTGGCGACTTGGCGTGAGTAAAAAAGTGTGGCGTCTATTTATCAAAAACGAAGAATAGACGCTACTTTTTGCTATTTTTGTATAGCAAGGCAATAGATGTCGCAATTTGAACCAATAAAAAATGGAGGTAACACCTAAACATAATGAGGCTTCCCTTGGAAATTAATTAGAACTTTCTTTTTTCTCGAAAAACCCCAGTCATAGTCGGCTGGGGTTTTTGATTTTTAGGGAGTTTAACACGGAATAATACAATTTTCAAGAGTTGTTTACCTTTTTAGCCTTAAAA
>JBGAUP010000382.1:0-5689 GCA_044228585.1 Runella sp. | reverse complement strand
ATTCCCAAAATCAATTCCATCACCCCCAATCGAAATGGTTTTGGTATCGTTGAGTAAGCGGGTGGGTTGGTTGAGCAAGGCCCCGCTCATAACATCGGCACTTAACACCACTTGCGTGGCCGAATTGGTGGGCTTGAGGATATTGGCCCCTATCTTAACGCTTTGTATGTCAATTTTTTGGATTTCGGCACTAACAATACTGTTATCCGTAGGAGCAAACAAATCAATGATGTCTCGATTGTCAATCAGCCGATAACTTTGAAAACTGCCCACTTGATTGATCGCAAAATTTAAGTTAATGGTCTTGGTAACTGTTCGACTAACTTTTCTTCTTTGGTAAGAACAACTTTGAAGAGTTATCGAAGAAATAAATACTAAGAATAATAGCTTTTTCATGGTTTTTAGAAGTTTAAACACATACTTTTATTGGCAGGTGCAACAACAGGTGGACAAAGAAACACTCCATAATACTTGAATATGAATATTGACAATGACCGAAAATGGCTCATAAGCGTTGGTTGCTCCAAAAAGTCTCCAAAAGAAGAACCGTAGTCAATAAGTAAAAAATATTTTTCATAAATAATGTCTTTAAGCATAGAGCAGCTAAAAAAGTGAGAGCAACCCCTCAAAAACTCAATCCCAAACTCGCTCCTAATACCACAGGACGAATAAAACTGCCGTGGATATTGAGTCTGAAAATCCACAGTTTTACGCCCATCCCTGCGGCAAGTAGCAAGGGATTTTTATTAGTAAGGGGTACGTGTACGGGAGAGGCATCCTTTGAGCCTTCATAGTCTATATTTAAGACTCCGTTTTGATAGCCGACGTAACCGTAATAGTTGAAAAACTTCCATTGATGGCCTGCATACATTCCCGCTTTGTGGGTAGTGAGGTTGGCGTAATTGCCTGCTTTAAATTGCTGATAGCAATATTCTGCCGAAAGTTTAAACTTGCCATTTTTCAGGAAATACCTTCCTACATCGTGTCGGACTCCTCCCCCCATAAATTGAAGTTTCCCAAAATCGCCCCCAAAATCATAGGCCATAAAGCGTGCGTTAAACTCCGTTCCAAAGAGAGTCCCGATGGTGATTTGGGGGGTAGCTAAGGTGAGGCTAACGTTGCCTAAGCCCGCAGGAAAAGTATAAGAAGTTCCATTGAGACCATTGACCGTAATAGTTTCTCGGGGGCCTAAGATTGTAGGGGCGCGTACTTGCTGAGCAGGGGCAAATATCCCCTCGGTTACTCCCGTAAAGTAGCGCGATTGGTCGTCGAATACGGTGGCATTAAATGCCGTTATTCCCAAATAAAGATGAAAGCCACTATCAATGGAAGTCTTGTGGAGGTGTCCTGTGTTGAAGGTAGAGGTCAAAAGATCAGCTAAAGGTTGCAGGTAACCTGTGGCGTTGGCTCCTGTATAGCTGCTGATGATTTCATCCACTTTTTGGGCGGCAGCGGGAGTAAAAACCCCGCAACCCAGCATGAAAAGCAATGTAATTGGTAGGCGTTTCATAGCATTTTGGTTTAAAAACAAAAGTAACGCCACAAAACCCGTTACTTCAATACCCTGTGGAGGGTATTTTTTGTATCTTGGTAGCAAAATTAACCCTCTCGATGGCGAAAGAGTGTGTCCCTTATTTGTTCGTAATATGCCTAATTATGGCATCTTTTTCTGGATGGGGGCAGCCTCCTATTAGGGTAAATAATGGGTTAAAAGAAGAAACTCTAAGCAGACAAGTAGAGCTTTTAGAAGATGCTTCCAAAAGCCTGACTATTCAGCAGGTTTTGGCAAAAAAACAACTTTTTAAGCTTAATAATCAGCCTTTTATTAATCCTGGGCTTTACCAATAGCTATTGGTTGGGTGTGTTTTCAGCTCACCAATCCAGATACTGTTGGTAGAGAATTGTTCGATATAGAGGTCGAAAATCCGCACATCAACAACTCCACTTTACACTGTATCGGGAAAACAGATAAGCACATATGTTGACTGGTGACCATTTTCCTCTTTATGGCAACGTCCCGTTCGTCATTCTATTTTGTTTCCTATTACACCCACCGAGGCGACACTCACGTACTATTTGTGGGTGGATAAGCACGGGGAGCAATTGCAAATTCCCCTAAAACTTTGGGAAAAATCTTATTTTCGACCCGCGAACTGGCTTATTTCTTTTCTGGGGTTTTTTGCTGGGTATCACCAGTTTATACTGTATTGTTAATAGCTTTATTTACTTTTTTCGCCAAAAGCTCACCCTCTATTACTGGATTTATACAACAGGGGTTTGGTTTTTTTTGGTGGCTCATACGGGCTTAGGGTTTCAATGGCTATGGAACGAATCTACTTGGTGGGCCAGTGCGGCACTACTGCTGCTACTTTGTTCTTATAGCTTATTGCTACTTTACAAATAAGTTTTTCAACATTGCCCAAAATCCTAGCGATTTCTTTATTGGTTTATTCGATTTCTGCTGGCATTTTTTGCTATTTTCCGCGTTATTTCTAATTCCAAAATCCAGCATATATATATTCAAACAGTATTGGTACAATCCCGTTTATTATGAAGGAGATTGGCTGTTGGTTTTTATGAAACTCACTAATCTCGTGGTTTTTGTGGTATTGCGACCACTCCACTCATTGGATTATTCTATTATTTTCGCTATCGTAGGCTCGAAAGCCTTTGGTTTACCTTGGGCAATGTAATGCTTTTATTGGGTGGAATGACAGTGATTCTGCTGTTTGCGGGCTATCTACCCGAAAACTACCTTACGCAGAATATGCCACTGATGACCAACGCCGTCGAAACACTGGTAATGTCGTTTTTGTTGGCCCATCGCTTCAAAAATATCTATCAACTCAACGCCCAAAAGTCGGCAGAACTGGCCGAACAACGCCAAAAAAGTGCCATCCAGCTTGTTGAAGGGCAGATGATCGAGCGAAAAAGGCTTTCGCAAGAGCTTCACGATGGTATTAGCCTTTCGTTAGCCAATATTCGCTTGCGACTCTCAATGTTGGCCGAAAAACTCAACGGTCACAGCAAAGAAGCCAACCATTTAGTAGAAGCTTTGGGAGAAGTAGGCCAAGATGTCCGACGTTTTTCGCACGCGCTTTCTCCCGTGATGCTGGAGCGATATGGATTGGTGGAAGCCTTGGAAGAGCTGCTTACTCAAGTCGAGGTTAGTCAATCAAATTTGGTTTTATTATTTGAGAATAAAGGAGTTAATGATAAAAACATTGAGCCTTTAGTGTCACAAATGCTTTATCAAATTGCATTAGAGTTACTAAACAATATCGTGAAACATGCTCAAGCTCGCCATGCTACATTGCGATTATATCAAGAAGACAACACGTTGAATTTGGAAGTTTTGGACGACGGAATTGGCTATGAAAACGACGAATTAGGCGATGGAATTGGACTACAAAATATTCGGGCTCGGGTACAATTGTTGAATGGCACGTTCAGTGCTATACGGCAGTCCAAAGGAATGATGCACAAAGTTACGTTGCTATTTTAGGCCATTTTCGTAGGCAAATTTCACCAAATCGGCGTTGGTGTGAAGTCCGAGTTTTTTGAAAATATTTTTTTTGTGCGTGTGTACGGTGTGTTTGCTGATAAAAAGCGTTTCAGCAATTTTGTCTTCCATTAAGCCATCGGCAATTAATTGAATGATGTTTTTTTCACGTTCTGATAGTTTACTTGATTGATTGAAGTCTGAAGGTAGAAATTCGTCTGATTTGATGGCTGCTCCCGAAATCTGTCTGCTCAGATAGGTTTTTCCTTGGGTAAGTACTTCTAATGCCTCAAGCCACTCTCTTTTGGAGGCATCCTTGAGCAAATAACCCTGTACACCCGCCTCCAGTGCTTTCTTAACCAACCCCGTGGAATGATAAGCCGAAAACACTAATATCTTTAACACAGGAAAACGTAGGTGCAATTCTGGTACTAAATCAAGGCTGTTTTTCCCTTCAAAATTTAGGTCAAGTACCAGCACATCGGGGCGGAGTGATTCACAAATCGTAAGTGTTTCTTTGAGTGAAGAAGCTTCGCCAACCAGTTCATAACCCAATAGGCTTTCAAACATTAGTCGAAGTCCTCCGAGCACTACGGGATGGTCGTCGGCTACTACAATTCGGATCATACAATATATGTTAAACAGAGACTTTAGACTCAAATGTATGAAAAATGGAGGAGATTAAGGAGTCAGGGTTGACGGCAAATCTGTAGGAAAAAGTAGTGAGAAAGCTAATCGTGATAAATAATAAAATGCCTAACTTTGATTTTTATTGATTACTACGTTAAATGGCCAAGTACATGTACCATCAGTTTGTTAAGAATATCTTGATTGCTAATCCGAATCATTATGGGAAGCTGGTGGCCTCAAAAAGACATCGTATTAGGTTTTCGCACTCTTGTGGTTAGGTCTGATAGGGGATTTGTAGTGACGTGAAATAGCCCAGAAATTATGTAAGATTAAGAAATACCTACTATCTAAAGCATGAGAATACAAAGTATAAATGATTTAGGGGGGTACCTAAAACCACTTATTATCGAGGTCAAGCTAACTCAAATTGGGAAATCGAACCATCTCTTTTGAGAGTCAAAGGAACTTTGAAGGATATTTTGCGGCGAGAACAAGACCTTATTAAAGATTTTAAAAACGAAGTTGTGAAGGCTGATTTAGGCCATCATTTTAATTTCCTACATGATGACGCAACAACATTTAATGAGTGGGGTTGGTTAGCACAAATGCAACATTTGGGTCTTCCGACTCGCTTAATTGATTGGACACTAATCCCGGAATATGCACTCTTTTTTGCACTTGAAGATAATAATTATGAATCAGAAAATGCTGTTATTTGGTATAATAGAATACTTGCAGATTGGGATAATATTATGATAGATAGTAGCAATATTATGAACAATATGTTGCCTTTTGACATTTCTGAAAGTAAATTTTTTAATATTTCTATTCCTTGGACAAATTGGACAAATGCAGAGAATGCAAGTGGTTATAATAATCTTCAAAGTCAAAAGGGAAAGTTTTTGATTCTTTCAAACAATGATTTGTTGAAATCAGTAAATGAAATGGATAATTTTAAGGAAATTTTAGGCCAAATTACCGTTCCGGCTCAAAATAAACAGAAATTGCGCGAAGAGCTTCAGAAGATAAATATAACGCACGAAGCTATTTACATCGGTGCTAACCCATTAATTAAAAATATTATTGCTAAAGTCAGAAAAAAATACGGTTACGCATTATGAATCATAATCCCACTGGCCTCAATGAAGTACAGCTTACTTTGTTGAGATTATTCAATCGTCCTATGAGCGAGCAGGATACTGAAGAGATAAAAATGTTATTAGTCAGACATTTACGCCAAAAATTAGATGTGCAGGTAGAAGCAGATATTCAACAAAAAGGCATCACTCGCCAAGATTTTGAGCGAATCTTGAATAAAAGCCAACGCACTGCTTCTAAAAAATGAAAGTTGTCATAGATACAAATTGTTTGATTGCTTCTATTCCGCCTAAAAATCCCGAGTTTTGGTTATACAAAGCATTTGAATCAAAACAATTTATATGGGTTGTAAGCACTGAAATACTGAATGAATATTATGAGCAACTTAGCTTATTTTATTCAGAATCAACTGCCGAGTTAGTCGTTGAAATCCTGCTTTCGGCAAGCAATGTAGAGTTT
>JBGAUP010000381.1:0-4916 GCA_044228585.1 Runella sp. | reverse complement strand
ACTATTTGTTTTTTCAAGGCAACAATGACAAGGGAAAAACGTGGTATTTATCTAAAGTAGAAATCGGTTGGAATAAAAAAGGACCTTATTTAAAAAAGTAAAACAAGCAGTTGAGCAATAATGAAAATTTCAAAATTCACCATTAATCCGTTTAAATTCAAGATTGCATTTTGCGTAATCTCCGTGCTTTCCCTCTTTATGGTAAGCTTCAGAATTCTCCCTTTTGAAGAACCCAAAATTTCGCTTAGTGGCTACAAAATCGAAGATGGCTTTGAGCTAAGTGTTATCGCTGCCGAGCCGTTTTTAAAAGCCCCCGTTAGCATGGATTTTGACAACAAAGGCCGCATGTGGGTAGTTCAAATGATTGGCTACATGCCCAATCTGGAAGGCATCGGTGAAGAAACCCCCAACGGTAGGATTTCGATTTTAGAAGATTTAGACAAAGATGGAGTGATAGACCATTCAAAAATATTTTTGGATAAACTCGTTTTACCCCGGGCATTGGCACACGTTTATGGGGGACTTTTGTACGTGGATGGGCCTAAACTTTGGTTTGTAGAAATCAAAAACGATAAGCCTGGAAAAAAAACACTGGTTGACCCTGTGTATGCCGAAGGCGGCAACGTAGAACACTCTTCCAATGGACTGATGATGAACGTTGATAATTGGATTTACAACGCCAATTATAATTTTAGATACCAATTAAAAAACGGGAAGTGGCTCAAAGAACCGACTTCCTATAGAGGGCAGTGGGGCATTACGAAAGATAATTTTGGACGTCTGTATTACAATAACAACAGCACCCAGTTACAGGGTGATTACGTGTTGCCCAACAAAGCCATTCGGAATAAGTATTTTAAGCCTTCTGTGGCCGAAAACCAAAGATTAACTAATAACCGAGTCTTCCCTATTCATCAGACATCGGTGAATCGGGGGTATCAAAAAGGAGTTTTGGATGAAAAAGGACTGCTGAAAGATGTGACCGCCGCTTGCGGCCCATTAGTGTATCGGGGTGGTGCTTTTCCCGCGTCTTACAACCAAAATGCGTTTGTTTGTGTACCCGAAGCTAACCTTATCAAACGTAATATCCTGAATTTTCAGAATACTCAAACCACTGCCAAGCAAGCCATTGAGGGCAGAGAGTTTATCGCTTCTACGGATGAGGGTTTTCGCCCAGTCAATTTGTTTAATGGCCCCGATGGCGCAATGTATATCGTGGATATGCACCGAGGTATTATCCAACACAAAGCGTACATTTCACAATATCTCACTGAGCAGCTCGCGGCCAAAAAATTAGATACGTTACAAAATGCAGGACGGATTTTGAAGGTGGTACACAAAGCAGGAAAACTCAATAAAATTCCCGATTTATCGAAAGCCACTAACCCGCAATTGCTGGCTATGCTTAATCAGTCAAATGGTTGGTTGAGAGATCGAGCGCAACAGTTGCTGATTCAGAAACAAGACAAAACTATCGCGAAAGAACTGATTGCTTTAGCTAAAACCAGTAATGAATTTTCAACGGCTATTCACGCACTGTATGCCTTAGACGGCTTAAATGTCCTCACTTTTCAAGTCTTGTCGGATGTGATTGCCCATTCCAAACAACCCGAAACGATTGCTCATGCTTTAGGGCTTTTAGAGAAATTTGCTTCGGCTTCACAGATGGAAAAAATGAAGTCGTTATGTACCCAGCTATTAGCTCAAAACAATGAGACGATAGACCTCTATTTGGCGTTTTCGTTGACTGACTGGCTTAAACTTAGCAACGATACATTTTTGCCAATCCTTGCCCAAATTGAAAAAAAATACGCTGATAAAAGAATTTTGCAGGAGGCGATTACGAGTAGTCTTGAAGGAAAAGAGGAGAATTATTTGAAAACGCAGAATCCCACGGCACTTCTAAAAAGCAACTTGACATTGGCACTCAATAATCGTCAGAAGAAAGAATTAAATCCCATCTTTGTAAAGGAAAAAAATGTAGTAGATAATAGAACCAGAGGCTTACAACTGTTCAGAACGATATGTGCGGCTTGTCATGGAGCTGATGGCAAGGGCATTGAGAGCTTGGCGCCACCCCTCAAAGGCTCCGAATACGTTGATGGCTCCATGAAACGCTTGGCGGCTATTATTTTACACGGTTTGAGCGGACCCATTAGTGTAAATGGAAAACTTTATCAGTTGAACAACGAAATGCCAGGGCTTGCTACCAATACGGCCATCAGTGATGAAGATATAGTTGACATTATACGATTTACACAAAATGCTTTTGCCAAAGAAGGCAAAAGCATTTCGGTGGCTGATGTAAAAAAAATGAGGGATAAAAAGCCCGTAGGGGGCGGACTCTTTAACGAAAAACAGCTACTCGAAACTGATTTTGAGAAGTGATATAGTTGGCAAAAGTTACTTTACAACCTACTCTAAACCTACCTATTTACAATGTTACCCGTTGCCACTCGTATTTTTGATATTTTGGACTTGTACATAAAGTCCGAGCATAAGCCCGATATTTTGGCTTGTAAACGGCAGGGAGAATGGAAGACCTATTCGACCACTGAGGTCTGTGAACAGGTAGATAAAATTAGCTTGGGGCTCATTGGGATGGGGGTAAAAGCGGGCGATCGTATTGCTATCGTGTCTGATGGGCGGCCTGAATGGAATATCGTTGATTTTGGTATTCAACAACTTGGAGCGATTTCTGTACCCATTTACCCCACCCTTACACTCGAAGACTTTCAGTACATTTTTCATGAAGCAGAAGTGAAATTGGTTTTTGTGGGAGATGGTAGTCTTTTTCGTAAACTCATAGATGTAGTAGCTACCGCTCCGACGGTTGAAGAAATGTTTACTTTTGATGCCGTGAAGAGTGCTAAAAACTGGAGTGCTGTTGTCTCTCAAGCCGATGAATCACTCCGTTCGCAATTAGAAACGATGAAAGCGGCGGTAAAACCTGACGATTTGTTGAGCATCATTTATACATCAGGTACGACGGGCAATCCCAAAGGGGTGATGCTTACGCACCAAAACGTGTTGAGTAATGTGGAAGAAGGGTGCAAGCTAATCGCTTTTGGTGCTGGGGCGCGGGCTTTGAGTTTTTTACCGCTCAATCACGTTTTTGAGCGGATGGTACAGTATGTGTATTTACGCTCGGGTATCTCTATTTATTACGCCGAAAACGTAGCCACCATTGCCGATAACTTACGGGAAGTGCATCCTACCGTGCTTTCAACAGTACCCCGTTTGCTCGAAAAGGTATATGATAAAATCATTGCAAAAGGTTACGAACAGCCGCGTATCTCACGTAATATTTTTTTGTGGGCGTTGGATTTAGGGCTAAAATATGACCCTAACAAAGACATGGGTTGGTGGTACAATACGCAGCTGCATTGGGCAAGAAAGTTGGTATTTAGCAAGTGGAAAGAAGCACTCGGCGGCAAACTCGAAATGATTGTAGCAGGAGCCGCGGCTACACCGCCACGAATTGCTCGGGTATTTTGGGCAGCAGGTATTCCTGTTTGCGAGGGTTATGGCTTGACGGAAACTTCTCCCGTGATTTCGTTCAATCGTTTGTTCCCACGTCAAGAAACCCGCATTGGAACGGTAGGAATGGTCATTGATGGGGTAGAAGTTAAAATTGCCGATGACGGGGAAATTTTGGTCAAAGGCCCTAACGTAATGAAGGGCTATTACCTAAAACCACACTTGACGGCAGAGGTGATTTCTTCGGAAGGGTGGTTTCATACGGGAGATATTGGACAATGGGAAGATGGAAAATTCTTGAAAATTACCGATCGGAAGAAAGAAATTTTTAAGATTTCGACGGGTAAGTACGTAGCCCCCCAGTCGGTAGAGGCAAAACTCAAAGAATCATTTTTTGTGGAACAAGCCGTCGTAGTGGGAGACGGCCAAAAATATGCTGCGGCTTTGATTGTTCCTTCGTTCGATGCTATCAAGGAGTTTTGTAGGGTTGAGGGTATTGTGTATTCGTCGGATGCTGAAATCATTAAGAATGAGAAGGTAATGGCCAAACTTCGTACAGAAATAGAAAACGAAAACAAAGATTTGGCCCCTTACGAGCGTATCAAAAAATATCATCTGCTATCTAAGGTGCTATCAGTTGAGACGGGCGAGTTGACCCCTACGCTCAAACCCAAACGCAGAATCATTCAAGAAAAATACAAAGCCGAAATTGAGGGGTTGTTTGACTAAGCGGCCCTTACAAAAGGGTATTCACCTGTTGCTCCTGAAATGTTGATTTTGTTAAGGTCTATCAGCTATTTCGTTATCATTTTTTTTATCTCTGCTAACAATTCTCGTAAATCGGGAAGGCGAACGAACATAAATGTAGCATGGAGTGGAATTTGAATAAACACGGCATTGCCTTCTCCGAGGGTGGGCGTCCATACAATCTGTCCGTGCAATACTGAAACTCTTGATTCAATATTGCCAATTCCTAAGCCCTGTTTGGCTTTGCTGTATTCAAACCCCTTGCCGTCGTCGAAATAATCAAAATGAATGACATCGTCGTCTAAGTGTACTCGAATCGTAATTTTTTTGCAATTAGCGTGTTTGAGAGTGTTATTCAGTAGTTCTTGAGTAATACGATACAGCCCCGTTTCGATATCAGTCGGAAGCCGTTCAGGCAAAAGAGACGTGTCCAATTCGACAGCTATAGTACCCGATTGACGAATTTTCTGTGCTAATTCTTCTATGGCAGCAGCGTATCCGTATTGTTCCAGTATTCGAGGACTTAATTCTCGCAACATTCGACGAATATCCACAATGGAATCGTTGATAATTTCGAGGGTCTTTTGCTTCATTTCTTGGCTCTCAGGGCGTTTAGAAAGGTACTTGGTCATCGAAGACGCGTAGAGTTTGAGGGTAGCCAAGCGGGCTCCTACTTCGTCGTGGAGGTC
>JBGAUP010000380.1:0-5115 GCA_044228585.1 Runella sp. | reverse complement strand
TCGCGGTCGAAAGGCTTATCGAATGATTTTTTGAAAGCGGGCTTGTCGCTGCTGCGTTCGCTACGTTTTTCGTAGGGTTTGTCAAAGTTTCGTTTTTCGCGGTCGAAAGGTTTGTCAAAACTTTTCTCAATGCGGGCGCGGGGCTTCTTTTTGGCAGAAAATTTATCGGTTTTCTCCGATGCTTTTACGATTTCTGGCTTTTTGTACTTACTGTAAAAAGGCTCGTTTGTCGAATTCTTGCTGTCTTTTTTCATTGGGCTTGCAGTATCACTACTGTAAAAATTGAATTAAATAAATGAATATTTGGCAAATCTTAAAATTTACCAAATTGCCTGATAATCAGGATTACAAAGGTACGAAATTTTAAAGTAAGATGATTTTTTAGAGAAATATATCTCAAAAAAATCATTTTGGACGTTTAATCAACAATCCATCCAACCTATTAACTTTTGTGCCGTGATTTTAGACCGTGTACCCCTCAAACCCCTTTGGGCGCCTTCTCGTGCCTTTGTGGAGCAATCCAACCTCAAAAAGTTTCAAAATTGGCTGTTTGTCAAAAAAGGACTCTATTTCCGTGATTACCACGATTTGTGGGATTGGTCAGTGACCGATTTGGAAGATTTCTGGGAAAGTATCTGGCAGTTCTGCGACGTCAAAACCCACAGTATCTATTGGGATGTATTGGTTAATTCCCCCAAAAATGTAAGTGGTACACAATGGTTTACGGGAGCGACTATTAATTATGCCGAACATATTTTTCGTCATAAAAATGCCAATCGGCCAGCCTTGCTGTATCAATCTGAGCGGGATTCTTTGAGGGAATTTTCTTGGCGAGAGTTAGAAAAACAGGTGGCGGCGGTAGCGGCTTACTTACGGCAATCGGGCGTAGGTGTTGGCGACAAAGTCGCCGCTATCTTACCCAATAACCCACAGGCGGTAGTAGCGTTTTTGGCCACCAACTCAGTGGGCGCAGTATGGTCTATTTTATCTCCTGATTTAGATAATAACGTCATTTTAAATCGGCTTCAAAAAATAGAACCGAAGGTTTTGTTGGTCGTGGATGGATATTTCCAAAATGCCCAACCGTTCGACAACCTCTCGGCTGCCAAGGGTTGGATGGGGCAATTGACTACGCTAAAGAAAACTATTTTGCTCCCTCATCTTAATCCATTGGCTCAACTTCCCAAGACCGATCTTTGGGCCGATGTCCTAAAAACCCCTGCTGCTACGCTCGAATTTACCCCAGTTTCTTTTCAGCACCCGTTATGGATTTTGTTTGATGACCAAACAACGGATAAGCCAAAATCCATTACTCATAGCGTAGGGGGATGCTTACTTGAGCATTTGAAAACGTTTACCATTCACCAAAACGTAAAATTGGGTGAGCGTTTTTTCTGGTACGGTAATACCAGTAGCTTGGGGTGGAATTTTTCGTTGGCGTCCATGTTGGTAGGAGCTACGCCTGTTTTGTACGAAGGAGCTACCCCTATTACCAACCAAAACGTATTGTGGGATATCATTGAAAAAGCAAAAATAAACCATTTTGGAATTGCTACTGCCTACCTCATTAATAACCTTGAAAGGAACATGTCCCTTCAAGGCTATAAATTTAATCAACTTCAAAGTATCACGGTAACCGATTCGGTTTTGCCTCTGGAAGGTTATGAGTGGGTTTACCAAAACGTAAAAAAAGACATTTGGGTAGTTTCATTCCCTTCTAATGCCGAATTATGCAGTAGTTTGTCGGGAGGTTGTCCTTCTTTACCCATTTTTGCTAACGAAACCCAATGTCGCCTATTGGGATGTAAATTGGATTCATGGGGGATTCAAGACAAGGGTATTCGCAATGAATTTGGGGAAATGCTGCTTGCTCAACCGATGCCATCCGTCCCGTTGTATGCTTTTAACTCTTAATCTACCCAATCAGCAATAAACAAATTGGTATCGCGTGAAACTAGGCATTGTTTCGGTTAGAGCTAAAAATCAGCTTCTTACCGTCGTGCGAAAACATAGGGAAGGCATTGAAAATACTGTTGTTTGTGATACGTTCCACACCCGTTCCGTCCAGATTAACTGTGTATAGCTGAAAATCGTAGCCGCGTTGCGAGTGGTGGTTGGAAGAAAAAATGATTTTATCGCCTTTGGGTGTAAAGTAAGGAGCCCAGTTGGCTTTCCCTAATTTAGTGACTTGGCGCAAATCCGAACCGTCCACGTTGCAAGTATAAATTTCCATATCGGTAGGGGCCACCAGTCCCATTGAGAGCAATTTTTTGTATTCGGCTACTTCTTCGTCGGTTTTAGGGCGAGAGGCACGAAAAACCAATTTTTTGCCATCAGGAGAGAAAAAAGCCCCACCGTCGTAGCCCAATTGGTTGGTTACGCGTTTCACGTTTTTCCCGTCAATGTCCATTACGTACAAATCGAGGTCGCCGTCGCGGGTAGAGGTAAACACAATCTTATCACCTTTGGGCGAAATGGTCGCTTCGGCGTCGTAGCCTTTTTCGGTGGTCAACTGCTTGATTATCTTGCCTTTTAAGTCCGAAACAAAAATATCGTACGTGTCATAAACCGCCCAAAGGTACTTGTTCAAATAAGGCTTCACGGGTGGCGGACACGAATCATTGGCTAAGTGTGTGCTCCCAAAAAGGATTTGTTTGTCGCCTGGCATAAAAAATGAACAAGTCGTACGGCCTTTGCCTGTACTGATGAATTGGGGACGTTCGTCAGGGTCTTTAAGGCCTTGGTTGACATTCAAATAAAAAATTTGGTCGCATTGCAAGCCCCACTTGGGGTTGTTGGATTGAAAACTGACGTATTTATCGTTGAAACTAAAATACGCTTCGGCATTGTCGCCGCCGAAAGTAAGTTGTTTTACATTTTTGAGGTGTTTTTCTTCGTTGTTTTGCGCAAAAACGGAGATTGATAATATGGTAAAAGCGCAAAGGTGGATGAGTAAACGGCTGATTTTCATTTTTTTGTAGGTGTTATTTAAACGCAAAGAACGCAATAGAAGCGCAAAGTTCGTAAAGATTGCAGGTGATTTTTCGCAGTTTTACTACATTATTGGGGTTCTACGGCCATGAATTTATAACTCCTGATAGGTACGATATAAAAATAAATAAGCTTTTCTTGTTTGTATTTAATCTAAATAAACTAATTTTGTATTTATATATAGAAATATTAGATTTGTGATGATTCCCAACGAAGTTTCTACTTGCTCTCTTTTTGATACGGAAGAAAAGTTTTTTATTAACAATTCATTCATAGGTTGTGCCTTTGCTTGTGACCTCAAAAAATGCTGCAAAGCCTACAAAAAAAAGGGAAAGCACTGTAAAAAATGCCCCAAGAAGGGCGACTAAACCTTTCAGTGCTTTCGCTTTTGGGCTTCTACGGAGTGAGCGGGTATTTGGGTTAATTTTGTCTATTAACAGCCGATGCCTTTGGCATGGAACATGGCGTGGGGATTTCTCTTGTATCTTAAATAAATATGTCTTCTTTCTTCACCGTCGAACTCTCCGACCCTCGCTTTGAATCTGATCATTTGCGTTTGATTACGGTAAAAAGCCCTGCGCTCAAAAAGCGGGCTGATATTAGCGTATTTGTCCCCGATGTACCTCTTTCTGAATTGAAAGGAATGGTCATTCTATTGCACGGCGTCTATGGGAGTCATTGGGCTTGGACGCTGAAAGGAGGCGCACACAAAACCGCCCAACGACTGATGGATGAGGGTAAAATTCCCCCACTTTTGCTTGTAATGCCTTCCGATGGGATTTTTGGCGATGGGAGCGGCTATGTGCCGCATCAAAGCGAAGATTACGAAAAGTGGATTGTGGAAGATGTTGTCAATGCGGTAACCGAGTACATTTCGGGCCGAAATTTGCCACTTTTTATTACGGGACTTTCGATGGGAGGTTATGGTGCTTTGCGGTTGGGGGCTAAGTATCCTCAAAAATTTCGGGCATTTTCGGGACATTCTTCGGTAACGGAGTTGGAGCAGTTAGGTCAATTTATGGAAGATTATGACGGGTTTATTGCGTCGGCTGGAGGGCAAACATCCGTATTAGAAACGATTCTACAAAACCGCTCAACACTCGCTCCTTTTCGCTTCGATTGTGGTAGTGAAGATATTTTGATTGAAGCCAATCGTCAGTTGCATCAAGAATTGCTTCAACTTCAAGTACAACATGCCTACGAAGAGTTTTCGGGTGGCCACGAGTGGCCTTATTGGGAAAAACACATCGTTGATTCTTTGCTATTTTTTGGTCGTTTTTGTTCGTGATTTTTATCACGCCAAGACGCAGAGATGCCAATTCTGCTCAAGAGATAGCAAAAAAACGCGCCAACCCTTGAGCAGAATTGGCGCGTTTGATATAGGAGCGAAACCGACTAACTCAAGCTATTTACAATTTCTTTAAATTGCTCTACATCAATCGTTTTGGCTTCAAGCACCACTTGGTTTCTAAGGGCTTCAAAAATCTTATCGTCAAATACCAAGTTAAACATTTTCGAGTAGTTGTTCTCTTTCTCAGAAGTCAGATAGTTCATGGCAATCTTGCGGATGGTGTCGTTCATCTGCTCACCCATTGTATCGCCATAGATACCAAACTGCTCGCGTACCATGTCTTCGGCGCGCGCAATGACCTCTTCCGATTCTACTTTTACGTTGGCCTGTTCGGCTACTTTATTTTTAATCAACGATAATTTCAACGACTTTGTAAACTGAGGATAGTCGGCATCAATTTGTTCGGGAGTGAATTTGCCTTCATTGACGTTGAAAAGCCAATTTTTCAAAAACTCTTCGGGCAAATCAATAGCGATATTGTCCAACAAAGCTTGGTCAATGTCGCGACGTAACAACGAATTGGCTTCGCGAGCGTAGTTACTTTGGATGATTTCGGCTACTTGACTACGGAATGAATCTTCGGTTTCCGCTTTTCCTACGCCCAATACCTTGTCAAAAAACTCTTGATTGATTTCGGCAGGAGCTTGACGCGTAATGTCTTCGATGGTAAACGAAAACTCACCCGTTAAATCGGCGATATCTTCTTCTTTTTTTCCCGTCAAAAGCGCGATGGCTTTATCGTCTATAAAGGTTTCGCGGAGGTCAAACGTTAC
>JBGAUP010000379.1:0-4954 GCA_044228585.1 Runella sp. | reverse complement strand
AAACCAACGGTAAAAGCCCTGCTCATTGATAGAAAGGGCTTGGGTCGGTGGTTGATACCAAGCAATCTTTTGGGATTGTTGCATCCAAAAATCTTCGGGTTGGGCAATACTCTGACCATACCACTCAGCGTAACTGATGGGCGAAGTGTTTAAACTATTCATGGTTAAAGGGGAATATTTTCTAAGAATAAGGCCTTTTAGATAGTACTTAATGCCATTGTATTTACTTTACTCAACAAATCGCGGGTAGAAAAAGGCTTCGAAACGTACATATCGGCTCCTAACTCAAGCCCTTTTTTCATATCGGCTTCTTTGCTTTTGGCACTCATAAAAATAACCTTAGTATGAGCGTATTCTGGGGTACTTTTAATAAAATGACAAACTTGGTAACCGTCTACTTTGGGCATCATGATGTCCAATAACACCACATCGGGTATTTCGCTTTTGATGATATCAAAGGCTTCTTCACCATCACGAGCGATGAAAACACGATAGCCTTCTTTTTTCATCAAAAACTCTAATGACATAAGAATACTTGGTTCATCATCCACTATCAATACTTTGACTTTGCTTAACATCAGTTTTTAATTTGTTGTGTTTCACTATTAATGATGTAAAATTGTTAAAAAAAATAGTAATACCAAGACAGGTTAAGTAGTTTTCGTCTGAACGATAGGAATTTCAAACGTAAAAGTGGCTCCTTGTTCGGGCGTACTTTCCACGAATATTGGTAGGGATTTCAAAGGTAAACGTAGCTCCTTGTTCGGGCAGGCTTTTCACCGAAATGGTTCCTTGATGTAACTCTATAATTTTTTTTGTGATGGCCAACCCTAATCCACTGCCTTTGGGCTTACGGATAGACTGGTCGTTGGTTTGATAAAATTTATCAAAGATGAGTTCGTGGTATTTAGGATCTATTCCACTACCGTTGTCTATGATTTGAACCCGAACATTGGGGGAGTTTTGGCTCACTTGTATTTTGATAATTCCGATTTCTGGATAGCAAAACTTAATCGCATTGGAAAGAAGATTAATAAAAACCTGCATCAGTCGGTCGCGGTCGCCTTCAATGGTTGGCAAAGGAGTCTCGATGCTGTACTGAATTTTTACGGATTTTTCTTTGGCCAATTGCTCTAAGGCATTAAGTGATTCTTTAATAATATCTTCAAGCTGAAAAGTCTCAAAGTTTAATACATAACGACCAGACTCAAATCGTTCTAAATCAAGCACTTCGTTGACGAGCCGGGTGAGACGGTCGGTTTCTTTAATGACCGTATGGAGGAAATGGCTTCGTTGAGTTTCTTCTAAATCGGGATTGGTTTGTAAAATTTCGGATAACATCCGAATAGAGGTAAGGGGCGTTCGGATTTCGTGCGTGACAGTCGAAAGGAAATCGTCTTTCTGTTGGTCAGCTATTTTTAATAACTCATTGGCTTTTTGGAGTTTATGGGTTGTTTGTTCTAATTCCAACGACTTGCGCGTAAGTGCTTGATTGACAATACGAAGTTCTTGTGAGGTTTTCAAAATATCAATTACCTCGTTGACAGTAATGCGTTCTTCTTTGGCGACCGATGCTACCACAATTCGAGCGGAAGCCGCACCAATGGCGCCACTGAGCATTTTTTCGGCATAGTTGACCAACTGAGGGGCGGCATAAGGTGTATCTAAATTGAGTTTGTTGCGACGGGCGTACAGGTTGAGGACACGCTCAGCCCGAACCTGACCAAAAAATTTGCCGAGTAATGCAGCAATATCGCTGACAACGGCCTTTCCCCGCCAGGCCACGGAGCTTTCGTAGGAAGTGTCGTATTTGAAAATATCCACAAACAAGGCTGCTTGATTGAGTTCGGAGGCACTTTGTTTGAATCTCAAAGACCCCCAAATGTAAAAGGAAAGGTTGAACAAAAGCGACCAAAAAACACCGTGAGAAAGGTTATCCATGCCTTCTAAGCCAAATAGGGCCTCGGGACGTAGCCAAAGAATACCCGCAGGGCCATGAAGGAGAAAATCGGTAGAGATAAATCCATTGGAGACCATAGAAGGGATGATTAGGGTATAAAACCATACCATTCCACCTGTTAAAATTCCCCCTATTGCGCCTACCAAAGAGGCACGTTTCCAGAATATTCCACCAATGGCGGCTGGGGCCAATTGAGCCACTGCCGCAAATGACACCATTCCAACAGATACTAATGAATACTTGTCGCTGACGTTTCGATAGTAAGCGTATGCCAATAAAATAATGATGCCAATGAATAGACGTCGGGCATTGATGACAAAATCACCAACCGACTTTCCTAACCGTTCTTGCCAGCCTGCGCGACTCACCACAAGTGGCATTAAGAGATTGTTGCTAAACATGACCGTCAGGGCGGTACATTCTACAATAATCATGCTCGTGGCTGCCGAAAACCCACCTAAATAAGTCAAAAAAGCCAATCCCTCTTGCTTGAAGTGCAACGGAATCTCAAGCAGGTAGTTGTCTGCTTTTACATTAACACCAGCAAATAATAATTTCCCTCCCAACGCGATGGGCATTACAAAAATGTTGATAATCAGTAGGTAGAGTGGAAATAACCACTGTGCTTTGCGCAGATGATTTTCGTTTACATTTTCAACCACTGTTACCTGAAACTGACGGGGTAAAAACAAAATAGCAATGGCTGCTAAAAAGCAATGCCAAAACCAACTCCCCGTTTGGGTTTCAGGAAGTACAAATACTTTACGGAGATCAGGTACGGCAGAAGCACGTGTAACAATATCTCCAAAGCCATTAAATAAACCGAATGTTACAAAAATGCCAATGATAGAAAAAGCAAAAAGTTTGACTAACGACTCGAAAGCAATGGCAGCTACCAGTCCTTCGTGGCGTTCGTTGGCTTCAAGTTTACGTGTGCCAAACAAAATGGCAAACACAATCAATGCCAATGCGATGTAGAACGATTGGTCATTCCAAAAAGAAGACCGCGCGACGGTTTCACTACCCGATAAAATCAAAAAACTGCTGGTGATGGCTTTTAGCTGAATAGAGATATATGGGATGATTCCCAACAGACAAAGTACCGTAACGATAACGCCCAAAGCACGATTTTTGCCGTAGCGAGCCGAAATAAAATCGGCAATGTTGGTGATGCGTTGGACTTTACAAATGCGGATGATTTTTCGGAAAACAATCCACCAAAGTGGTGCGATGATGGTGGGACCAATATAGACTGATAAAAAATCTACGCCAGTTTCGGCGGCTCGCCCTACGCTTCCGTAAAAGGTCCAAGCGGTACAATAAACCGCCAGTGACAGCGCATAAACGTAAGGATTATTGACGACGCTGCGTTTGATGAGTGCGCGTTGTTCGGCCCAGTTGGCTATTACAAACAACAGCAACAGATAAGCCAATGATAAGCATATAATCCAAGCGCTACTCATTCTCTATGTCATTGTTGCTGCGGCGGCCTATCCAAGCCGTCGTCAGAATAATAAATAGCCATGCGCCAAATAGAAACAGATAAAATACGGGAATTCCCCCCACGAAAGTAGGTACATTGAAAATAGAAAGAATAGGAGTATTGAAAAGGACAATTGCAGCCCCGCACAATACCATCAATGTCGTTTTTTGGGTAGAATCCATTGTCTTTGGAAGAGTCGAAATGAAATGGTTGCCGAAATTCAATCTGTCTCGACAACCATCTTTACTACTAAACCCTAAACCTAACTTTCACTGTCGTATTCTCCTTTGAGGGCATAGATGCCGAAGGTAGCCAGGCTCCCCACAATCAACGGACAAAGGATAAAAGTGTAAATTCCTGCGGGAATTAAATCCTCGGGTTTGCCCGTTCCGAATTTAGGAATGGCTTGCTCTACCAGTAGATAATACCCCGCTACGGCTCCAGCCAATAACCAAAGGATGCCTGCGAATCTTTTTATTGTGTTCATTTTGTGTTCTAATTTTGTGTCTTAAAAATAGATGTATTCTGAGATAACCACCGAATAACCCCGTCCATCGGTTCAAAACCGACAGACGGTTGTCTTTCCAATGGCTGATTAATCGTCTGTATTGCGGTCTTTGCCGTTGATATACAATAACCCAATGACGAAACAGATACCTGCGATTACGATCGGATACCACAGCCCTTCGAGGTAAGGCGTGGCGTTAGGTAAAGCCGAGCCTGCTTCTTTGGCAGCATCATTGGCTTTGCCAGCCGATGCGACCAGGGCCGTTGCGATGGTGGGCAACAATCCGCCGAATACGCCGTTGCCGATGTGGTAAGGCAATGACATGGACGTATAGCGGATTCGGGTTGGGAACATTTCGACCAAGAAAGCAGCAATAGGGCCATATACCATCGTAACAAAAATTACTTGGATAAACACCAACCAAATCAACGTCCACTTGTCGTTGTCATTAATAGTGACTGTTTTCTTGATTTCGGGTTTTACGGGTTCTGCCGAAGCATCCGCTAAAACTTTACTGATGTTTTTCTCTTCGTATTTTGTTCCGTCCGTAAATTCTTTTTTAGTTGTAATTGTGATGAGTGAATCTTTGGTTGCTACGCCATCTTTTTTGTCCAAAGCACGGGTTACATCCACTGTGGTTTTTTCTACGATTTCCGTTTTGTTGGCGATATTGGTGGTTTGGTACATTTTTTCATAGATAGTTCTGTACGAAAGAATTGCTACCAACATCCCCGCCAACATGATGCCCTTGCGGCCAATTTTATCAGATAACCAACCAAATAAAACGAAGAAAGGCGTACCCAACACCAAAGCATAAGTCATCAATTCATTGGATTGTTGAAGGTCAATATTCATTACTTTTTGTAAGAAACTCAAAGCATAAAATTGACCCGTGTACCACACTACGCCTTGTCCCATCGTAGCCCCAAGAAGTGCCAACAAGACAAATTTGAAGTTATAACGATTACCAAATGATTCTTTAAGGGGATTGGTTGAAGTTTTG
>JBGAUP010000378.1:0-4960 GCA_044228585.1 Runella sp. | reverse complement strand
AATGAACATGTGAATCCAGTTGCGGGATATTTCGTCGGGTTTTGAGATTGTGGCTTCGTTTCCGCAACTCAAAAATACGCCCATCATCATCGGTGAATCTGACCCCGAAGGCTGCGCGGCCTGCGGCATGAAAACCGACCCGCAAAATGCCTACCGCAACGGTACGATGTATTCGAGCTACACAGCGGCTTCGTTTGCGCGGAAATATGCCTTGGCCGACCTGCACCAAGTCAATTTCAAAGGAGCTGTATCATGGTCGTTTGAGTTTGAAGACCAACCTTGGTTCTACGGATTTCGGGATTTAGCCACCAACGGCGTGGACAAACCCGTTTTGAACGTGTTCCGAATGTTCGGAAAAATGAGCGGAAAACGCGTAGAGGTAAAAGGGAATCTCATGTATCCCACGCTGACGGTTCGGGATTCCAGCGTTCGCCGCACCCTGCCTGATATTGGCGGATTAGCGTCCAAAGACCAACGCAAAGCTTCCGTTATGCTCTGGAATTATCACGATGATGACGTTGCGGGTGAAGCCGCGGCAATTGACCTTACACTCAAAGGGATTCCCGCTAAAAAAGTAAAAATCACGCAGTACCGCATTGACAACGAGCACAGCAACAGCTATGAAGTATGGAAGAAAATGGGTTCCCCAGCCAATCCTACGGTGGAGCAAATCAAAGAACTCGAAAAAGCAGGACAATTGGCACGATATGGCGCTCCTAAAAACGAAGCAGTGAAGGATAGGCAGTTGGTTTTTCTATAACTTTGCCTCGGCAGGGCGTAGCGTTGATGAAGTTGGAGATGTAATACCGATTCTCTTAGGAACTACTCACCGTAAAAGCATCTATCAAGAACATTTATTCTTCCTATTCGTGCCTTATGGGCTGACTGCTAAGAATTTGACTGCAAAATTACAGAAAATGTCGTCGTTTTCAGATTGCGCTTTGATTTTGATTAACTTGCGTAAAAGACACACAACTATTTCTGTTCAACGTAATACTTCTTGCCATGAAAAAACTGCTATTTATTCCCCTGATGTTTGGTGTGCATGTACTTTGGGCACAGCAACTGCAATTGAAAGTTCCTTCTAAGCAACTACCCCCGATTAAGCAGGCAACTCCCTTGCCCATGTTTCGCTATTCCAGCGATTCTACGGTCGCCTACTCACGGGTGGACAATATGCCTGTGTTCATCGCGCAGTCTGGCGATGCCATGCCTAATTCGATGCCAACCACACCCCAAGGAGAAGGAAGCGAATATCGTTACCGAATGCCCAATCCATTGAAGAAAAATGTGCTTCCCCAAAGGCCAAAATAATGGTTACTAATCGGTTGTTTGTGCTATGAATAAAAAGTCAAATCGGGTTGGTGGAAGTATTTTTGCAATCATTGGGCTGATGATGATGATTGGAGCGTGGATGTTGTTTCAAAACGACCAAAAATTTGTGAAAGAGGCGGTCTCGGCAACGGGTACGGTTGTTGAGTCGGTGTATGTAAAATCGAGAAAAGGGAAAGGTGCTTACTATCCCATTGTCGAATTTCAGGCGGTGGACGGTAAGCGCATGACGTTTCGGTCGGATACGGGCAGGGGTCGCCCCGCTTACGAAAACGGCGAACAAGTGAGTATTTTATACGAAAAGCAAAACCCTGAGAATGCTAAAATCGCAGGGTTCTGGGAATTGTGGGGACTGGCGGCTGTTTTGGCCGTATTTGGGCTTATTTTTATGGGAGTAGGTTTGAAAATTAGCAGGAGTTAAGCTAAACTTCCGTTCTCTCAAGCTACATTTTCTAAGTCACGATAATTTACGACCATTCGAGAGTGTGGATAAATAAGATCAGACTTACAAAAACCCACTCGTGGCAAGTCATGGGCTAATAAAACAGTCGAAAATAATTGAAATTTCATTTTAAACGAGCCTCTCTTTACTCATACACAAACTCGCCAAACTCGCTCTGAACCGTTACTTTTTTGCCTTCGTTGGCTTCCACGTAGCCGATGATTTGAGCCTGAATGCCAAACAATTGTGCAATTTCAATAACGCGTTGGGCGTGTTCCGAGGAAAGATATACTTCGAGGCGGTGGCCCATGTTAAACACTTTGTACATTTCCTGCCAACTTGTTCCGCTTTCGGCTTGAATTAATTTAAAGAGCGGAGGAATTGGGAAAAGGTTGTTTTTGACAACGTGCAAATTATCAATAAAATGCAATACTTTGGTTTGGGCACCACCGCTGCAATGCACCATGCCATGAATCTGCGGACGAAGTTCGTCCAACAGTGTTTTGGCAAACGGAGCATAGGTACGCGTTGGAGAAAGGATTAATTGACCTACGTTAACAGGCGTATTTTCAACGGCATCCGTTAGGCGTTTTGAACCGCTATATACAAGGGCACTGTGAACTTCAGGGTCGAAACTTTCGGGGTATTTTGATGCCAAGTAAGAATCTAACACATCGTGACGCGCCGAAGTGAGGCCGTTGCTTCCCATGCCACCGTTGTAGGTAGTTTCATAAGAAGCCTGTCCAAACGACGCCAGTCCTACAATCACGTCTCCCGCTTGGATGTTATCATTTGAAATCACTTCCGAACGTTTCATCCGCGCAATCACCGTACTGTTGACCGTGATGGTACGTACCAAATCGCCAACATCGGCCGTTTCGCCACCTGTGCTGTAAATCTCAACGCCGTGATTACGAAGCATTTCCAACACCTCCTCCGTGCCATTGATGATTTCGGCAATCACTTCCCCAGGAATTTTGTTCTTGTTACGGTCAATGCTCGACGAAATCAGCATCGGCCCCGTAGCCCCCACGCAAATAAGGTCGTCGGTATTCATCACAATCGAGTCTTGCGCTATGCCGCGCCACACCGACAAGTCACCTGTTTCTTTCCAATACAAATACGCCAGTGAGGTTTTGGTACCTGCTCCGTCGGCGTGCATAATGGTGCAGTAATCGGGGTCACCTGCCAAAATATCAGGAACAATTTTACAGAAAGCTTTGGGGAAGAGTCCTTTGTCGAGCTTAGCAATGGCGCGGTGTACGTCTTCTTTTGAGGCCGACACCCCACGTTGTAGGTAACGTTCTGTCATGGAGTTGAAAACAAAATGAGGTGCAAAGCTACCAACTTTACACCTCATTTTCTAACCCTAACGGGCTTTTGAGCTTGCAGAACGTTTTTTATACTTTCGGGAGTTGCCAACCATTATTGTAATGCGCCTTCATCAGGGCATTAGCTTCGGCATCGTTTTTGAAAGAACCCGCTGCCGCATCCCAATACACTTTACGGCCTGTTTTGTAGGCGATGTTCCCCATGTGTGCGTTGATGGCAGCCACACTTCCCGTCTCGATGCCACATTTCAACAGTTTAGGATTATTGTCTTTGATGGCTTGTACAAAGTTTTTCGTATGCTCATTGAGGTAATCTCCGTTGCGCCCTTGATCAGGAATATCCTCAATTTTATACACTTTAATCCCATTCTTAGTTTGGGTTTCGGGGTGCAACGACCAGCCGCCCCGGTGCAATACGACCGTGCCGTTGTTTCCAATAAATGCAATTCCTTCTGTAAGACCATAGTTGCCACCGTCAATTCCCGTGGCATGTTCCCACAGCATGTTAAAACCTTCGTATTCATACACCGTTTGCAGCGTATCGGGGGTTTCGGAGGCATCGTCTGGATAGGCCAGTTTTCCGCCCGAAGCCATGACCGATTTAGGGGCTTTGGCGTTCATGGCGTAGAGCACAATGTCGATTTCGTGGACGCCCCAGTCGGTCATCAATCCTCCTGCGTAGTCCCAAAACCAACGAAAATTAAAATGAAAACGATTAGGGTTGAAAGGTCGTTTTTTGGCGGGTCCAAGCCACATGTCGTAATCTACGCCTGCGGGTGGCGCACTGTCAGGCTTAACGGGGACAGGTTCCATCCAGCCTTGGTACGCCCATACTTTTACGAGGCGAATGTTCCCGAGTTTCCCCGAACGAACGTACTCAATCGCTTTTTCGTAGTGGGAGCCGCTTCGTTGCCACTGCCCTATTTGGATAATTTTACCCGCCCGTTTGGCCGCAGCGAGCATGATGTTACATTCTTCAATCGAATTAGCCAGCGGCTTTTCGCAATAGACGTGCTTTCCCGCCGCCAACGAATCTGTCAACGCTAAGCAGTGCCAGTGATCAGGCGTACCCACAATCACCGCGTCGATGTCTTTGTTTTCAAGCATTTTACGGTAATCCTTGTACAACTGAGGGCGATTGCCCCGCGCGGTTTGTACATCAGCCGCCCGCTGATCGAGAACACTCTGATCGACATCGGCCAAGGCCACGCACTCTACCTCACTCATTTGGAGGTGTGAGCGTAAATCAGACCATCCCATACCTTTGCACCCAATCACTCCAAGTTGCAATTTGTCGTTGGCAGAGACCCGTTTTCGTTGACTTGCCAGTAATTCGAGGGGGGTAAAAGAGAATAAACTAGCTCCAGTAGCCACCGAAGCCGAACGAATGAAATCTCTGCGGGACGTTTGCATAAGTTTCTTAGATTTTTATACAAAAAAGGAGGAGAGAGATATAATCTAATGTCGGCTTATTCACGCAAAGAAGCAGAGGGGCAACGCCGCAGAAAAAGATTACTTTGCGCCTCTATCTTCTTGCGTGGAAACTATTTTTTGACCTCCCCAATATGATACTCCTGAATCAAATGTATATTTGTGTTATACTCTAGATAGGTATAAGTAGCGCATTGTGCCAATAAAACAAATTGCTTGTTTTGATTAGTAGAAGGACAGCCAAAGAAGTATGATTAATAAAAATAAAGTATTTTGTTATCGAATTACCCACATCGACAATTTACCGTTTCTGTTACAGAACAACGGTATGGTCAACAAGCACCATCCTAACGCAAGCAAAGACTATATAGAGATTGGCAACCCTGAAATTATTGATGTGAGAAGTACTTCGCCCGTGAAGATT
>JBGAUP010000377.1:0-5486 GCA_044228585.1 Runella sp. | reverse complement strand
CCGAAACCTATTTGAGTGGGTGATTGAAAATATCTGTAAGAATTCTGTTGATGCTATGACTGGGGTAGGTGAAATCAAAGTTAGGATGTTTGCACTCAATAAACAAGAAGTGGCTATTGATATTAGTGACACGGGAAAAGGAATTCCGCGTGGTAGTTGGCAGAAAGTTTTTAAACCAGGCGTAAGTACTAAAAAACGGGGCTGGGGTTTGGGTTTAACCCTCGCCAAAAGGATTGTAGAGGAGTATCATGGGGGTAAACTTTACGTTAAATCTTCGGAAGTAGGAAAAGGCACCACATTTCGGATCGTTTTGAGGCGTTGATTTTCTCCGCCAAATTTTGTAAAACTCGTTTTCGCACAATTATTTTTTGCAAAATTGGTCATTTCTATAAAAAATATCCAAAATAGAGATAGTTAAATTTTGGCTTTCATAAAACAAACTCCTAATTTTGCGGCCTGAATAGGTAACTCAATGGTTACCCGTTTATCCGTTAAATGTAATTAGTTATAAATTAACGGATAACGACAAACAGATAACTGATAACGCTTTTTAAAAAATAATGGCAAACACAACAAGCATAGGCAAAGTAACGCAGGTGATTGGCCCCGTTGTGGACGTGAGTTTTGAGGGGGAGAGCAATCGCTTACCAGCTATCCTTGACGCTTTGGAAATAACCAAGCCCAACGGACAAGTAGTTGTATTAGAATGTCAGCAGCACCTTGGAGAAGACCGTGTACGTACCATCGCGATGGATAGTACCGAAGGTATCCAACGTGGTATGACCGTAAACGCTTTAGGTGGTCCGATGACGATGCCTACTGGCGAAGCCCTCAAAGGTCGTCTTTTCAACGTGGTTGGAGAGGCCATTGACGGAATGAAACCTGTAAGCAAAGAAAACGGAATGTCAATTCACCGTCTTGCGCCTAAGTTTGAGGACTTGGCTACCGCCACTGAGGTACTCTTCACGGGTATCAAAGTAATTGACTTGTTGGCTCCTTATGTAAAAGGAGGTAAAATTGGTCTCTTCGGTGGTGCGGGTGTAGGTAAGACCGTATTAATCATGGAATTGATTAACAACATTGCCAAGGCATATGCGGGTCTTTCAGTGTTTGCAGGGGTAGGTGAGCGTACCCGTGAGGGTAATGACCTTCTCCGTGAGATGATTGAGTCAGGGGTAATCAAATACGGCGATGCTTTCAAACACAGCATGGAAGAAGGCGGCTGGGATTTGAGCAAAGTTGACTATGATGAATTGGCTAAGTCACAGGCTACTCTCGTGTTTGGTCAGATGAATGAGCCTCCAGGAGCACGTGCTCGTGTGGCATTGTCGGGTTTGACCGTAGCAGAACACTTCCGCGATGGCGATGGTACAGGCCACGGTCGCGATATTCTTTTCTTTATTGATAACATTTTCCGTTTTACGCAAGCAGGTTCGGAAGTATCAGCCCTTTTGGGACGTATGCCTTCGGCGGTGGGTTATCAGCCTACCCTCGCTACCGAGATGGGTGCGATGCAAGAGCGTATTACTTCTACCAAGCGTGGTTCAATCACTTCGGTACAGGCCGTTTACGTACCTGCCGATGACTTGACCGACCCTGCGCCAGCAACAACTTTTGCCCACTTAGACGCTACCACCGTACTAAGCCGTAAAATTGCTGAGTTGGGTATCTATCCTGCCGTGGATCCTTTGGATTCAAGCAGCCGTATTTTGAGTGCTGAAACCCTCGGAGAGGCACACTATGCTACTGCTCAACGTGTGAAAATGATTCTGCAACGCTACAAAGAATTGCAAGACATCATCGCGATTTTGGGTATGGAAGAGTTGTCGGAAGAAGATAAATTGACTGTAAACCGTGCTCGCCGCGTACAACGTTTCCTATCTCAGCCGTTCTTCGTAGCTGAGCAGTTTACAGGCTTGAAAGGTGTATTGGTTGATATCAACGATACCATCAAAGGCTTCAACCAAATTATGGACGGTGATTATGACCACCTTCCCGAAGCAGCCTTCAACTTGGTAGGTACAATTGAAGATGCCATCGAAAAAGGTGAGCGTTTGTTGAAAGAAGCTGCTGGGAAATAATTTGAAAATAAGTTGATTTGAAAATTTGAAAATGCCTCTTTAATTTTCAAATTTTCAAATTTTCAAATTGATATACTTATGACATTAGAAATCATCACTCCCGATAAAAAAGTCTTTGCTGGAGAAGCCACTGCGGTGACTTTCCCAGGTACAGAAGGACAGTTTCAGATTCTGAACAACCACGCTGCGCTTGTAAGTACAATTGGCAAGGGCAATATCATCGTAGAAGGTAATGGTAAAGAAACCTTTACCATTGACGGTGGTGTGGTAGAAGTGCTAAATAATAAAGTATTGGTATTGGCCGAAGCCATTTTGTAGAGGCTTATCACCAAAATAATGGAGCGCGAGGCAAAATAGCCTCGCGCTTTTTTTGTAACACGCTTTTTTAGGATTTTAGCCGTATATTAGCTGTAACTAAAAAGTTTTCAAGTATGAAAATCCTCTCTCGGATAGGTCTTGGTTTATTTATGCTGGGTTTTAGTTTGTGGCTTTACACACTGACAATGAATGAGTTTAAGCTCACTTCTTCGATTTTGGAAAAGAATCTAAAACCAGAACATCAAAATACACTGGGGGCACGATTGCAACCCATGCTTAACAAGAAGTATAAAAGTGGTTGGGCATTTACTTACGAGTTTGATACAATACTCAATGGGCTTAATGCAGAATATAAGGCCAAACAACAATGGGAGAAAGTAATCTACGATGAATACAGCTTTACCATTAGTAAAGCGGCTGCTTCAGGGCCTTTGCGAGAGTCTCCTATTCCTTGGTTTTTTCTTACGTTCGGTTTGGCCATCTTGGGGGCTTTGTTGTATATCATACCTGATTTACAACAATTTATGGGTATTAAAAATAATCATATTTTTCAACAAGCGGCTACAAACAGAGGCTGGCTGGGATGGACAGTAGGCACATTTTTAATCGCATTTTATATCTTCCTTTACTACTACCCACAGTATCTGGTCAATTGGACCCTACTCGTTGACCCATTGAGCAAAGCCCTTAATGGTGGAGAGGCAAGTCGGTGGTTTTTGTACGGTACGATTTATACTATCTGCGTGTTGGTCATGGGAGTTCGGATGCTGATTAAGTATCGCCATAATCCTTACATCAACAAGTTCGTACAGCTTCAGTCATGTTTTTTCAGACGACTTGATCCTTTTATTGCCTGAAATCATGAGGTTTGAATAAGCCCCTACTACGTTTAAAGTATTTGGCCTCGACTACGATTTTTTCTTCGATTATAACCTCAATAGCCTAATTCAGAGTGGCGGTTTAGGAATCTTTATGTTGGTCTGGGGAATTATTCTATTTTTGGTGGGTGTACCCATTATGACGTATTTTTTTGGAAAACGTTGGTATTGCTCTTGGATGTGTGGTTGTGGTGGCTTGGCCGAAACACTGGGAGACCCTTACCGACAGCTTTCTGACCGCAAATCATTAGCTTCGTGGAAATAGAGCGACGATTCATGGGGTACTGGCTTTTGCGGTAGTGATGACGGCTATGGTGTTGTATAGTTATTTTACGAGTTTCTGCAAACATTATTATTCATAGATAGTTACAGTGTTCGGTCGGCTTATGGGTTTTGGATTGGGATTTTGCGGGGGTAGTAGGAACGGGATTTTACCCCTTGATGGGCAATCGCGTTTGGTGTCGTTTTGGGTGTCCTTTAGCGGCTTACTTAGGAATGTGGCAACGTGCAAAATCGCGATTTAGGATTACGACCAATGGCGGGCAGTGCATTTCTTGTGGTAATTGTTCTACCTATTGTGAAATGGGGATAGACGTACGCGCTTATGCGCAGCGGGGGCAAGATATTGTACGGGCATCCTGTGTAGGCTGCGGAATTTGCTCAGCAGTTTGTCCACGAGGGGTACTTAATCTCGAAAACGCCTCAGAACACTCAAGACTGACTATAGCCTCAGAAGTATTGTTGGGAAATGATATGATTTCCAAGAGATAGCGATTAGAACCCATAACGAAGACCAGCACCTACACCCAACAATTGAGGACGAGCCTCAAAGGAAGCCGTAGTGTGGGTTGTAGAGCCTAAAGCGTGCTGAAAATTGCCTGAGAGAAGCGTTGTCCAGCGTTTGTTCATTTTATATTGTAAGCGTACCCCTGTACTGGCTGAAAATGACAATTTTCGATATGGGTTATTATGGCCGCTTACAGTAACAATTTGTTCTTGCCCACTTTCAAAGCTATTTCTTATAAAAATATTGTTGATTAGACCTCCCAGTAACCACAGCGAAATTTTGCGTTTAGGCTTTACGATTGCGTAACCCGCTTGTACTGGCACTTGCAAAAATTGATAAGAATTATTGATATTTTGTGAGGTTGTTAAGGATTGGATTTGAGATTTATCGGTACTAATAGCTGCAAAATCTAATCTTTGATTGGGATTATCACCCATATTGATGGCTGTTTCTAAGTTGTTGACGTAGCTGTTACTAAATACATTAAATCCATTTGTCCCTTCAAAAATAGAGTTTCCTTGTAAATAATTAAGACCTGTTTCTATAGACCATCGTTGAGCCAATTGTATTCCTCCTTGCCATTGGAGGGCATAGGAAAATAACGGGCGGTTAGCGTTTGGGGCAGATTGGGTTGTATTGACAAACCCTTGATTACTTGAGGCGAATGCCGTTACATTTTGGTTCCCTCCAATGTTTATCCCCGCGTTATAGGTTGCGGGCATCACTCCTACCGAAGCCCAATATTCTTTGAAAGGAATTTTTTGTACTTTTTGCTCGCTCGTAGCCATTTGATAAACTACCCAAGGTTGACGCTTTGCTGGCCCAATGAGTTCGCGTAAGTCTTTGCCATCGAGCGAGCTAAGTACTAAAACAGGTGTGGATATAGTAATGGGATTAGAAGACGTGGTCGAATTATCATTCGATAATGATGCAATCTGAGGTGATTCAGAAACCCTTTTTGGAGGGTCTAATTGAAGTAACTCATTGGCATTTCTTTGTGTATTAGCAATAGAAAGCTCTTCTTTTGATAACGGAGGCAAACTGGTTTTTTGCCGATTCATTTTGGATAAATAGGCCCGATTAGATGGATTAGTCTTTGTGGAAATAGAATAATCTGCATTTTGTGGAAGGCTAACTTTAGCAATGGTTTCTTTTTTACCTTGCTTGCCAACGATTTTCCTTTTCGACGCAACTACGTTATAATTTTCTTTTTGATTTGAGGGCTTTTTTATTGAGTTTACACTGGGTGAAGATTGCTCATTGTTGACGTTCTCCTTATTTGTTAATTGAGTATTTGAGATTCCGCTGTCAGTGAGCCACCATCCGCCAAGCGAAACTAACAAAATAGTGATACCAGCAGCAGCTACCCATTTTAGGGTTCTCCACTGTTGCCAGAGGGGAATAATTGTTACGCGTTCGTCT
>JBGAUP010000376.1:0-5007 GCA_044228585.1 Runella sp. | reverse complement strand
ATACAAGATGGAGGTTTTGATTCCACTAAATGAATAGTTGAAAGCGGGCATTTCGGACAACGGAAAAGCAAAAGCCAGAGGATTGCCTTGCTGCGCGTATTTGTCCACCAAGGGGCCTCCCGGGTAAGGCAAATTCAGCAATTTAGCAGTTTTATCAAATGCTTCCCCCACGGCATCGTCTTGGGTTTCGCCAATGATTTCCATCTCTAACGCACTGCGTACCAGTACAATCTGCGTATGACCCCCACTGACAGTAAGGCATAAGAAAGGAAAGGACGGGGAGGGCGTCTCAATAAAATGCGCCAGTACGTGGGCTTGCATGTGGTGAACTTCAATCAACGGAATGTCTAATCCCAATGCCAAGGCTTTGGCAAACGATGCTCCTACTAATAACGCACCCAGCAAACCAGGGCCCCGCGTAAAGGCAATGGCATTCAAGTCTTTTTTGCTTACTTTTGCGTCAAGAAGGGCTTTTTCAACTACGGGAACGATGTGCTGCTGGTGCGCCCGCGAGGCCAATTCAGGAACCACCCCACCGTATTTTTGGTGAATCACCTGCGTCGCTACAATGTTGGAACAGATTTTGCCGTTAGAGATAACGGCGGCTGAGGTTTCGTCGCAGGAGGATTCAATAGCTAAAATATTTGTCATTTAACTTTTAATTACGTTAATTGTTGTCTGTTAAAGGTGAGTACCGAAAGTGTTAAGCCTTTGATTTACAATAAAAGCTATGAAGCGTGTCTTTTGGTATATTGTTAACACCCTCTTTGTTCTCTTTGTCGTAGTCATACTACTGGCCGAGATGATAAGTTTGAGTGTACAATTTCCCCTGATTCAAACGTCGCTCGTAAGCTATATCACCGATCGCCTTTCCACTGAACTTCAGCATCCTACTTCGGTAGGACGGGTCAATATCAAATGGTTTAACGCCATTTCGCTCGAAAATGTCAAAATCCTTGACCGTCAAGGCCGCCCTATGATTCAGGTAGAACGCCTGGACGTCAACCACGATTTTTGGGCACTTGCCATGGGCAAAGATAAAAAGACTTTTGGCACTTCCCTCGACGAAGCCACTTTGTACCGACCCTCAGTATGGCTCGTCAAAAATCCCAAAACGGGAGATTTGAACTTAGATGAGTTTATTGCCCGCATCGAAGAACTTACTGCCAATCCCAACGCACCTGGCGTAAAAGACCAAAATGTACCTTTCTTTATCAAACAGGTTCACCTGATTGATGGTTCTTTTCGCTGGGATGACCCGCGCGAGCAACGTATGAAGGGGGAGGCATTTGACTACAACCATTTTACCCTTAAATCCATCAATGGCGAAGCCAAAAATTTCATGGTATTGGGTGACACGATTGCGCTCAAAATCCAAAATCTCCAAACCTTCGATAAGCGTACCAATCTTACTATCAAAGAGTTAGATACTCGACTTTTGTATTGTCGTACCAAGCTTGAGTTGGCCGATTTATACACCCGTATTGGTAATTCTGTCATTAAAAACTATATCTCTTTCAATTACGATACTCCCGCAGCTTTTGGGGATTTCAACGAGAAAGTGATGATGCGCGCCCACATAGATAGCTCACGGGTACGCTCCGAAGACTTGGGTTGGTTTGCCGATTATCTCTTTACGCTCAACGAAACTTGGCGTGTACATGGTGATTTTGAAGGTACGGTCAACAACTTTCGCTTGTCAAACACCGATTTACAATTTGGGAAAAATAGCCGTTTACGGGGAAATTTAGGATTTAAGGGTGTCACCGAATTCAATACCTCGGTGATGAATTTTGATTTTAAAAATACCCGAGTAGATGCGGCTGATTTGCGTCAGTACTATCCCGAAAAGTCTTTTAATGACCTTGCACAAAAGTTTGGAGTAGTAGATTTTTCGGGCAAATACGACGGAACGATTGACCGCTTTAAACTCAAAGGGGAGTTCCAAACGGCTATGGGGCAGGTTAGTGTCAGAGAGTTAGAGATGAACTTGGCTTTGCCAGTACCTACTTACATCGCCGACCTCAAAACCCAAAACTTTGATTTGGGTAAACTACTTGACGATGACGATTTTTCCCAAATAGATCTCAATGGAAAAATTAGTGGTAAAGGCTTTTCGGTCAAAAATGCTTCTATCAACTTAAACAGCTATCTGCCCCGTTTTAGTTATAATGGTTACAACTACCGAAATATCTACCTAAATGGGAATCTGCAAAACAAATTTTTTAAAGGCTCGGTGATTGTTAAGGACTCAAACCTGATTGCCGACGTGGACGGGGCGTTTGATTTTTCCAAAGAAAAATATGCCTACCACGCCGAAGGGTTTATTCAACGTGCGGACCTCCGTGCGCTGCGTTTCGTCAAAGATTCCTTGATGATTCATACCGAATTGGACGTGGACTTGGAAGGTAATACCATGGACGAAGTAGTGGGACGGGCCAATTTTTTAAACAGCTACGCCACGTTCAAAAAACGCAACTTGGTAGTGGATTCTCTCTTCGTAGATTCTCGACTTTCAGAGGGGTTAAGGCGGCTCTTTATCTCGTCCGAATTTCTCAACTTCCAAGCCGAGGGGAAATTTGAACCTACCAAAGCGGTGGCTGATTTATCCCAATTGTTTGACGAATACCAAATGTACTTTTTTGGTGATGAAGCCACACGCGCCAATTATTATGACCAAAAACGCTTGAATAAAACGCTCGGAACTCCCCAATACAGTGTTGATTATCGTCTTTATTTCAAAAAGATGAACCCTTTGATGGCCTTTCTGTACCCAGCAGGATTTGTCTCAAACGGTTCGCGAGCAGAAGGAGTTTTTAGCATTGGTAATACTTCGGTCTTTTCAATGACGGGACAATTTGATACGTTAAAAATTGGCAATAACACTTTTTACCACTCCGAATTAGACCTCAACACCTCCAAATTTACCAATAATCCCGAAGTCTTGGCTTCGGCCATTATCAATTCCGACCAGCAACAATTGGTAGGTATTGCACCCACCGAAAAGCTGGCCATAGAAGCTGCTTGGGACAAAGACCACATTGATTTTAGAAGTAACCTGCGCCAACGAAAAACACCCAACCGAGCTACGCTCAACGGAGAGCTACGTTTTGTGGGCGATTATCTGTATCTACAATTCAAAAAATCGAAACTAAGGCTGCTCGATGAAGATTGGAATTTGGATGCCAACAATCTCATCACCATCATTGGCTCAGAAGTGACATTTAGCAACGTCACCCTCAAAGCAAAGGACAAAGAACAACTCCTCTCCCTCAACGGCGATATTTCTACCGACTCACTACGCGCGTTGGCGTTTGAAACCCAAAATTTTGAATTAGCCACCCTCAATCCCGTCTTGAATGTCAATTTAGGAGGAATAGCCAACGGTAGGGTTACCATGAGAGATGTGTATCGTACACTGATTTTTGATAGTAAAGTGGACGTGCAAAAGTTGACCTACAATAACTTTTTGATGGGAAACCTCATCGGAGATGGTGAATGGGACCCCGTTGATAAACACTTACACGTAGATATTCACTTAGACCAAAACCAGAAAAGAGCCTTCACGGTTAATGGCACCTATACGCCCGATTTGCCCCAAAACGAGTTGGATCTGACGGCTCATTTTAACGAAACCGACCTTAACTTAATTGAGCCCTTCGCTCAAGGGTTGGTTTCTAACCTCAGTGGTAGAGCACTTGGCAAGGTTTCCATTAAAGGCTCACCGTTTGCTCCAGTGTTGGATGGTACGGTTGACGTAAAACGGGGACGACTTACGTTTGACTATTTAAAAGCAGCGTTTGCTTTTGAAGATAAAATCTATTTTGGCGAAAGCGACATTCGGGTGAAAAATCTACGACTCACCGACCCCGAAGGCAATACGGCTACTTTACGCGGGGGCGTTTATCACGATGGTTTTAGTAAATTTTCGTTGGGTTTTGATGCGGATATGCGCAATTTCAAAATTCTCAACACCACCATCCGCGACAATGAACTATTTTATGGCAATGCCTACGCTACGGGTAAAATGGAGGTATTTGGTCCCATCAACAACCTGAATATCAATGCCGACTTGACCAGTAACCGAGGTACTAAAATTTATATCCCACTCGATGGTGCAGCCGAAGTAGCTTCCGAAGATTTTGTGCAGTTTGTGTCGCCCGTGGTTGATACAACCACCCAAATAGCCAAAAATGACAAAATCATTCCTGCCCAAGAGAGTAATATTAAGATGGATTTTCGGCTCAATATGACGCCCGATGCTTACTGCGAAATCCAGTTTGACCGTCAGACGGGCGACGCCATCAAAGCCTATGGACGGGGCCTGATTAATCTCAAAATTGACACCCGCGACGTGTTTGACATGGCGGGTTCGTACGAGATTCAAAATGGTGACTATCTGTTTACGCTCCAAAACGTTATCAATAAGAAATTCCAAATTCAGAAAGGCAGCCGCATCTCTTGGACAGGCGATCCTTATGGGGCTACCCTTGACGTAAAAGCAAATTATGTCTCTAATGTTTCTTTGTCGCCACTGCTTTCAAGTTCAAATTCGTCCCAAACCAATGACGGTATCACCTCAAGACGATACCCTGTTGAGGTAAATATTTCATTGAACGAGAAGATGCTATCGCCCCAAATTTCTTACGGGTTAAAGTTCAAAGAATACCCCTCCGACCGCTCGTACGAAATCACAGCGGTAGAAGAACGTCTCAAACGCGACGAGCAATATTTATCGCAACAAGTGAGCAGTATGCTGTTGTTTGGCCAATTGTTCTCTGATCGAAACAATATTTTAGCCCAATCAGCGTCGGGCTTAGGCAACAGCATTGGCGAAATGGTAACGAGTCAATTGAACAAATGGGGTTCGTCGCTCAACGAAAACTTGGAATTGGGTGTTTCTGGACTTAATTTTAACTTTTGTGATCCTACCACCAATACCCTCAATAACCTTCAACTTCGATTTTCGTACCGTTTATTACACGACCGTTTCCGCATCACCCGCGA
>JBGAUP010000375.1:0-5039 GCA_044228585.1 Runella sp. | reverse complement strand
AAAATAACCCAGTAAGGTCAGTTCCTTTATCAATCTCCAAAACGACACCCCTTGACGGTTGGCTTTGGCTTCTGCCTCCAATTTTTTGAGCTTTTCGGTGCGAGCAGTAGCGTCCATTTCCAAGAATTTATCTTGTTCCAATGCCGTTACGCCTGAGAGAAAAATAGTTTGTGCAGAGGCATCATAGCAGTCTTTCAGCATCATCTCTATAAAAGCGGGAACTCCTGCATCATTGGCTCCGGGCGACGCTTCGCCTGCGGTTTCAGACTTGGGAATAATCATTTCGGCTACTTCGGCTACAATTTTGCGTTGCGTATCCGTCAAGCTCAAATTTGCATTGCTGATGACGGTGCTTTCTTCCCAGCGATTCATCGCCAGAAGGGTTGGAGCAGAAAACACCCCACCCAACAAAGCGGTAACGTATGTAATGGCTTCTCTTCTTTTCATCTTTATTGTTTTATTTTGACACATGGATAAGACAAAATCTTGTTAAAAATACTGACAGCGTAAAGCATTACGCACTTTTCAACGCCTTCTTCATCATCTTCCCAATAAAATTCGTCGCAAACTGTGGGCTGATGCGGTAGAGAATATCGAGCATCATGGCATCTTTGCCTACGGTCGCACGGTATTTATTCTTTTCCATGGCCTTGATGATGATTTCGGCAGCTTTGGAGGCAGGTAACGCCATTTTTGCTTGTTTGACCGAATCGGTATCTACTTTGGGTTTGCCAAGTCCCGAATTTTCAGTAATGTTGGTCGCAATAGCCCCTGGGTGTACCACCGTTACGTGTACGTTGGTGTCTTTGAGTTCAGCATACAGCCCTTCGGTGAGGAGTTTCACTGCCGCTTTGGCTGCTCCGTAAATGGTTTGTCCTGGAAAAGGTATAAACCCTCCCATGCTCGAAATATTGACAATGTGGGCTTCGGGGCGAAGCAAAAAATGCGGCAAAAAGGCTTTGGTCAAGTAGAGCGTACCAAAGAAATTGACATTCATCACTCGGTGGATGTCTTCGATGGCCAAGTCATTGACGTGAATAAACTTCTGAATAATTCCTGCGTTGTTGATGATGCCATCAACTGACCCAAAATGCGTTATCACTTCATTGGGCAAGGCATCGGCTTTGGTTTTGTCAGAAATATCTAACACAAAGCCCTTGAAGCGGTCGTCGCCAACGCCTGCCAGTTGCTGCGTTTCGGCCAAGGCATTTTCGTGAATATCAACGCCTGCCACCTTGGCATTTTTCTTTAATAATTGGATAGTAAGTTCCCGCCCTATGCCACTTCCTGCGCCTGTTACGACGATGACTTTGTTGCTTGCTTGCATGATTTTGAATTTTCTTAATGACGAATGTTCCGAATAACGAATTTCTCGAATTTTGAATCACTCGAGCTATAAATTCGTAATTCGAGAAATTCGTAATATTCACCATTCACTTCTATTCTTTCACCCGTTTGGCCGTTGCGGCAAAGTCCATCAACGTACCTTTGAGGTTGTTGTCATCTACTTTGGTGAGGTCAATCGAAATTTCACCCCCTTGCGACGACTCAAAATAAATCACCAGTGTTTTGTCTTTTTCTTCGATTTTGGTGATGGCGCGTTTGTTATCGTCTGTAACCAATTCACCCGTGAGTTTGCCGTCTTTGCGCACCAAATTGGTTTTGAAAACGATGTCGCCACGGGGGGTGCCGTTCACGGCAATTTCCCATTTACCTGCGTAAAAATCAGCAGGGGCTGTGCTTTGCGAAAACCCTTGAAGGGCGATTCCAAAAAAGAACATGAAGATAATGATACTTGCTTTTTTCATTGGAGTTGTGTTTGGTTAGAAATAAAAAGTGCGCGATGGTTTTATGCAAATCAGAAAGTTAATCTTATGTAAATTTGAAAATTGAATCTATGTAAATCAGAAAGTTGGCATATAAATTACTATTTTTGTCACAAAAAAATGATTGACCCATGGTTTCAAGAACGATTATCAATGCTATCAACGAATTAGCAAAAGTGTACCCGATCATAGCGGTTACAGGCCCGAGACAATCAGGCAAAACGACCCTGTTAAAAGAACTGTTTAATGATTATCGCTATGTTTCACTCGAAAACCCTGACAATCGTTTTTTTGCCGAAAATGACCCAAATGGTTTCTTAGAATTGTACAACAACAAAGTGATTTTTGATGAAGTACAACGCGTCCCTGCCCTTTTATCTTATATGCAAACGCTTGTTGATTCGTCTAAAAGCATGGGTCAATTCATAATTTCTGGTTCTCAAAATTTTAATTTAATGAAAAGCATCACGCAAAGTTTGGCAGGTCGTGTTGCGCTGTTTAAACTACTTCCTTTCGATTTTTCGGAATTGAAATCCGAAAATTTATTACCCATTGACTACCCAGAACTTGTCATAAAAGGCTCTTACCCCGCCATTTATGACAAACATATACCTCCTACCGCTTTCTATGCCAACTATGTTCAAACCTATATTGAAAGAGACGTAACGGAGTTGTTGTCTGTAAAAGATATTAACCTGTTCAGGACATTTTTAAAATTGTGTGCCGCTCGAATAGGCCAACAACTCCATCTCACCAACCTAAGCAACGAGGCGGGCATTTCTGTCCCGACGGTCAAATCGTGGCTGTCTATCCTCGAAAGCAGCTACATTTTGTACCAATTGCCTCCGTTTTTCAATAATTTCAATAAAAGGTTGGTAAAAAGCCCAAAACTATATTTTTATGATACAGGTTTGGCTTGTTTTCTCTTAGGTATCAAAAATGAAAATACGCTGATAGAAAGTGATTTTAAGGGTGCTTTATTTAAAAATTTAGTCATCAACGAATACATGAAACAAAACCTGCATCATAATTTATACCACGATTTTTACTATTGGCGTGATTCAAATGGGCATGAAGTAGATTTGTTGGTGAGTAATCAAGTTGCCTATGATATTATCGAAATAAAAGCTACCAAAACACTATTACCCAAATTGTTTGAAGGGCTTGATTTGCTTGCTTCTGTCGGCCAAAAGACC
The DNA here is from genome assembly GCA_044228585.1 of Runella sp. GTDB lineage: Bacteria > Bacteroidota > Bacteroidia > Cytophagales > Spirosomataceae > Runella. The sequence continues at coordinate 2,017 of JBGAUP010000375.1, read as the reverse complement.
ATCAACAGGAAAATCTTGGTCTATGGTGGACAGGAAACTCAAAAACGAACGCAGTATCAAATTTGGGCTTGGCATGATTTAAAAATTGATTTTAGCTAATTTACTTCACCACCACTCGCACTCTGTCCAAATTCTGAATACGGGCAAAGGGGGTTTGAGCATCGCCTTCTCGCTGCGAGGCGACTCTCAATGTTGGAAAATAAGTACCTGATTTCGAGAATTGATACGTTATTTTTAGGGTAGCACGGCCTGTTTTTTCGTCAAAAACAATGTCTTTTTGCTTAATGGGAAATGTACCCGCCCCATCAAAATCCCACTCGGCAGACACGACCTTACCCGTGTGCGGGGGTACTTCTACGACTGCCGTCATTTCAACCTTTTGGTTCATTTTTACGGTAGCTTTCTTCGTTCCCTTGACGGTAAGATTCACAACGGGCTGAATACCTTTGCGTTCGGTGGCCGTTTGGGGTAAAACAACTTGGGCATCCTCGATTTTATAATTGGTTGACGAAGCAGGCTCTTTGCCTTTTTCTACCCACTGACTCAAATCTCTTAGTGCTTGTTGCAAAACACCCAAATAACTGACGGTACGAGTAGGGTATTCTTGTTTAGATAAATCACCATGCAGTGCTTTGTCGGTGTACCAAAGTCTGAAATTGTCGTCGGTTTTATCGCCCAAATTGGCTTTTACTTTATCCCGATAAAAGTCTCCTTGCCACGCAAACGCCTCTCTGTCCCACAACGAACAAAGCAGAATCATTTTGCCTTTAAACTTGCCTGTTGGCAACACCCCTGCTGCTGCTCTGGTAAACAAGGGTCCTAACAGCATGGGGCGTTGGGGGTAGATGGGTTTCCCTTCGCCGTCACGGAACTGGTCCCACGCTTTGTATTCTTTGCCTGGCACTTGGTGACGGTGATAGGTTTGTACCGCCAAAAAGTTAGAATTGTCAACAAAAACTTCATCGCCTACCTTGATTTTTGCCAACACGCTGAGATCAACAGGGCCAAAAACAACTTTATCGCCTGACACGGAGGCTAATTGAATGGTTTTTCCAGCCGCCTCACCTGATTTTATAACCAAGTCACCCCCCATAAAATTGACATCTGGCAGTATGTCTTCAATTTGGAAAGCCACGGGCATTTGTCCTTCTACACCGCCCATGCTTTTCCATGCCAGATCGGCCGAACCTCTTTCGCCCGCAGTTTCGGGTTCTTTCAAGCCTAATTTTACGGCTTCATCTGAGGTAACATTTGCCTTAATTTTACTTGCTTTTTGCAGCCGAGCTTTCAAAAGCGACTCTGTCGGATTGGCACCCAAATAGCCTTTTACTTTCCAAAAATCCTCAAAATACTTTGCATCGGCCATTCTCATGCCTTGGTAAAGTGCAATGAACCCGTGAATTCCCATGGTTTTATAACCAAACCACGATTGTGGTGGAAAACCCAATTTGGTGGCTTCCATCAATGCCTGTTTTTCTTCTTCATTCAACCCAGCATACATATCGCCACTACCACCTGCATCTACGGCATCAATAATTTGAGGCAATTTTTTATCTAAAATCCGCATGGCATTCATTCTTACAGCAAAAACATTAGGAATCGCCATCGGCGACCCCAGTACGTAAGGCACTACGCCGTCCCAGACGCCGTCGGTATTTTCAATGCTCCCGATGGTGCGATACGCCCCGCCGCTACCGCCAAACGCATAGCCAAAAGGCCGACCACCTCCCAAAACAGCCGTGGCCACCACTCTCGAAAAAGCAGCCGAAGCGGCATTGGCTCGAAATGCCCCAATGGTGGGGTCGTTGGCCATGGGCTTGGCAAAATCTACGGCCCCTCCCCCATTGGTTTCGATAAAATACGCTCCGCTGCTTATCGAAAAGCCTATTTTATCGTCTTCGCCCGTTGCTCCTTGCGACAAAAATTCATTGTCAGGAAAAGGCGTGATGTATTGAAAAAAACGCCCTTGGTAAGCCTCTTTGGTGGGGAAATAGAAAGAAAAACGAGTTTCAGTTCC
>JBGAUP010000374.1:0-5055 GCA_044228585.1 Runella sp. | reverse complement strand
GAAATCATTAAAGTTTTAGAAGAAAATGGATGGCATCTGGACAGAATAAAAGGAAGTCATCATATTTACAAAAATGATTTTCTCAAAAAGTCAGTTCCAATACCTCTACCTGTAAAGATGGATTCGGAAAAGGATTATTTTATAAAATTCTCAAGGAATGTGGCATAGATAGAGGCGATTTATAGCTATAAATCAAGCAATACTGTGATTTTAAGAACCGAAAATTTAATTAAAAAATACGGCTCACGACTCGTCAACGACCACGTCAGCTACCAAGTAGGGCAAGGGGAAATCGTAGGGTTACTCGGCCCTAATGGCGCGGGCAAAACCACCTCTTTTTACATGGCAACAGGCTTGGTAAAACCCAATAGCGGCCACGTTTACATAGACGATAAAGACATCACCAACCTTCCGATGTACAAGCGGGCGCGTTTGGGGATAGGGTATCTGGCGCAAGAAGCTTCGGTATTTCGCTCTCTTACGGTCGAAGAAAATATCATTGCCGTTTTGGAAATGACCGACCTTTCCAAAGCCCAGCAAAAAGCCAAGTGCGAAGAGTTGATAGATGAGTTTAGCCTTCAGCACGTTCGCAAAAACAAAGGAATGGTATTATCAGGAGGTGAGCGCCGGCGCACCGAGATAGCCCGCTGTTTGGCCGTTGACCCTAAATTTATTTTGTTAGATGAACCCTTTGCGGGCGTTGACCCCATTGCGGTAGAAGATATTCAAACGATTGTGGCCAAACTCAAATATCGAAATATCGGGATTCTCATTACCGACCACAACGTATCCGAAACGCTCTCTATCACTGATCGGGCGTATCTTTTGTTTGAAGGAAAAATCTTGAAACAAGGTACTCCCGAAGAACTCGCCGCCGACCCCCAAGTGAGACGTTTGTATTTGGGACAAAGTTTTGAGTTGAAACGAAAACTATAAAATGTGTTTTAAATTTTATCCCTATCTATTAACCTTTTAACTAAATTTCGATGGAACAACAACCTACTACAGCCCGTATTTCCCTCAAATGGGGTCTTATTTCAGGAGTCGCTTCTATGATTTTTGCTACGTTATTATACGTATCTGGCCAAGCTGCCAACGGCGCAGTGGCTTGGATTGGTATCATTATCCCTATTGTCACAATGGTATTGGCCATGAAGGAGTTTCGTACCCTCAACGGCGGGTTTATGTCCTACGGGCAAGGTTTAGGAATAGGAGCATTGATGTCAGGGATTGCGGGTTTTATTTCGGCGACATACAGCTATATTTATAATGAGTTTATTGACCCAACTTTACGCCAACAAATCTTAGACAAGACCCGCGAAGACCTTGAAAATCGTGGCATGGATGACGCCCAAATTGATGCGGCTATGGAAATGAGTGCTAAGTTTTCAAGCCCTGGAATGACCTTTGTATTTGGCATCATTGGCTCAATCATTATTGGCTTTATCATCGCCCTCATTATCTCTGCCATTATGAAAAAAGATAAGCCGTTTGAGTTAGAGTAATTCAAGTCAACAGTTTGCAGTCAACAGTCTATTTTTTTATGCTTGCTATTTTCAATAAAGAAATCAACGCCTTTTTTAGTTCTTTGACGGCCTACCTGGTGATGGTTGTCTTTTTGACTGCCGTAGGGTTGTTGCTTTGGGTATTCCCCGACACCAACGTACTGAATTATGGCTATGCCGATTTAGGGGCGTTCTTTACCTTAACTCCCTTTGTCTTACTTTTTCTCATCCCTGCCATTACGATGAGGTCGCTGGCCGAAGAAGTAAAAAACGGCACCATCGAACTCCTACTCACCAAACCCCTTAGCGACTGGGGACTGGTTGTGGGCAAATTTTTGGCCGACTGGGTTTTAGTTGTGCTAACCCTTATCCCCACCCTGCTTTATTATTATACGGTTTATCAGCTCGGCAACCCCGTCGGAAACATAGACTCAGGCGCAGTGTTTGGTTCTTATGTAGGTTTATTGTTGTTGAGCGCAGTTTTTGTAGCTGTGGGCCTGTGGGCTTCTTCCCTAAGCGACAATCAAATTATCGCTTTTGTACTGGGGGTATTTATTAGTTTTTTACTCTTTGCAGGGATTGGCGCCGTGGCAAAATTAGACTTTTGGGGCGAGTGGGCCTACCCGCTCTCTTGGGTTTCATTAGACCAACAATACGCCGACTTAGGACGCGGTTTGGTTGACTCACGCAATGTAGTCTATCTTCTTAGCATTACTGCCTTGTTTTTGTGGCTTACGCAGAATCAACTCAGTAGTAAGAGGCAGTAAACCCAAAATCTTTAAAACGTAGATTTGCATAGATTCAAAAAATCCGTGTAAATCTGCGTTTTTGTTTAAACTAAACCCTTCTAAATAACTTCAATACGCTTTAAAAGGTGACCCCTCTAACCTTTAAACCCTAAACTTTACACTTACTTATGTGGCAAATTTGGATTGATACGGGCGGTACTTTTACCGACTGTTTAGCACTTAGTCCTACGGGAGAATTGAAACGCACCAAAGTGCTCAGTAGTAGCTTTTTAAGGGGTAGAATTACCCACAAAATCAGTCCAAATACCTTTCAGATTGCTACTTCGTGGGCATTTAGCCCGCAGCTTGTCAAAGGCTACTCTTTTCGTATCGTTGGCCAAAAAGAGTTTATCGAAATTGTTGATATTCATAATGATACATTAGTGTTATCGGACGATTTGTACGCATCCGACGGTTCAAAACCGTCAGATGCCTATTGGCAAGAAATTGATTTTGAAATCACCACGCACGAAGAAGCCCCCGTGTTGGCCACGCGTATCGTAACCGAAACCGCTCTTTCGGAAGCGTTCCCATCACTTACAATGCGACTGGGCACGACCAAAGGCACGAATGCGCTTTTGGAACGAAAAGGAGCAAAGGTGACGCTTTTTGTGACCCAAGGTTTTAAAGATTTACTCAAAATAGGAACACAGCAACGCCCTAATTTATTTCAACTTGCCATTCCCGAACCCACCCTTTTGTACCATGAAGTCGTAGAAGTAGAAGAACGTTTAGACGCTACGGGACAAGTATTGCAACCCCTCGAAACAACGGAGCTAAATGCAAATCGAGCCCAAGGCGAATCAATCGCTATCTCACTTTTGCACAGCTACTTAAACCCAATCCACGAACAAGAACTTCAACGTTATTTTTCGCAACAAGGTCACCAGTACATCAGCACTTCTGCCGAACTATTCGCGGGCATCAATTACCTCAAACGCACCCAAACGGCGCTGGTCAACGCCTATCTACAACCGATTTTGTCGGCTTATCTCACCAACATCACCCGTTCTTTTCAAACCCCAACGCGCGGTGAACCGTCTAAATCCTCTATAGTTTCAGCTGAATTTGCATTGAAGTCCTCCCTTACTGGGTCGGACCGTCGCACGGAGGATTTAGGTGGGGTCGTAAAAGTAATGACCAGCGCGGGGGGAATGGTCAGTGCCGATGCTTTTTGTGCCAAAGATAGCCTATTGAGCGGCCCAGCGGGAGGAATGGTAGGTGCAGCAGCCATTGCCCAAAGACTCGGCTTTGACCGCTGTCTGACTTTCGATATGGGGGGAACCAGTACCGATACCGCGCGATTTGAAGGCAAGCTGGATTTAGAATTTGTTACCAAAATTGAGGGAATCGAACTCCATAATCCAACACTCGCCATCGAAACCGTAGCGGCAGGTGGTGGTTCTATCTGCTATTTTGACGGTCAAAAACTACGCGTTGGCCCAGAAAGTGCGGGCGCCAATCCAGGCCCAGCTTGTTATGGAGCAGGGGGCCCACTGACCATCACCGACGTCAATCTTCTCTTGGGTAAATTAGACACCTCCCGTTTTGGCATTCCCGTACGACTCGAAAAAGCCCAAGAAGCCCTAAACGCCATTCAAGCCCAAATTTTCCAGCAAACCCAACAGCCGCTTTCTGAAATAGAACTGTTACGGGGTTTTGAGCAAATTGCCAACGAAAAAATGGCCGAAGCCATTCGGCGTATTTCAGTGGCCAAAGGGTTTGACCCCAAAGATTATCCTTTGCTTACCTTTGGTGGCGCGGGTGGGCTGCACGGCTGTCAATTGGCCGAAATATTGGGCATCAGCACCGTGATTTTACCCTACGATGCGGGTTTGTTGAGTGCCTTTGGCATGGGGCAAGCACGCGCCCAACGCATTGTGTCGAAACAAATTTTAAAAACGTTTGTCGAATTTGAAAACGCATTTCCCTCAACCCTTTCGGCGCTGATAAACGAAGGCAAAAAATTACTTCAAGAAGAAGGAATTACGGACATTGACGATAAAAACAACCTCATTTTGTGCTATTTACGTTTCAAAGGGCAAGAAAGTACGATTGAGGTTTCTTGGAAAAGTGAGTATCAATGGAATGACTTACAAGACGCTTTTTACGAAAAATATCGTCAAATTTTTGGCTACTGTCCTGACAATCTTTTGATTGAAGTAGAAAGTTTGAAAGTAATTATTCGCGAAAATACAGTCAGCAGTCCACCGTTGGCAGTTGGCAGTCTCAAGCGTGAAGCCCAACCTTACCGATTTTCAGAAAACTGTAAGGTTTTCGATTGGCAACAACTGAGTGAGGGGGATTATTTAAGCGGCCCTGCGGTGTTGCTCAATCCTACTTCTACCAGTTTTATTCCCGAAGGTTGGCAAGTGGCCATTACCCCTACCCTCGACGCCGTGGTTCAGTTTACTTCGAAAAGTCAACCCATAACCTCTCAGTACTTACAAAACCAAGCCATTGAATTAGAGCTATTTACCAATCGCTTTATGGCCATTGCCGAAGAGATGGGTGCGCAATTACAACGTACGGCCTTCTCGGTCAACGTCAAAGAGCGGTTAGATTTTTCGTGTGCGTTGTTGGATGCCGATGCCGAACTGCTGGTCAACGCCCCCCATATCCCCGTACACTTGGGAAGTCTGGGCGTATGTGCGCGGCTCGTGCGCGAAAAACTCACGATGGGAGTCGGCGATGTTATCATTACCAATCATCCTAAATACGGCGGTTCGCATTTACCCGATGTAACGCTGCTTTCGGGGGTT
>JBGAUP010000017.1:0-36698 GCA_044228585.1 Runella sp. | reverse complement strand
AACCGATAAAAACAGCAGTGAACCGACCCATTGGTAAATCAATGGGACGATGTCTTCTCCTTCGTTGTATTTGAAGTAAATCCGAATAACGGACACAATCGAAACGACGATTCCGAACAGCATGACCGCTTCGTAGAGTTCCGTTTTCAGCAGATCCGTCCAACCGATAGCCAGTCCGCCCCTCAGTCCGCCCCCGTAGATGTAAGTAGTGACCGCGTAGGTCAGCGCACCGACGGATAAAATACCTACCAACCACGAAAAAATCAGGTGAGTGACAAACTCTCCCCGGTTCCATTTCATGTAGATCCTGAAACCCGCCACGGCGGCGGCGGCCGCACAGGCCGAAACAACGATTTGTTTCAGCAGTGCATACAACCCCTCTACCTCACCCATACCCTCAGAAATTTAAATCAGGACTGTACCTGAGCTGACTGTTTGAAAAATAAACCTTGAGAAAATAGATCAGAACGGCCACTACAATCAATCCGAAATACCAGCGGGTAATCGACGAAAAAACCGAATCGTCACCTTCCTGCCACCGCACGTAGATTTTTCCTGTGATCACGGTTGCCGTTATGGCAATGACCGCCATGGAAAATTTGTAAAACAAAGGAATGTAGCCAGCCATCGGCCCGGTAATGTGACTTCGTATTCCGGTGTCAGAAGCACTGTTATCCTGAAATACCCCCTCCTGCCCGACTGCGGAAAGGTATAAACTGCACAAAACCACCGTCACAATTATTTTTTTCATAAAAATTAATGATTGAGTATGCCCCTCCGTTGCTTTTTAAGCGACAAACATGGCTCGTAATACGGTATTGGCAATCAGCAGAAACAGGCAAGCTCCCAGCCAGCCTGTCGAGACCCGTAGCGCACCGACAAGGCCGACCACGGCGGCTACGACATAGACAACAGTGGTGACGGGATCAATGTAAGCCTGCATATCACTCGTCAGCGATTGCAGGGCAGTGGCTCCGGCTTCAATGCCCCGGGTTTGGGCTATCACTCCGCTGGCACTGAACAGTAACAGATAAAGAGCTCTCTCTCGGAGATTTTGAAAGATTTTTTTCATTTGCGGCATTTTTATGAAAATTTAAAAACAGTTTTGTATATATTAATTTTAAATAAAACTTGTACAAAAAATTCATAAACCTGCAAACTCCAAAAAAAATCGGTAATTTTTTTCAGAAGGAAATCAACGAATCCAGGCGGGAGTCGGAACACAAAAAGAATAAATAGCTGACTTGCTTATAATTATTGAACGTAAATTGTATATTTTTTATTTTAAAAAATAATGTACAATTTAAAACGTTGAAATTCACAATTACCAAAAAACATTTTCACAATGGAAGCAACTGCCACGGTTAAGGAAAAGGAGTACAGCAGGGATGTCTATAATATCTTACTATACCTGATTATTATGTTACTGTGTTTGCACGGCACCTATTGGTTTACCCTACATTTCAGAAATTTATTTACTCCTGGGAGCGTATTTAATATAATGCTGCTGCGCTGCGCAGATTTTTTTGGAAATTATTCGACGCCTTTTCAGAAAAACGTAATTCTGTACATTGTATTGCTGCTGTGCGTATTATTGTCTATGCTCTCCGCACCGAAAGCCAACCCCAAAGCTTCTCAAACAAGAGCCAATGGGTTCCTTATTTCGGGAGTTGCTTTATTGTTATCTGGTTCGTTCTTCCTTGTCGGGGTGGTTCAGCAGGCAGTATTGATAGTAATTCTACTGAGTGAAATGGTCGGAGTGCTCCTGATTATTCGCGGTGGTTTGGAGTTTGCTTCCATGGCGGCGATTCCCGAATTAGATATTTTTAATGATGAAAATGAACAATTTCCTCAAAATGAGGCCCTTATCACCAATGCGTTTTCCGTCAACTACAAATTACAGTTCCCCTTTAATCGAATCTGGAAAGAAGGTTATATCAACGTCGTCAACCCGCAGCGGGCAGTATTGGTACTGGGGTCACAGGGCTCAGGTAAAACATTTACCGTTCTCATTCCAGCCATTTGGCAATCCATCGCCAAGGGTTATGCCGCCTTGGTGTATGACGTAAAATACCCAGACCTTTCTCTGGAAGCCTACAATGCGCTTTTCAAAGCGTTGAAAAATGATAAATTCTGTTTTGGCCGAACGCCCGAAGGTAAGCTCGTCATTCCAAAGTTCGGAGCCATTAACTTTGATAACGTATCTCTGAGCATTCGCTCCAATCCGCTGTCAGAAAAATACATCCAGTCCATTGAAGAGGCGGGCGAAACCGCCAAAGTACTCATGCTTAATCTCAACCGAACATGGATTAAGAAAGAAGGTGATTTTTTTGCAGAATCCGCCATCAATTACCTGACCGTAACCATTTGGTACCTGCGGTTAATGGAGCAAAAATATACCGCCCGTCTTGGTAACCGTCCCCTGTGTACACTGCCTCACTGCATTGAACTGATTTCCCAAAACCCAAAGGAAGTCATCGGTTGTATGATCAATTATGAAGCACTTGACGCATATACATCCATGTTTCAGGTCGCCATGGCCAATAAGGCTGGCGAACAGCTGGCCGGTCAGGTGGCAAGTGCGCAGAATGCCCTCGCACGTTTATCCTCACCGAAAATTTATTGGGTCATGAGCGCAGACGAAATGGATTTGGACATCAATAATCCCGAAGCACCGAAAATTCTGTGTCTGGCCAACAATCCCGAAAAAATCAATATCTATTCCTCAGCTCTCTCGGTCTATACCGCGACAATCATGCGCCTTATTTACCGATTTAGGGTTAAATTAAAAGTTAGTACAAAAAGCGCCACGGGTTTGACGTAGCAAAGTTGGCGGAGTATAGATCAGCTGTATTCAAATCTCAGCGCCATCTTTAAAGATGTTATCAAGATTGAAGGTTTGAAAATCTACCATTTCTGAAAAATCATACTCCCCAAGCAAATTAATATGCTCCCAACTGTGGGTAGATGTAGCCAGTATGTTTTTTAGTAATGCTTCGCGGTCTGCCGGTTTCTTAGATTCTGCCAGAGTTTCTGATAAATGAAGCAGATTCCAACAATTAATCGAATTGGCAATCAATCTTTTGCATCCTTCAGCTGTAAGCTGTTCCCGATATGTAGCGCCGATCAACTGCTGATTATTACCATGAGAAATCGCCTTGGCGAACTTATTACTGTTCTCTACTTTGCTTAAAACCCGCTCAACAGATTTTCGGACAGCCGGCTCGTCCATATACTGGAGTATATAAAGTGTTTTATAAATCCTGCCAAGTTCTTTGAGCGCTTTGTAAAGAGGATGCTGTCTGGAGTAGGAATTCAATCTCCGGATTAATGTAGATGCTTTTGAATGACCTAACTTGATCGTCGAAATAAATCTCATAATTTCGTCCCAATGCTCTATAATTAGCTCGAAGTTGATTTTGGCGTCGGGTTTTACCTGATATCCTAACTCTCGGTAGGTCGAGACGGCGTCGATTGAAAATAAATTGTGTTCATGAATTTTGGCAAGCCTTGGCCGAAAAGCTATTCCAAGTAATGCGGTAATGGCAAATATGATTTCAGAAAAGCCGCCGGTATCTGTCGAATGTGCGTCAGATTGTATTACCCGGTTATGCATCAACCCATCGATCATATAAGGTGCTTCATGGTCAGATGAACTGAATGCAGTTGAATAAAAAAGCTGACCTGCTTCATCCAAATGAGAGTATACGGTTACGCCTTTTCCATTTCCAAAATACCTAAAAGACCATGCGGCCCTTAACGATGCAACTGACACATCGTATTTTTGACCATCGCTACTTGTATGAATAAAGCCGGGATGAATTCGGAATTTATCAGTCAAGGGTAACTTATTACTGAATTCAACAACTATGTCATTGGCCTTCAGTGCCATATCAGGTGAAAAATACTGAATCGAGGTAGTCTGTAAAGCACTGCCTGTTATATTCTTAGAAATCATTGACATTTTGGGGATACCAATATTGCAGCCCAACCCGATAATAGAAGCAAAAAATAGTTTGTCCGCCGGGCGTGGCGGTAAATAATCAATTCCTTTATGTTGAAAAGCGTTGGTGAACCCGCTAATCCGGTCAATTGTAATTAATACTTCCAATAAAGATACAGCCCTATTTTGCGGGTATAGGTTCTGAGGATCTTCGACTTCATTCTCGTCAGGTTTGTATCGGTGCATATGCCATTGCCCTTCTGCATCAACATAAACCTGTTGGTTCTGTCCATTATCTACATGTTGATTGACAAGCCTTAACCGGTAATTCAATTCTTCATTCAGTTTTAGCAAGATGGCAGCAGGTTTTTGAAGATGGCTTAGTGAGGCCCGTTTCAAAAGAAAATCCTTATCCCTAATCCATTTTAGTTTTGGAATCATGTATTCTTCAAAAGACCGATACAAATAAGAGGAACGAACATTCAACGCCCCGGCCCGGATATGGTCGCGCATCTCCCTGAACAACAATATTTTATAAAGTGATACTCTGACCTTTCCATCCGATGTTATTACACGTTGTTTTTCTTCAAGAGATAAAAAATCAATCGGTACACTATTGTGTTGCTGTATATTGCCATCCTTTTTTTGAAAATATTCAATGGCGTCCAGCAATTGTTTTTGGGACGTTTCAAAATCAAACGCTAAGACTTTAATTAGGTCAGATACGCGGATTTGCAGACGCAATGACCCTTTTTCGAGGGCTTGGTAATAGTCCTCCCGGTCACTGATCCGCTGGTTGACCAGTTTCAAATTATTTAACCTTTGCTGATCTTCCAAGAGCCCCCGGGAGGATACCTTCCTCTTTCTCAGCAGCTCATCAATGAGCTCGACTTTCCGGCTTGCTTCCAATACCTGATCATGGATAATGCGCTCTACTTCGGTCAGGACATCGATGTGCGTAACGCTTCGGACAGCAACGGAACTCACTAAACGCGAGGTGTTCATCCTGTTTTCAAACAGGCTTTCCTTAATTTTATTCTCACAGTCGTTTACAGCGCTTGTAACAGCCTGATTAAATGTCTGCACAAGTGCGTCACCCAATTGGTAGTATTGGTGGATTATAAATGATATGAGTAGCAGGTAACGGGTGTTGTCCCGGTCGGCAATCTGAAAGATTTGGTTATCAATCACATATTCAGCATAAAATTTTATTGTTTCTTCCGGAAGGTTAAGCCTGGTGATGATAGGCAAAAGTTGGAAGTACATTACCTTCAGCCGAACAAAATTGTCCACCCTTCCTTTGATTACGGACGGCTGCATAGACTGGGTAATTTTCTTAAAAAAGGTCAGCTGATATCTTTTAATCTTGATTTGGTTTTTTTGTTCCTGCTGATAGGAATCGTGTAGAATTAGCAACGAGTCAAGTAAGGCTCTGTCTTCCAAGAGCAGATACTTGGCTAAAATTTCTTCCAGTTCCCGTTCAAAATGCCGAAAAGATTTTTCAAGTAGTGTTCTCAGTGTTGCATAACCGGGCAGCTCAATCCGATGTTCTTCCAGAAAGGTTATTACCGCTTCCATAATCAGCACCGGCTCCGTCCGGAGTGAAACCATTCTTTTCATTTCAAAAGATACCAGAGCGGAAGCTTCTTCATCGAAACCGGCATAACCCAAGTGTCCAAGTATGTCCTCCTGATGCCGGCGAAATGTTCCTCCTACATAATCAGTCATATTAACTTGATTGGGATCAACCATTATACCGGTAATGATATAATCAATATCTGACTGAATGAACCGGTTAGATAGAAAGAAACGACTGACAACACGGAAGTACCCCAACTGTAAGAGGAACCCAACTTGATTCGTCGGTGTCTGTAAGGTTTTGAGGTAGTTGTTCGCCCATTCAGGAAGTTGAAGGAAAAGCCCTTTCTGTTCGGCCAACAATTGCGGTGGGTTTTCAAATCGGTTTCGTTCTTCGAGAGTCAGGTACTCTTTTCTTGCCATATTGTCTATTTATTAAAACGACCGTATTTTTACATAATTCCAAACCCGAGTATTTCTTACAATTTACTTATTTATATTGCCATGTAATTAAACTAAATGTAATATATTTGATTTCATTAAGTTTCGTACATAAAATGATCAAATTAGGATACGCCCGGGTCTCTACCCAGGAACAGAATCTGGACCTTCAGCTGGATGCATTAAAAAAGGAAGGATGTAAGCAGGTTTTTACTGATAAGGTTTCCGGGGTAAAAGCTACAAAGCCAAATTTTGAGAAATTGATGGAATATGCCAGACCCGGGGACACTATAGTCATCTGGAAATTGGACCGGCTTGGAAGAAGCACAATTAAGCTTATTGAGTTGATTGAAGAATTGAAAAATAAAGGGGTGAACCTAAAATCGCTTTCGGAATCTATTGATACGAGTACAGCAACGGGCAATCTGTTTTTTCAGTTTATGTGTGTGTTGGCCGAGCATGAACGCAACATAATCAGAGAACGCACAAAAGCCGGTCTGGATTCAGCCCGAGCAAGGGGCAGATCCGGAGGAAGGCCGGAAGGGTTAAGTGAGCGTTACCGCAAAATCGCCCCCGAAGTCAAAGAAATTTATGATAAGAATAACCGGAGTACAGACGAAATTAGGGAGATGTTCAAAATCAAAAGCCAGCCCACACTTTATAAGATATTAAAGTTTGCAGGGGCAGATGTAAAGGGATTCTTAAAAAAACGCAGCTGACCAATTTAATCCTATATTTTGCTACGCCAAACCCGTGGCGCTTTTTGTACTATCTTTTAATTTAACCCCTGATCGAGAAGCCAAGACCTTATCTACATGGCTGTTAGAACACCCAAGCGTTGAAATTGTCAGCCGGGATCGTTCAAATACGTATGCCGCTGCCATTACTGAAGCCTGTCCACAGGCAGAACAGATTGCCGACCGATGGCATATTCTGAAAAACCTCTCGGAAACTGTTGAGCGATTTTTAGATACTCAACGGGGAGAAATTAAAGAAACAGCGCTTAACTTAAGCCAACAACAGTACCAAAAGTCTGTTAATGAGGAGATTACTGCTGATAAGGGGGAAACTCTTCCTATAGAATCTCAACTGCGAAAACCTGTTTTTGTCGGAAAGTATCAGGACAACTTTGTGAAAGTCAAAGAATTACAATCGAAGGGATATAGTATTAGAAAGATAGCAGTTACTTTAAAAATGTCTCGCAGGACGGTGGCAAAATATTGGAATCGGATAGAGTTTATCCCTAAAGCTTCACGTAAACGAAGTAATATTCTTGATTTTGAGACCTATCTGCAACAGCGTTGGCAAGAAGGGCAGCAGTCGGCCAAAGCATTGTATGAAGAAATTAACGATAAAGGATTCACCTATTCTCAAGCTACAGTCTATAACATGGTAAGAAATTATCCCAAATCAGTCTTGGAACCACTGCCGGCGTCGGTAAAAGCAACCTACTATTCTTCCAAACAATTGAGTATTTGGTTAGGGATGTATCAGAGTGATTGGGAAGATTACATGCCCATTGAATTTTTAAGGAAATTATTGGAAGAAAACCCGCTCATTAAAGCCGTCAGAGAAATTGCTTTAGAATTCAGGCAACTCATGAAGGCAAAGCAAGGGGATCAACTACAGACTTGGTGCAATAAAGCTCTTGATTCCGGAGTGGAGGCACTGAAAGGATTTGTCAGAGGAATTAAGCAAGATTTTAAAGCCATTTTCCAAGCCTTCACCTCCGAATGGAGCAATGGACAGGTCGAAGGGCAGGTTAATAGGCTCAAAAATATCAAGCGTCAAATGTATGGAAGAGCGAGTTTTGAGCTGCTCCGCAAAAGAGTCATCCTGATGGGAATCTCCAACTTTCACCAAATGTGACGATGAACCTCTTTCACGCCATTTTACATTTTCCTGAAAGATGCGGTCGCAACCTGCTTTTTTCAGGTCATTAAATGGACTTACAAAAGACATGTAGATTCTCTCGCCATTAGCTTGCCAGGTAAAATTATTTCCTGTGGTGTAAAATTTTTCTTTCGTATATGCTTTAAGAGTAATTCACAACTTATTTTCCCAACTTCAAATGCAGGTTCGGCAATAGTGGACAGCGTAGGAGAAATAATCTCGGACACAGGATCATTAGTAAATCCCATCACTCCCATACCCCTACCCGCAATTATCCCGTGTTTCTTTAAAGCCTGAATAACCCCAATGGCTTTTCGATCATTGACTGCAAAAATAGCATTGGGTCTATTATTTAAATTCAGTAAAATCTCAGTGTCATTTTCTCCATCTTTTTGAGTAAATCCAGAATAGACTACCCATTCATCCTTGAAGAGTAAATTATTTTTTCGGAGTGCTTCTTTGTATCCCATCAATCTTTTTTCGGTAAACATTAATCCTTTAGGCCCAGCTATATGAGCGATTTGGGAATATCCGCTATTGATTAGATGTTCCACCGCCTCAAAAGCGCCATTAAAATCGTCTTGCATTACTTTGGATGTATCAATAGTTTCTGGCACCCGATCAAAAAAAACAACAGGTACACCCGAATCAATGATTTTTTGAAAATGATCACAGGTGTCAGAGGTTGAACTAACAGAAGCTAAAATTCCATCAAGACTGCTAAGTGTTAATCCATCAGCAATCTCTCTCTCTCTTGTTGAAGAGTCGTTAGTAAGAAACAAAATAATGTTGAAGCCGTTGTCATGAGCAACTTCTTGTACTCCTGTTACAAGTGTCGAAAAATAGTAATTAGTAATCGTAGGCAAAAATATACCTATTGTTCGAGTACTTCGATGTACCAGACCTGTAGCATTTAGATTGGGTTTGTAATTTAGCTGCACTGCCATTGCAAGTACCTTTTCTCTTGTTTCCTTGCTTACATCGTAGGCATCACACATAGCTCTTGAAACAGTTGAAACAGAGATATTAAGTGCTTTAGCAATATCCTTAATAGTAATAAAATGATGTTTTGAGTCATTTTTTAATTGACCAGTTTTCTGATTCAGCAGCTGATTGGGTTCTTTCACAGAATGTTTAATTTAAAGATATCTACAAAAGCTTTATTGGGACTCACACCAATAAATAAACCAATGTAAAACCTAAAATTAAACAAAATGACACAGAAACCATGTCAATTATCATAGTTTCTGTGTCATTTTGTACTAAAAATAGATAATTATCCGAAATTAATAGGTCAAAGTGAATGTGTTTGAATATTCCGATGAAAGTGAGCAGCCTTCTGCGATTTAAATTGACCGGGTAATTCCGATTGAAATTGCGCAGGTGTGGATAAGTCTGTTAGAGAACCCATCTTTTGTTTTAGAATACGCTGATAAACCCCGTATTCGAGCAAGCGATGGCTAACAAACTTACCCAGATGTACCAGATAAGACGAATCATTCAATTGCAGATACAGGGCGTCTCTCGCAGTGAGATCGCTCGCACTCAGGGTCTTTCCCGTAACACCGTCAGTCACTACCTTGACTTATTCAAGAGCTACTTTAAGGACCTGTCAGAAGCGCTGACCTGGAGTGACGAAGCGCTTCATCGGTTAGTGAGCGGTAAGCCTGCCGAACCCTCTCCTAAACACCAAGCTCTGCATGAACGCTTTAAAAACTATGAGCAGGAATTGTCTCGTGTCGGTGTCAGCCGTCAGCTGCTTTGGCTGGAGTATCGTAAAGAACACCCGGACGGAGTTCAATTCTCTCAATTTTGCAACCTGTTCCGCCAATGGCAGAAGCATCAGCAGGTAGTCATGCACCTTGAGCACAAGGCTGGGGAAAAACTTTTCATTGATTTTGCTGGCAGCAAGTTGTATTGGACCGATATTCCCACGGGTCAAAGCATAGCAGCAGAAGTTTTTGTGGCTACCTTAGCCTGTAGTCAGCTTACCTACGTGGAAGCCATCCCTTCGCAACGCAAAACCCACTTTTTAGCCGCTTTATCAAACGCGTTGGTTTATTTTGGCGGTGTGCCACAAGCGATTATACCTGACAACCTGAAGTCCGCAGTTACTAAACCAGACCGTTATGAGCCCCATCTTAATGAGAGCCTTGAGCACTTTGCCACTCATTACGGCAGTTGCATTTATCCGGCCCGAAGTGGAAAACCCCGCGATAAATCCTTAGTGGAAAAGGCTGTTCAACTTGCTTATCAACGTATTTATGCCCCGCTTCGTGATCAAGTCTTCAGTTCTCTTTCGGCACTCAATGAGGCCATTTTACCCTTGCTGGAAGTTCATAATCAGGCTCTTTTTCAAGGAAAAGACTATTCTCGTCGCTCCCGTTTTGAAGAAATTGAACGTTCCGTCTTGAGGCCATTGCCCTCGGAAAAATATCAATTACAATCCTATCATACGGCCAAGGTGCATCCCGATTGCCACGTACTTCTCTCCGAGGACAGGCACTACTACTCGGTGCCTTATACACTTGTGGGTCAATCGGTAAAGATGGTTTATAATGCGGAGACGGTAGAGATTTACCACAACTACCAACGAATTGCTACCCATCAACGCATGATATCTAAACATCATTACACCACTCTGAAAGAGCATTTGCCCGCTCAGCACCAATGGCTGATGAATTGGTCTCCCGTTTTCTTTGAGCAGGAAGCCCTCAAAATCGGGATAAATACTCATTTGGCCATCCAACAGTTGCTCAACAGAAAAACCTATCCTGCTCAGTCCTATAAATCATGCGCTGGCGTACTGAGTTTGGCCAAAAAGGTAGGTGCTCAACGCATGGAGAATGCCTGTCAAAGAGCTATCGCCTATGAGGGAATATCCTATACGCTCATTAAAAGTATTCTCGACCGAGAGTTGGACTACATTCCCTTAGCAGATGAAACAATTACCTCACCAACGGGCATTTATCACGAAAATATCCGTGGGGCAAGTCACTATCAATAGTTTTTCTTTTCAACCGTAAAACAAAGCACAATGAATACACACGAAACTATCTCTCAAATGCGAGCACTCAAATTAATGGGGATGGCTAATGCCTACCAAACCCTCTGCGAACTGCCAGTGGATAAACACCCAAGCTCACAGCAGCTCTTGGCCCAAATTGTAGAAGCCGAAATCCTTGACAGGCAACACCGAAAAACACGCTCAGCTATCCAACAGGCGCAATTCCGCTACCAAGCCACGGTGGAAGAAATTATCATCGCTTCCGAAAGAAATCTCAGTAAGGATATGGTTTATAAATTGGCTGATACCTCTTTTGTGAAAAGACATGAAAATATAATTATCACCGGAGCGACGGGCTGCGGGAAAAGTTTTATTGCCACGGCCTTGGGCTATCAAGCCTGCCAGATGGGGTTTAGGGTCATCTATTTTTCATTACCTAAGCTGCTGCAACGGCTTCATCTGGCCAAAGCCGATGGTTCTTAATATCAAAGAACTTGCCCGAATTGAAAAATATCATTTGCTTATTCTGGATGACTGGGGTATTCAACCACTGGATACCAGTGCGCGACTCGCCATTTTACAACTCATTGAAGACCGACATGGCAAAGCTTCCACTATCATCACTGCTCAAATGCCTGTGGCCAATTGGCATGATTATATCGCGGAACCTGCTTTGGCGGATGCAATTTTGGATAGAATTTTATCGCACACCCATCGTATTGACCTTAAAGGTGGCTCCTTGAGAAACACCGCAAAAAATAATCCAAAATGAATTCTTTAACTATATTTGCATCACTTCTCTAAGTTATCCACAGCTGCGCAAATTGCATTGGAATACCCTGATCAATTACTATCGGAATACTCACTATTTTCATTTGGCTAAAAAAGTGGACGATAAGTAACTACAAAAATAGACATTATTTGCCCAATGCCTGTTTTAAAGCAAACGTTGTGGTGTAATATTTGGCTACCATATTAGGTACTTCCCAATTGGGTAATGTACCCTCTCTAAGATATTCTATGTATTTCCTAACTACTTGGGCAAAAGTAGCTTCATGATCATTAGTATATTTTTTAGGGATAGTAATCTTCCACCCTAAACGGGTTTCTTTCAATTCAATACCTGGATACTTTTGTTGTATTGATTGGAAACGAATTTTAAGATTGTTTTCGTAGATTTTATTTTTTTTAGATGGTTCGATATAGAGCACGGGTTTGAAATTTTGTTCGGGGCCTTGCCGTATGACTAAATTTGCCTTAGAACCACGCATCATCGAATAGTGAGAATCTCCTTCATTTTCTGCTGCTTGAAAATTCCAACGGACAATGATTTTTGCATGTACTCCTTTTAGTTGATAATTGATTTCGCCGTTTGAATACACACGAAGGAGAGTGTCTGTCACATCTTTGCTTAAAAAATCAGGAAAAGAGTTAGAACCAGTAGCTAAAGTAAATTGAATGGGAGTAATCAAGGTTGCCCAACGTTTAGCAGATATAATGGCAATATCTTTCTGGTAATTAATGGTCACATTCGGAAAGCAGCCCCACTGTACGAGATCTACAAGATGAGTCGTTACGTCCACAATTCCCTCGCCTTGCTGTCTTACATCAAAAAACCAAGTAGGCCGGATGAGTGGTTCGCCAGAGATATACTTAAAGAAATGGTGGGTGCTTTCTTTAATGACGGCGGGGTAATCTGGTGTCCCTTTTTCTAACATTCCAAAAATTTCAGGGATTTGTGAGAGCTCTCGTTGAAGTATATTGGTGATATCATAACGTGCTGTCATGATGTCGTATAACAACACTTTATTTTTTTTTGCACTTACAAATGCCTCTTGTAACGACTTAAAACTAATGGTATCGATAGCCATGGGTTTATCAGCCAGAACATTTAACCCTGCATCAATTGATTTTTTTATATAATTGATTTTTTTCTGATTATTTCCCGCCAGCATGACTACATTGCCTTTTTTCTCAGAAATCATTCTATCTAAGAAATCGGCACCCGCATATACTTCTTCATTCCAGTGCGTGGGAGATTCCAAACGGGTATTGTACTTTTCAATTTTATTGTGGTAGGCTTTTAAATCTGATTTATTGGAGGCATACACATGGACAACTGAATCTATATCGGCATACATTGTTTTTTGAACCAAAGCTGAGTGAAAGTGCCCAGGGTCAAGTACAATTAGACTTAGTTTCTTTTTTTGATTGTTTTTCGTTTGAAGGGTACACCCATATACCGAAGTCAATAAACCAACTAAAATAATTTTTAGTATTTTTTTCTGCATCTGAATTATTTACTTATGTTTAAAAATTAGACAACTTTACCATCAAGTCTTTGAAAATCAAATTTTTACAAATATTTTCCGATTATACATCCAATACAAAATAAGCCATTCAAAAAACAATATCAGGCTTCCTTGAACTAAGGTTTCATAAGTATCTCCAAAGAGTTTTGCGTAGGATTGCCCCAAATGGATTTTTAAAGAATTGGCGATATATGAATCAATTGTATGAGCTATGAAGTAGGCCGCAATTGAGTTCATACCGACTACCCGAAGAACAAACGACCATCTCTGACGCTGAAAAACATCAATGAAGAGATAAAAGGAAGTTAACAGTAAAAAACACCAACCTCCACTAAAAAGTACCCATGTTGGTGTCCAAATTCGTTTTACATTAGGACATATTCCCAAGTAGTTTAATACTATCCCTATTCCAATTCCGCCAATTCCAAGCGCAATAAAAGTATAAATCTTTGAATTAGGTTCTCTATTTGATTTGAGGATATTCCCTGCTAATAAGCCCAAAATCATGGTTCCCAGTGTAGGAATAAAATTGAGTGTACCATACCCTCCTGGATTAAAAAGGAATGGTTCTTCCTGAGGAAAAAGATTCAAAAACCAACGGTCAAATTCCCAAACAGGATTTTGGTTTTTTTCCCAATGAGCTGCAAAACCTTGTAAATGGTGTGGCCAATCTTGCGGAACTCCAGTTTGTGATAAATCAGATGACTCAGGTAAATAAAGAACAAAGGCAATCCAATAACCAACAAAAATGATGAGAAAAGAAACAAGTTGAATACGTTGAGAAGCCAATCCAAGTAAAAACAAAAAAGGATAACCAAGACCAATTTGAGTCAGGGTATCTTGAAAAGTAAAATAGGTTTGGGTAGAAAACTGGGAACGAAGAAAGATACCCAGCCCAATCAACACAAATGAACGCCACAAAGCATGTCGAAAGATTGTAGAGGTTGATTTATCTTGAACTAATCTGCTCGTCAGTGAATAAGGCAAAACTACACCCACCAAGAAAGAAAAGGACGGTTGAATTAAATCATGCAAAGAACATCCTATCCATTCTACATGGGTATGGTGAAAAGCTAAAAACTTCCAAAAAGCACTTTCTGGAAAAGCATGAGAAAGCGAGCCTAAATTAAAAACTTCAGCCATCATTAGAACCATGACGAATCCACGATAGGCATCAACAGAGGCTAAGCGATTGGGTATAATAGTTTTTGTCATGAGAATAATTGAAATGTGTTAGATGAGGGCATATAGTTATCACTTAAGTACGCCGAAAAACGATGTTGCCATTAATGATAGTGGTTTGGATAGTAATGTCTTTGTCAAAGATTAGGATGTCAGCGTCTTTGCCTTTGGTCAACGAACCTTTTTTGTTATCTATCCCCATTATACGTGCAGGTGTAGCAGAGGCCATTTTAACGGCATCCAAAAGTGACACCTCAGCCATCTGAACCATGTTTCTTACCAATCTATCAAAAGTAGCAACGCTACCAGCAAATGACGAACGGTCAGGTAGTTTGGCAACGCCGTTTTCAACGATTACTTTAAGTCCCGTGTTAAGTGGGCCAAGAACACTATCCCCTTCGGGCATACCCGCAGCACGCATGGCATCAGTAATCAGCGCCGTTTTGTCAGCACCTTTAATCTTATAAACAAGTTTTAATAGAGGAGCTGGTAAATGTATTCCATCCGCAATAATTTCAACGTCCATATCCAACAAATACGCCGCTTCAATTGTACCAGCATAACGAAACGCATTTTTGCGAGTTACACCCGACATGGCAGAGTATAAGTGTGTGGCTAATGAGTACCCATTTTTATAGGCTTCGAGTACTTCTTCGTAAATAGCATCGGTGTGCGCCACAGCAGCCAATATACCCTTTTGCCGAAGCCTTCTTCCAAACGATATCGCTCCTTTCAGCTCGGGGGCTGCACTCCACCTTGTAATAGACGATGAGTAAGCAAGTATCTCCTCATATTCGACAGGATCAGGGTCACGAATATATTTGGGGTCCTGTGCACCGCATTGGGATAGTGCAAAATAAGGGCCTTCCAGATGCATTCCCAAAAACGTAGCTCCTTTTTTGTTATTCTTGTTGGCTTGCTCATACATATCCAACGTTTTGAGTAAATCAGATTTCTCACTGGTAAGCGTGGTCGGAACCATCGAGGTAGTACCATGTTGAGCATGAATTTCAGCAATTCTTAAAAAGGCTTCTTCTGTGCCATCCATAAAGTCAAAGCCTCCCCCTCCATGGACATGTAAGTCAATGAACCCAGGAGAAATGTATTGTCCACCTGCGTCTAATTCCAGGGCATCTGCCACATCAAGGTTGCCTTCACTTACTTCGGTAATAATTCCATCGGTAATTAGTAGGCTACCATTTCGTATGATACGATGTGGAGTAAGTAGGTGTCCATTATATATTTTAATCCTCATCGCTGGTTGAGTTAGCTCTGATTGAAATTTAAAAAACTATCAAGGAAAAATTTAGCCCCAACGCCGTATCTTATGGCCATAAGCTGCGTAAAAAACGAGATAGAGATAGCAAGGAAAAAGTACCCAATAGGCTTGGCGCACATTGTAAAGGTCGGCAAAATAACCATAAAATAAGGGCAGAATCGCATTGCCGCACAAGCCCATAATCATTACTGATGCTCCCAATTTGGTGAATCTACCGAGTTCATCTAATGCCAGTGGCCAAATACCAGCCCAAACTAATGAATTGGCTAATCCGAGCAAAACCACAAACCAGACAGATATATCAGTAGTATGACCGAGAAAAGAAAATTGTCCCTCAGAAAATATAATAAGTAGTGTGAATATAGTTCCCAAAATTGTACACATCCTCAACGCATTGACTTGACTGATAAAACGAGGTATGGTTACAATACCGATTAAGTAGCCACAAATCGTGCAGAAAAGGGTATAGGATGGAAAAACTTTGGCTTCAAGGAGGTTGATTCCCATGGAATTAGTGTACCCAATTACGGTGTCAATGGCTATTACCTGTGTCCCCACGTGAAGGAATATAGCCACCGCCCCCAGAATAAGATGCGGGAACTGCAATATGCTTGTTTTACCAGAATTGACGGAAGCGATGTTTTCATCTTCGTGTTCGGTATCAATTTCTGGCAAAGGAGACCGATAAAATAAATAGCCCAGTATAAAAAGAAAGCAACCCATTGCTATATACGGATTGATAACTCGACGAATTAATTCATCTAAAGCCATGCTTCTTGCCGATTCGGTCATGTTGCCCAATTGGGCGAAAAGGTCGGTATCGGTAGGACGAAGAATAACAGCAGCGAAAACAATGGGTGAAAGTATCCCAGCTGCTTTGTTACAGATTCCCATCATACTGATTCGCTGTGCCGCCCGTTCCTTTGTGCCTAAAATGGTAATGTATGGATTAGCCGCTGATTGAAGAATGGCAAGTCCTATACCAATCGTAAATAAACCTACCAAAAATATTTCATACGTTCGTGAGGCGGCAGCAGGAACAAATATGAATGCGCCTAAGGCCATTAGCCAAAAGCCAAACATCATTCCTTTTTTAAATCCAATGGCTTTCAATAGATAAGATGATGGCACAGACATCACGAAATAAGCAATATAGAAAGCAAAGGCTACCAAATACGCTTGAAAGCTTGTTAGCTCGCAAGCTATTTTGAAATAAGGAATTAAAATGGAGTTTACCCACGATACAAAGCCAAAGATGAAAAACATAAGGCCAATAAGAAAGACAGAAACATAAGTTTCCCTTTTTGTTAAGTTTTCAACTTTAACAGTTACAGCAGGACTCTTCATACATTAGTGGGTAGTTGATAAGGGTTGTTAATGGGATTAGATTGTAGGATCCCATCCCTTTTGATATTCTCTTTTCCAAAGCTTTGAAGCAGCTTTATTATGTTTGATATGTCCATTAGAAGGGTCTATATCTAATGAGCCTCCGCAACGGAGTGCAATATTTCCTAATTGACATAATAAAGTACTCTGATGACCGCCCAATATGCCCGCATTCAATGCTGTCCCTTTTGTAATTCCATCAAGAAAATTTTGAATATGAATGACATCTAATGTTTGAGAGGGACTCATTTTATCGAGTGGATTAACTACAAAATTATTGTCAACGCTTTTAACAAGCTTGTTGTCAAGGTCATAAATTTTATAAGCATTTGCTCCATCAATTTGCACAGCACCCGTGTCTCCATAAAAAACAATTCCTCCACTACTTCCTTCTACATTGCGCCCGTTACAACTTCTCCCTTCCCAAGTTATGGCAGTATTATTTGCAAATTCAAGATTGATTATCTGAGTATCTGGTGTTTCCCAATCGTCTTTGTAACGATAACGGCCACCAGAGGAAGTTACCCGAGTCGGGTATTCAACGCCAAGCCCCCAACGCATTAAATCCAGTGTATGTGTACCATTGTTTAGAGCCTCACCGGTACCCCAGTGCCAAAACCAGTGCCAATTGTAATGTATAAGATTATCCTTCAAGTCTCTTCGCGGGGCAGGGCCTTGCCAAAGGTCATAATCAAGCCAACTTGGAATAGCCACTTGTTTACCTATTCCAATAGATTCACGGTTGTTGGTGTACCAGCCTTTGGCAAAATACGGACGGCCTATGACTCCATCCTTTATCTCTTTTATGGCTTGTATTACGTTAGGCCATGAACGTCGTTGAGTTCCCAATTGAATGACGTTTTTGTATTTCTGGGAGGCTGCCACTAACAATTCACCTTCATGCGGATTGTGACTGCATGGCTTTTCAAGATATACATGTTTACCTGCTTTGGAGGCAAGGATGGCTGCGGGGGCATGCCAATGATCAGGAGCCGCAATTACCAAGGCATCTATATTTTTGTCTTCCAGTGCTTTCCTAAAATCAGGTTGATTGACAGGTTTAGAATTTTGGATACTATTCACTGTATCAATACATTTTTCAGCAGCACGGCTATCAACATCACAAATTGTGGCAACCTCACAGTTTGACAATGAGGCAAAATTACTTGCCAAAGCAAAGCCTCGACTGTTCACTCCCATCACTCCAACCCTAACTTTTTCGTTGGCACCAATAATATTTCTGTAACTTTTAGGGCTGAATCCTGACAAAACACCACCAAAAGAAACAAGTGCTGTACCCGTCAAGGCATTTTTCAAAAAATCTCTTCTTGAAGCATCATTGCGCGTTTTACTTAGATTTTTCATTGCAATATTAAAGTTTAGAATGGCTTTTCAATCTCAAATTAAGAGATAAAGAGTTAGTATTAGATTTTAAGCTTTGATGGCATTTAGCCATTCTTGGGCCATCAAATGTGCCCCCGCAGGCGTAGTATGAACACCATCCCACGTCCAGTACGCGCCCGAAGCTCTTTTTTGCGCTTCATCAAAGATTCGCTGATAAGGAATAAATACCGCACCAAAGCTTTCTGCTATTTCCTGAGCAGCAACTTGGTATTCTTTAAATTCAGGATAAACCTTTTCATAATTTCCAGGAATGCCAGCTACATAGAACGGTTCACCAATTAATAATTTCACATCGGGTAACGCTTGTTTGGTACGATTCAATAATTCTTGATAATCGTTACGATAGCTTTTGGAAGTGCCTGAATACCCTTTAAAGGTATGCCAGAAATCGTTAACACCGATTAAAATGCTTAGAATTGTCGGTTTCAGGTCTAAACAGTCGGCTTTCCAGCGAGCGGCCAATTGTGGTACTTTTTCTCCTCCTATTCCTCTGTTATAAAAGGTTAAGTTTTTTATTGGATTTTTGTAAAGTAATTCCGATGCTGCAATTAACGTATAACCGGCCCCAAGTCGAGCTGTATTATTGGATTGTTTTTCATCATATTCACGTCCAGCGTCGGTGATAGAATCTCCTTGAAAAAGGACAATATCATTTTCTTTTAGTTGAACTTTATTTGGGGTATCTGAAGTAACGAGTTCAACAACTTTGTCGTTTATCCCTAACGAGAGCATACCACTCATGGTGGCTTTTTTTATAAAATCTCGGCGTTGGTTATAGAAATTAGCATTCATAAAGAACAGTTGTAATTGATAAATTGTTAGAATAGATTTTATTATTTATCCCTTCTGGCCTTCGCTAAAATACTTTCCAAGGTGACTGGCGTACCTCCTTGCCGTTTACTTTCATCAGCTGCTTCCATAAAAGCAAAAATTTCTATTGTTTCTTCTGGGGTTACGGGCGTTCGCCCCGTTTGGAAATAATTGATTATCTCTTTTAGAAGGGGTTCGTATCCTTCAAATGGCCCTAAGGCATAATTCCATTCCTCAGTAAAAACGGTCCCCCCCGAGTATAATTTACCTGTTCTTAATCCTCTGACTGTACCTAAGCGACCATCCTGCCACACTCCCGTAACGATATCCGTACCCTGTGTGTGGATTCTTGATACTTCCTTACAACCTCTACCCATTAAAGCAAACAGTGCTTCTACGCCATGAATACCATACCAAAATAAATCGGGGTGTGTGTTTTCTATAGTAGCTGGACTGTACATATCCGCTCCTGTTACTTTACTTTTGTCAATCTCCTGAATCGTTTTTAGAAAACGTAGTGATGACGAAGAAAAAATGGGTTTTTTATATTTCTCAGCAGCTTCATAAATAGCGAGGGTATCTTTCAATGAGGCCGCAACGGGTTTATCTATAAACATTCTTTTTCCCGCTTTCAGCACTTCTATAGCTTGCTCCAGATGTAATCGTCCATCGTTGGTTTCTAACAGAATGACGTCCGTTTTTTTGAGTAGCTCGCTAATCGAATCAACGATTTCGACACCGAACTTTTTTACTTCTTCGATATAATTGGGAATTCGTTTATAGCTACTTTCTATGGTTTTACTTCCATAAGGATAAGCGGCTATAATTTGGTAGCCTGCGTAGGCGGGGTCTGGATTAGCGGCATTCAGTGCTTTTGTAAATGCTATACTGTGAGAAGTGTCTAAACCAATGATTCCGATTCTTTTCTCAGAGTGAACTTGTGCTTCTGAAATATAACTGGGAAGACTTGCCGTCACGCAGAGTGCGGCTGTATTGGTAAGAAAATTTCGTCTCGAATTTTTTTTCATTTTTGTCTTTTCTTTTTTCAAATAAAATTCTGTGGACTACCCAAATATCCCATTATCAGTTGTCTGACTACTTCATACAGCAAATATTATAAGTGTATTTCCACGAGAAGTCAACTGATTATTGGGCAAAACTATTAAATTTATAAACGTACCCAAACCTCTTCTATCAGATTTATTAGCGAGAACGTTTCCGTTAAATTTTCGGAAACGTTCTCGCTGATTTTTAAGGTGTTTACCTTGTTTCTGGCTCTGATAGGGCTTTACATTAGCAGAAAATTTGGAGGATATATCTAAAAATTCAGATGATATAATGTACCCTCTAAGAATCTTCTATTTCCATTCTTTAAACCCAAAACAACTGTCAAATGAAAAAGTATTTCTACAAAATCTTTCTCTGCCTGCTGTTGACCAGTAGTCATATTTATGCGCAGGAACACAAAGTAAGCGGCCGAGTGCTAACAGACCAAGGGCAAGTTTTGCCTGGGGTAAATATTACAATTAAAGGGACTACCAAAGGTACAATTACCAATCAAGATGGGGTCTTCTCTCTATCTGCACCCAGTAGAGGCATACTGGTATTTAGTTTTATCGGATTTGTCAACAAAGAAGTGCCTATTGACAACAAAACCCAACTGGAAGTAGCACTATCCGCAGATATGCTTCAATTAAATGAAGTAGTGGTAACTGCCTTGGGAATTTCAAGGGACAAAAAAGCATTGGGTTATTCTGTGCAAGAGGTCAAAGGAGAAAACCTTACCGTGGCACGTGACCCTAACATTGGGAATGCGCTCGCAGGAAAAGTGGCAGGTGTTCAAGTATTAGGACAATCTGCTGCTAAATTCGGCAAGCCCAATATCAGAGTACGGGGTGTTAATTCATTAACAGGAGCAGACCCGTTATATGTAGTTGACGGGACACCAACCGATATCAGTCAGGTTAATATGGATGATGTTGAAGCCTTAACAGTATTGAAAGGGCCTTCTGCGACAGCATTATACGGAAACCGGGCTTCATCGGGTGTCATTGTCATCACCACTAAAAGAGCCAAAGCTGGAGATACACGCCTTGATATTAACCATAGTTCAACTTTAGATATGGTTGGAATGCTCCCAACCTACCAAAATGAGTATGGTGGAGGCAGGACTCAAACCTGGGAAACATTCAAATTTAATCCATCAATTCATCCAGCAAGCTGGTCTTCTTTTGATGGACAGAAAATCTTGGATTATTCTATTGACGAAAGCTGGGGTCCCAAGTTAGATGGAACGTTACACCGTTCGGCGGCATCATGGCTTCCTGGTGAGGGGTTTGGCAAACTTACACCTTTTGCTCCGCAGCCAAATAACGTACGCGATTTCTTTGAAAAGCCACTAAGTCACAATACAAATATCGCATTCTCTAAGGGAGGCGAAAACTATACCTCTCGAATTTCCTATACCCATATTCTTAACAAAGGAATTGTTCCTAATAGTAGCCAGTCGAGAGATTTTATCAGTGTCAAAAATTCTTTAGTTTTTTCAAAAAAACTAACCAGTGAATTAAACATCAATTATACGGCTACTAAAACGAACAATGCCCCAGCGGATAATTTTGGGCCATCAGGTGGTACTGGTGTTAGCAATGAATTATTTGGCAGAACAAGTCCCGCACTTAATGGCTATAATCAAACAGTAGGAACTTTTAATCAATGGTTTCAGCGCCAAGTGAGCATTGAGGAGTTGCGTAATTATAAAAATACAGATGGGTCTTTTCGTAGCTGGAATATTGGCGGACCTTTGGATGCTAAACCTAAGTATTGGGACAATCCGTACACTCAAATGTATGCCAACACAAACTTCGGTACTCAACAGAGAATTTTCGGTAATATCGGATTAATTTACAAGTTCTCTGAATTCTTAACAGCGAGTATAAAGGCAAGAAGAGACTTTGCATCCTATACCCAAGAAGGACGCATCGCTACTGGAACCTTATTTGCTGGCGGATTAGGACAGTTTGCCTACTTATCCGCTACCACGCTGGAAGATAATTATGAGGGTTTATTAACAATTAACAAATCCATCAAAGCATTTTCTATCTTTGGAAATCTTGGTGCCAATCTTCGAAATAACAGAACTGACGGAACTTATCAGGCTACGGCTGGGGGGTTAAGTTCTCCTACATTTTATGCAATTTCAGCCTCAAAAGACAGACCGAGTTCTTCAAACTACCTATATGAAAGACAGGTCAATAGCGTATTTGGAAATATTAGTATAGGTTACAAAGACTTTCTATTTATGGAAGGGTCTCTTCGAAATGATTGGTCATCAACGCTTCCCAAAGGGAATAATTCCTACTTATATCCATCCGTTTCAGGAAGTCTGGTGTTTACTGAATTATTACCTTCTTATAGGATTCTATCTTACGGAAAAATCCGGGCTGGATATGCTCAAGTAGGCACTGATATTGGGCCATACCAAACATCCCTCTCATATTCAGTAAGTACCTTTAATGGACTTCCTACAATGTTTTTACCCAGCACTTTGCCCAATCAGAACTTGAAACCTGGTATGGCCTCATCGTACGAAGGCGGATTTGATTTGAAATTTTTCCGAAATCGAATAGGACTGGAATTTACAGCTTATCAAAACGATAATCGAAATCAAATTATCCCTCTCCCTGTAGCACCAACAAGTGGCTATAATTCCGCTCTTATTAATGCTGGTTTAATACAAACCAAAGGACTGGAATTGCACATATATGCCAACCCCATTAAATCAGAAACAGGGCTGAATTGGGAATTTGATATCAACGCAGACCGAAGCAAATCAAAGGTAATAGAACTTCAAGGTGGACTTACCAACTATTTACTTGGCTCAGATTGGGTAACCATTACAAATAATGCCCGTAAAGGGGAAGATTGGGGACTCTTAGTTGGTAGAAAGATTCGAGAGTCTAACGGAAAACGGGTAGTTGATGCAAAAGGCAATTACTTATACGATAACAACCAACCATTGGGTTCAATACTTCCTAAAGTTAAAGGAGGTATTTTAAACACAATTCGGTATAAAAACTTAATGCTGCGTATCAATACTGATTTTGTAGTTGGAGGGAAGTTTTATTCAATGACTAAAGCCTTCCTTGAAGGGTCTGGTCTTTCCTCTATTACAGTTGGCAATAACAGCCTTGGCAATCCTAAACGTGACCCAGTTTCTGCAGGTGGCGGAATTATTTTGGACGCAGTTTATGAAGATGGAAAAGTAAATACCACTGCTATTGATACTAGAACCTATTACAAAGGTGCCTATAACATAGATGAGAACTATGTGTATGATAGATCTTATGTCAAGTTAAGAGAAGTTTCACTCAGCTACACTCTTCCTCAAAGATTTTTAGGAAAGTTGGTTAAAACCGCAAATGTTTCGCTAATCACTCGTAATCCTTTTATGATTTGGAGTGCAATTGGCGGGGGAATTGATATTTCTGAGGCGGAAAGATATTGGAGTGATGGCGGCCAACTTCCTCCCGTTCGTTCAATTGGATTGAATTTTAAACTTGGATTCTAAAACAACCTCAAACAATAATCTAAAATGAAAAAGACCTTAAATATTGCGGTTGTATCACTACTTTTAATAGTGGCCTCAACCTCCTGTGATGATTTTGGAGATAAGAATATCAACCCTAATAACCCCTCCATTCCAAATTCGGCAAATTTACTTACTGGAGCAATGAGAAGAGTTGGGGAAGTTGTAACTGACATTGTTCCTGCCCTTTACGTTCAGCAATTTGGAGATGTTACTTACATTGATGAATCCAGATACAAAACAGCTATTTTCAATTACAATGTTTATTACCAAGTTCCGCTTGTATCTCTACAGCACATTATCGAATTAAATAAAAATGATGCCACCAAAAATGATATTGCTCTGTCTGGGTCAAACAATAATCAGTTAGCAGTAGCCCGCATCTTGAAGGCATTTTATTTCCTATGGATGACTGATAGATGGGGAGATATTCCCTATTCGGAAGCATTAAGCGGAAGCGCCAACTTTACTCCGAAGTTTGATTCTCAGGCCGACGTATATAGAGAACTGTTCAAAGAGTTAAAAGAAGCCGCTGCACTGTTTGATTCAGGAAAAGCCGTACAAGGAGATGTACTTTTCAATGGAAGTGCTGTTAAATGGAAAGGGTTCGCTAATTCGTTAAGAGTGCTCATGGCACTCCGAATATCAAAAGTAGATCCAGCAACGGGTAAGAAGGAATTTGTTGCGGCATTGGCAGATGGGGTTCTAAAAGCAACCAGTGAAAACGTGCAATATAAATATATTGCTGAGGCGGCTAATGAACATCCTTTATACAACAACTATATTACTCGAAACCGTAAAGATTATGCACTGAGTAATACTTTTATTGACTATCTATTGTCGGTCAACGACCCTCGCTTACCTGCCATGGCAGACAAAAATCAATTGGGAGTGTACAAAGGCGTACCTTATGGCATATTTCCTGCACAAGGGAAACCTGAGGATTTTTCCTTGGCAGCAACAAGTATGCGTCAACAAAGCTCGGCAGTCAATGTCTTGAGTTATGCCCAAATACTCTTTGCAAAGGCAGAAGCGGTTACTTTGGGTTGGATTGATGGAGATGCTAAGGCATTTTACGAAGAGGCCATTAAATCTTCGATGGAGCAATGGGGTGTTTTTAATGCAAGTGCCTTCTCTGCCTATATAGCACAGCCTAAAATTGCCTTTAAAAATGACAAAGCCCTTGAACAAATTGCTACACAACGTTGGGTTGCGTTGTTTTATCAAGGAAGTGAAGCATGGGCAGAATGGAGAAGAACGGGTTATCCTGTACTGATTCCTGCCCAAGTACCGCTAAATGGTGTGGCAGAAATACCAAGACGCATGGCTTACCCCGTTACTGAAGTATCTTTAAACGAAATTCACTATAAAGAAGTGATTGCCAGACAAGGGAAGGATGACCAATACTCACGTATTTGGTGGGACAAAAAATAACTTTGTCAGGGTGCGTAAATCGGTGTTCAAAAACCTTTTAAATCCAATAGGACTTACGTAAGATTTTAGCATAATTGTACTTGAATCTCAAACAGTTAATGAGGTTTTACGTAAGACCTATTCACTTGGTAATTACCAAATTATTAAAAAAACGAATCATGAAAAAATTGATACATACCTGCCTTACTTTGATTTTTGTGGTAGTGGCGGTTAACGCACAGAAAGTGCCAACAGGAAATCCCGCTGATTTTAAAGTAAAAACCTGCCTGCATTCAATTGGATATTCGGGACTTTGGCGCGGTCAGGCAAAGCTCACTGTTGATGAATTTCTTGTAAAGGCCAAGGAGCTGGGCTATGATGGTGTCATGCTAATGGCAAAAAGACCTCATCTTTCCCTTGTTGATTACGACAAACCAGCCCGTGCTAAGCTCAGGAAAAGAATGGAAGAATTGGGGTTAACTTTAGTCGGATTGGCAGGTTATTCTGACTTTACGGCAGGGATGGATAAACCAGGTATTCCTCACACCGAAATTCAAGCTGCTTATATCGGTCAGCTTGCTGAACTGGCCAATGACCTTGGCACAAAAATGATTCGCATCTTTACTGGATACGAACGTGCTGGTATTCCCTACGACAAACAATACGCTACGGTGGTAGAAGGAATTACCCTTGCAGCCAAAGAAGCCAAAAAATATGATGTCACCTTAGTAGTACAAAACCACCACGATATAGCACTCCATCACGATGCTATGTCGTGGATGTTAAAAGAAATAAACCTCCCTAATGTTATGGCAGGATGGGATGCGTGGTCTCCTAATCTGGAAGGACTTTCCAAAGAAGAAATACACAAGTCCGTCCTGAAAATGAAACCTTTCCTTGTCAATACTATCGCTGCCGATTACATTACTATGCCTCGATACCATTATGACAATGCCCTTACCAACTACATTGCTGACAAACCCGTGATGCGAGCGACAGCTATGGGCGAAGGGATAATTGACTATCAAACGTTTTTTGCTGCTTTAAAACAAATTGGCTATCAAGGATATCTTGTTTATGAAATGTGCGAGGTATTGGAAGGGGGAGGCTCCATAGAAAATTTGGATGTTACTGCAAAAAAATTCCTCCAATATGTTAAAAAGTTTAAGTAGCTAAAACGCTTTCGTAGCTCTTTCTGCACATTTAATTTACCCATGATATGGCTACTATCCATAATCTAAAATGGCTTCTTATTCTAACTTTATATAGTCTCAATAATCTTATCTCATATTGCCAAACAAATAAAAATAGCCCATATATGGGTTTAAATAATCAGGGGTGTCCTGCTGTTTTTGGTAATATAAAGCAAGAACTGATAGAGAAAAAGTTGAAATATGAGGCATCAATAGCGTTTCAGTTACACCAACTTCCTCATACAAAACAAAGTTGGGAAGCATATCGGTTACAACTCAAACAAAAGATTGTAAAAAGTGCAAATGTATTCATTAATCACTTATTACCCCTAAACTATCAGGAAGCCAGCAATATAGAATTCAAAGAATTTTCTGTTAAAAATATTATTTTTCAATCACGCCCTAAGATATACGTTACTGCTAATTTGTATGTTCCCCATGGGAATGGAAAATTTCCAGCAGTTGTGGTCATGCACGGTCATTGGCCCAATGGAAAACAACATGAAATTACGCAGGCTTTGGGTCAAACGTTGGCCATCAATGGCTATGTTTGCTTGGTAGTAGATGCTTGGGGTTCGGGAGAAAGAACAACGATACACGGTGAAAATGAATATCACGGATCCAATTTAGGGGCTTCCCTGCTAAATATCGGCGAAACCCTCTTGGGCAGTCAGCTCTCCGACAATATCAGAGCCGTTGACCTACTTTGCTCGTTACCTTATGTAGACACTACTAACATCGGAGCTACTGGGGCGAGTGGTGGTGGCAATCAAACCATGTGGCTATCGGCTTTGGACGAACGCATCAAGGCAGCTGTACCAGTTGTCAGTGTAGGCACATTTGAGTCTTACATTATGCAGAGCAATTGTGTTTGTGAGCTTTTACTAAGTGGGTTGACTTTTACCGAAGAAGCAGGGATACTTGGCCTAATCGCTCCTCGTGCTCTTCAACTATTCAGTGCCAGTCAAGATTCAAATCCTACATTTCTACCTTCTGAAATGCTACGTAGCTATCATAATGCTACTCCCATTTTTGAAATGCTGAATGCAAAGGAGAAATTTAGTTACCAGCTATTCAACACTACGCATGGGTACTGGCCAGAAATGAGGGTCGCTATGATAGCATGGTTTAATAAGTACCTTAAAGAAAAGAATGGCAATCAGGTGGCCAAGCCTTTGACTTTTCAACCAATTGATGAGAAATTATTAATGGTTTACGAGAAAAAAAAGCGAGAAGATAAGGTCGAAAGTATAGCTGATTATTGTAAAAGAAGAGGGGCAGAAGTGCGAAAAAGAATGCTGGGAGTTCAGCAATTCGATATTTTACAGAAGCGAAAAGAACTTTCAATGCTATTAGGGACAGTTCAACAAGCTGTATTTAGAAAGGCATATGAGTATGATTCAGTGGAAAAATGGCGGCGCATTATTTTAGAGACTTCTGAGAGACGGTTAATCCCTGTTCTAATTAGACTCCCTGTTAATTCTGTAAAGACCTGCACTATTTTGTGTAACCCCAAAGGAAAAGCAGCTATTTCAGATAGTACACTCGCTCCACTTATTCGTCAAGGTCATGCGATTCTGATTGTAGATTTATGGGGCACGGGCGAAACAACTTCGGTAACTGCCGACTTATTAGACCGTGGGCTGTCTCCGTTTCATACTTTATCGCGTAGTAGCTTATGGTTAGGAAAAAACATAATGGGCAATTGGGTAGCTGATTTGGCACTCATACTAAACTATGCACAGAGGCAATTCCCTCATAGCCAACTTCGAATAGAAGCAGAGAAAGAAACAGGAATAGCAGCGTTATTTGGGACGGCCTTGGGATGGAATGTCAAAGAGATTGTTTTGAAAAATTGTCCGATAAGCTATCAATTTGATGAACGGCAGACCATTGACTTCTTTAGTATGGCCATTCACGTACCTGACTTTCTTAATTGGGGTGATATTTCTCTTGCCAGTGCTCTCACCGGTAAAAAGGTAATATTTCAAAATCCTGTGTCTATGTCAGGGACACTATTAAATCAATATCAATTAAAAAAATATCAGTTGGAATTTAAAAAGATGAAGGAGTCCTGCAAACAAAACGGGATTACTATTTTTAAGTAATATGAATAAAAGAGATTTTTTGAAGCTTACGGGTTTAGGGGGAGTAAGTCTCGTCAGTAACCACACCCCTCTCTTTGCAACCCCCATTTCCGCAAGAAAAAAGTTGCAATTTAATATGTGTGGCTATGCTGCCCCCAAAATTGATACAGTGCGTATTGGTTACATTGGGTTAGGAAACCGGGGGGGCGCAGCAGTTTCTCGGATAGTTCACCTTGAGAATGTAAAAGTAAATGCCCTTTGTGACATTCGACTGGAAAAAGCAGCAGAAGCAAAGGCAAGTATAAACCAATCAGGTCATGATCCTGTACTCTATTCCGGTCATGAAGAATCATGGAAAAAGTTGTGTGAACGAGATGATATTGATTTAGTTTATATCTGTACCCCTTGGAAATATCATACGCCAATGGCACTCTATGCAATGGAGCATGGCAAACACGTGGCCGTTGAGATTCCTGCAGCAACTACGGTGGAGGACTGCTGGAAGTTGGTAGAGGCTTCGGAACGAACCCGAAAGCATTGTATGATGCTTGAAAACTGTTGCTATGATTTCTTTGAACTATTGACATTAAATATGGCAAGGCAAGGCTTTTTCGGAGAGATTGTTCACGCAGAAGGCGCTTATATTCACGATATATACAATTCGCTTTTTGACAAGAACAGAAGATATGACTTATGGCGACTAAAAGAAAATAAGCGTAACGGAAATCTCTATCCAACTCACGGCATAGGGCCTGTTTGTC
Organism: Runella sp.; assembly: GCA_044228585.1. Lineage (GTDB taxonomy): Bacteria > Bacteroidota > Bacteroidia > Cytophagales > Spirosomataceae > Runella. Next base: position 7,421 of record JBGAUP010000017.1, on the reverse strand, counting down.
AGACACTTGACATCAACCGTGGTGATCAATTAGACTATCTGATATCTATGTCCAGCAACGATTTCATGCTGGGGAAACGAGCAAATGAATTGGCACAAGCGGATACTGCATTTAGACAGTTTGCGGGAAAATCTTTTCGTGGGAACATGAACACGACAACCATTCGTACCAAAAAAGGAAAAACAATTATGTTACAACATGATGTTACTTCTCCGAGGCCATATTCACGAATTCATCTGATAAGCGGAACGAAAGCAACAGCACTTAAATATCCATTACCTGGCCGAATCTCTAAGGGACACGAATGGGCTACCGAAGAAGAGTACAATGAATTGGAAAAAAAATACATGCCCCCCATTGTAGAAAAAATTGGCGAATTAGCGAAACAAATTGGGGGGCATGGTGGCATGGATTTTATGATGGACTGGCGTTTGATTGATTGTTTGAGAAATGGTCTGCCGTTGGATCAAGACGTTTATGATGCTGCTTCATGGAGTGTTATTTCTCCGTTAAGTGAAAAGTCCGTAGCCACCCGCTCTCAATCGCTTGACATTCCAGATTTTACCAAAGGGGCATGGAAAACTAATGTTCCTATTGATATCTCTCTTTCAAAAGGAGGAAATACAAAAGTTAAATAAATATCACCAATTAAATAGAAAAGTTAGCTCATTGTTAACAACAGAATTTTATGAAAGTAACCATAGCACAAACCAACAAAGTCTTGGGTCAACTGGCAGGCAAGGCCGCTGCAATACTGATTAGAGACGCTATTGCTTCAAAGGGCTCTGCTAATGTAATATTGGCAACAGGCACCAGCCAATTTGAAACCCTGAATCAACTGATTCAGGAAGAAGGAATTGATTGGTCGAACATAACCATGTTTCATTTGGACGAATACATTGGCTTGTCGGTCACTCACCCAGCCAGTTTTAGAAAGTATTTAAAAGAGCGCTTTTTGGATAAGGTCCCCTCACTTAAAGCCAGCCACCTTATCAATGGCGAGGAAAATCCCGAAGCTGAGATTAATAGGTTAAATATGTTAATCAGGAATCACCCCATTGATGTGGCCTTAGTAGGTATCGGTGAAAATGGCCATCTCGCTTTTAATGATCCTCCTGCTGATTTTGATACAGAACAGCCTTACTTAATTGTAACACTTGATGAGCCATGTAGAAGACAACAAATGAATGAAGGTTGGTTTGAATCATTAGAGAGCGTTCCAACCCAAGCAATAAGTATGTCTGTTAAACAGATTATGAAATCGGCACATATTATATGTTCAGTGCCTGATGAGCGTAAAGCAAAAGCCGTCAAAGTTAGTATTGAAGAAGATATCAATAATATTTTCCCTGCCAGTATTTTACAACAGCACCAAGACTGTACTTTATTTTTAGATGAGCAGTCCGCAAGTTTACTCGTAGGAGAAAGAGCATTTTCATAAAGGTATTTTAACGTTAAGGAAGATTTCTCTATGAAACGGCGCTATGTGATAAAAAATTTAAGCATAACCTTGGGAGGTTTAGTGAGTTTACCTGTTTGGGCTTCAAACGGGTCGCTCCACACAATAGGTTCGATAGCATCTCCATCAGACAGTAACGAAATATTATTGGCTGAAATCGTAGAAACGGTAATTCCTCAAACTACTACCCCTGGTGCAAAATCACTCAAGGTACATCAGTTTGTGCGAAGGATGGTCAACGACTGTTACGCAGTAGAAGCGCACAACACTTTAAACCAGGGCTTAGTAAAAACGGATGAATGGGCTATACAGCTTTACCTGAAGTCTTTTATAGACTGTGATGTTAAACAGCGCACAGATGTATTTGCAAAAATGGAGGATTCGACAGATATGGCGACCAAACAGTTTGCTCAGATGATTAAACATCTGACCATTTTGGGATATACAAATTCAGAATATTATATGACCAATATTCTCCAATATCAAATGGCTCCAGGTTTTTATCATGGTTGCGTTCCTGTAACAAAGTAATAAGTATTCAGAAAATGAATACTTATTACGCTCTACTTTATATTCAAAAATGTCATATCTCAATATAGATTCTGTAAAAGAACGCACCTTCGATGCCATTGTAATTGGTTCAGGGATCAGTGGAGGCTGGTCGGCCAAAGAGTTGACAGGCAAGGGACTCCGTACATTGCTGTTAGAACGTGGACGCGATGTGAAACACATAACTGACTATCCTACTACCATGATGAGACCTTGGGAATTTGAACATTTAGGGCAAATTCCTAAAGTGTTGAAAGATGCTAATCCGATTGTCAGTCGTTGCTACGCTTTTAATGAAGATGCTGCCCATTTTTTTGTAAAAGATGCTGAACACCCATACGTCCAAGAAAAACCCTTTGACTGGATTAGGGGTTATCAAGTCGGTGGAAAATCGTTGATGTGGGCCAGAGGAACACAGCGGTGGTCACAATATGATTTTGATGGCCCCGGAGCTTTTTGCGGGCATATCAGGTAATAAAGACGGATTGCCACAGTTGCCCGATGGGGAGTTTTTACCTCCCCATGAACAATCGTGTTTAGAAAAGTATTTCACCCAGCAAATGGCTTCGCATTATAAAGGCACGCGCCCCATTATCATAGGTCGTTGTGCTCACCTCACACAACCCAAATCAATACACCTAAAACAAGGCAGAGGGCAATGCCAAAACCGTAATTTATGTCAGCGGGGCTGCCCTTATGGAGGCTATTTCAGCAGTAATTCTTCCACAATTCCGTGGGCAATGAAAACAGGTAAGCTTACATTAAAGCCTGACTCTGTGGTTCATTCTATTATTTACGACGAGACAAAAAGGAAGGCATCGGGTGTTCGGGTCATTGATAACCATACCAAACAAATGACAGAGTACTATGCTCGTATCATTTTTGTAAATGCTGCTACTCTCAATACGAATTTAATATTACTGAATTCAACATCAAATCGTTTCCCGAACGGGCTGGGCAATGATAACGAGTTATTAGGTAAGTACATCGCTTTTCATAATTTCCGAACGAGCATTTCAGCTGAGTATGAAGGGCTTTTAGAAACAACAACAGCAGGTATTACGCCTAATAGCAGTTATATTCCACGTTTCCGCAACGTATTTAAGCAAGAAACCAGTTTTTTGCGTGGATATGCTGCTGGTTTTGCTTCTAACCGAATATCCTATCATGATACTGATGCCCTTGGCGAAGACTTAAAAAATAAATTGGCTAAAACCAAGTACGGTAATTGGCAAGCCGATGCGTGGATGATGGGTGAAACAATTCCGAAAGAATCCAATTATGTAGCATTAGACCCTGACCTCAAAGATTCGTGGGGTATTCCACAGTTGAAAGTATCTGTGGGGTATGATGATAACGATGAAAAGATGATAAAAGACTTTCATGAACAATTATCTGAGATGTTGACTGTATCGGGTTTTAAAAACATTCAAACCCACGATCAACCTGATAAAGCTCCAGGGCTTGATATTCACGAAATGGGTGGCGTACGTATGGGAAGAGACCCTAAAACATCGTTGCTGAACAAATGGAATCAGCTTCACTATTGCAAAAATGTGTTTGTAACCGATGGATCATGTATGACTTCTAATTCAACCCAAAATCCTTCGTTAACGTTTATGGCTATTACGGCACGTGCCGCCAATTATGCCGCGAGTGAATTTAGGAAAGGGAACTTATAGGTGATTATGTCCTTCCTTAGTATAATCATCAATAGTTGTTATTTCGATTGTATCAGCTATTCGCAAGTCCTCTTCGAGAGTTGGATTTTATTGAATTCATACAATAAAATAGGTTAATAGTGAATCATAAATCCCCAATGGTTATCTGTTGGGGATTTTTATCTTTTTTGAATTTTGTTAAGTAACAATAGTTCGGTACTAATTAAGCGGCTATAGAGCCAAAAGCATAGAGTTCTTTGATTTTGGGATTATTTTTAGTTAACTCTGCCACCTCAGGAAAGATTGTATAAAATCGTTCGATAAGTAACTGATTGTGATAGAGCGTCTTAACATCTGCCATAGAAAAGGGTTGCTGTTGATGCTTTGAAGTGTCTAACCAATGCTCAAACTTGGCAATATTGATTGCGGTTAAAGAAGCATTCCAATGGTAGTCTAACTTATTAACAGAGCGAGCTTGGCAATCTTGCAAACCAGTGAATTGCTTGGCATCCCGAATCAGGAATTCCTGCTGAAAACGAGCCTTGTAATATTGCCAGATTAATAAGGCAGGCAGTGCCAAGTCAGTACAAGCATAGATTTTGTAAGAACTCACTCCAAAATCAGGAGTTAAGAATTGGCAAAAAGCGATTCTGATTTTGCGTTTTAAAAACATACAGTAAGCTGTGACATCATAAACCATGACTGTTTCATCTTGATAAGATAGCTTAAAATGTGTCAAATCAGGCTTGCTCCAATTGTCCTGCTCCCGTAAGGTGTAACCATTTAAAATTGGAGGGAATTTCTTAGGTTTCACAATCAAAATGGTAAAACAATGAAGCAAAGTAAATTTAGCGATGCTCAAATCGTAGCGATATTGGGTAGTGTAGGCAAAGACAAGAGTGTTGAAAATGTATGCCGCGAACATGGTATCTCACCAGCAACCTTCTATACTTGGAAAAGTAAGTATGGAGGCATGGGCACAGACGAGCTCAAGCGCATGCGAGAATTGGAATCAGAAAATGCAAGGTTAAAAAAACTGTTAGCGGACAAAAGCCTTGACTATGACATACTCAAGGAGGGGTACGAGTTACTAAAAAAGCTATAAGCTCTACTACTCATCAGCATGCAGTTAATCAAATTAGCACAAAAAAAGAGGCCTCTGTGAGGCGATGCTGCCGAGTATTAGGGCAACGTAAAGCGAGTATTTATTACAAACACAAAAGAAAAAATGAAGATGCTCAAATAGCTGCAATGTTAAAAGGTAAAGCTATTGAGCAACCCAATTGGGGTTTTCGTTTGTTGTTTCATTGGTGTCGTAATCAGGGCAAACCATGGAATAAAAAACGGGTTTATCGAATCTATAAGGCTGAAAAATTGAATTTAAGAAGCCCCAAAGCACGCAAAAAAATCAAAAGGGTAGCCATAAACCCATTAGACCTCTTTCTTAAATAAATATAACTATTTAAATATTTAGGTTTACCAATCCACAAACAATTAACCAAACTTGAGTAATATGATTTAAATGATTTCGATAGGTCTCTTTTACGATACGAAAGCACTTACATCTTCGATTAGTATGCTCAATTATTATTCGTTTTTGGGATAATTTCTTGTTGTACTTTTTTGATTTCTTAGTGAGCTCACCGTTCTGTGGTTTTTTGTAAGGTGTTTTACTTTTGGGGTGAGTTTTTTGAATACCTTGGTAACCAGAATCCGCTTTTATTTTGATTTTTGAGGCAATTTTTAGAGGTGTTTCTTGAAATATTTTTAGGTCTGCCCTTCTTCCTTCCAACTCGACTTGGCAATGCTCTATTTTTTTAGTATCCTCATTTACAATTAGTTGATTTTTAATAATGTGTTTTTTTTGATCCATTATAATGTAGGTGCTGGTTGTTTTGAGGACGTTCTATTGGTTGTACAGTTACATCTATAATGACTCTTTTTACGTCATTGAATTTTAACTTTTCAGGGTTTTTCAATCCTATTTCATGCGATAAAATATCACGAATTTTATGATAAACTTTGTTTGCATAACTTTCTGATATTCCGTAAGAAAATGCCAAGCTTATAAAAGTAGGATATTGACGTAAATATTCAAGAGTTAGTAACAATTGATTTTCTATGCTAAATTTTGAGTCAATTCCTCGTTTAGATAACGGGTTTTCTGTTAATTTTTGCTGGATATTATTTTGTACTTTTTTTAGTATATCCTCAAAAATGTCATATTTCATCCCAAAAAGACGCTGGCAGTTTTGCGGATTTTCTTTCAATAATTTGTATTTGTCGTTCATAATCAAAGTTTTACAACAAAAATAATAGTTTTTTAATTAAGAAATAGGTCTATTACCTGCCGAACAAATAAATCAAGGATGGTCGATGGACTTTTTAAGCGATGTTCTTTTAAGTGATGAGCGTAAAGTGAGAGTTCTAAACGTACTTGACGAGTGTTCAAGAAAGGTACTTTTATCTTTTGCTGCACCAAGCATTAAAGCAAGAAAACTCGTAAAGCTATTACAAGAACTGATAACTCAGAAAGGTAAACCTGACTATATCAGATGTGATAATGGACCCGAGTTTATAAGTCGTGTTTTAGAAAAATTTACACAAGAAAATGGGATTGAAATTCGATTTTCACAACCAGGAAAACCGACCCAAAATGGCTTGGTAGAACGATTGAACGGTACACAACGAAAAGAATGTTTAAATCTGAAATATTTTAAGACAGTACAAGAAGTTCAACGGGATTTGGACATCTGGTGGAACAGTTATAACTTTGATAGACCGCATTCAGCACTGGGATATTTAACCCCACAACAGTTTATTGACAAAAATCAAAATCTCTACTTTAAAGCGGTTGCGGCTTAGGGGAGCAGGACACCAGTACCAACGCTGATACGTCAAGGTTCTTTTGCTTTGGGAACACTAATTCGTACTAAAACGGATACATGCGACATTGATTTTGGTGTCCGATTTTTTCCAGACCCCCAATTTGCTGCCCCAACACTTCAAAAGTATATTCGAGATGCCCTAACCAAAGTTTCGAATAGTACCTTGCCTAAATATAAAGACAAATGTATTAGGCTGCATTATAGAGCAGGCTATCATATAGATGTTACCGTTTATGTCCAAACAAGTTTTAATGAACCGATTCGTTTGGCAACAAAGAATGGATGGTTAAAAAGTAATCCTTCTGGGTTTAAAAAATGGGTAGAAGAGCGAGGTGGAAAGCAGGTCGTGCAACTTAAAAGACTGATTCGTTATATAAAAGCGTGGGCTGGCCAACAAGGGAAAAATATGCCTAAGGGCGTTGCTTTGACGACTCTGATGGCCAACGGTTTTGTGCCTCATTTCCGTGATGACCTTTCTTTGCTTTATACTCTTAGAAATGTCTATGATAATTTAGAAGAAGATTTTTGTTGCGAAATGCCAGTTGTACCTTTTGATGATTTATTGGAAAGGATATATGAACATCGGTATTCTTTCCTAAACAAATTAGAGAGTTTGATAAATAACTTAGAAAAAGCTACTCATGCTCGTTTGGGAAACGACAAGGCAAAGGCTTTGATTAAAGGCTATTTTGGGAAGTATTTTCCTAAATAACATTCTGAAAAATGTCTAATTTTTTAGTTTATTTTAATGGTCATCTGAAACTTTTATTCTGATGTATGCATTCTTGCGGTTTTTATTATTGTTTTTATAACGAAATTATCACGATATAATTTTGATATAAAAAAATTCCCCTATATCTTTAC
>JBGAUP010000373.1:0-5068 GCA_044228585.1 Runella sp. | reverse complement strand
TAAACATGAGCGCAAATACTTTGGCACTGCTCAGACAGTATGCCAAACAGTATAAACTAAATCATTGGCTTTTTGAGGGTGACCCTAAGACAGAACACATCAGTACCCGAACCATTCAATTAGTTTACAACGAGGCCGTTACACAAAGTAAAGTCCGTCGAAAAGGAGGCATACACACACTTAGACACAGCTATGCAACCCATTTACTCGAAAAGGGGGTTGATGTAAGAACCATACAAACACTACTGGGGCATACCTCTTTAGAAACTACTATGCGGTATATGCACGTAAGTGGTGAAGAAGCTGCCAAGAGAGCGAATCAAATAGACTTACTGGGAGATTAGAACGGTACAATATAAGGCTTTATTGGTGGACTGATGATGAGCGACCGTAGTTTTTTGAGGCTAACAAAATTGTGATTGATTTTATAGCCCAACATACTACCTCTTTGCACCATCTTTTTTTTGAGATAGCCTTTTTCGGGATGATAACGGTAAAGATTCCCTGTTCTATCTAAAAAATAGCCTTCAAAATTTTGAAGTTCAAACATTTGTTAATATGTTTGGTATATTGATACAAAAATAAGGAAAAAGCTAATCAATTGAAAACCAACACAATTTATTACCCCCTTATTTCGTACTATACACGTTAGAACAAAAGTATTAACTAACTGCACCTAAAAGCATCATCTTTCTGATTAAGAACGGGTAACCTATAAGGCACAAGATGATGCCCCAGCGGAACAGTGTTTTAGGCAACGTTCCCGCATCTTCATGGGGTAAGAGCACTTCTCTGATGGATTTGTAGAAATAATAGGAGACTTCTACTTTCTGCCCTACTTGGTAAGGGCAGGGGTTTTGATAATGAGTGGAATAATGCCGATGTGAGCCATTGTTGGTCAAAAAATCTACTACGGGCGCGGCGCCTTCTCCTTCTTTTGAACTGAACAGCGGGCCAGGGTTCTGGCGAATTTCCACGACAGTTCCTACTGTTTTGAGACCTTTGGATTTCACTCGCTCAACAATCTTTGATTTATCGTAAGCTATTATCAATAAATAGGTGCCGATTACGGCCAAGAGCGGCATCGTTTGGAGAATAAAAGGTAGAGGGTTCATCTTTTTCATCATTTAATCAATGAGACGAGGCAAAGGTGAACGCTCATCCTGAATGATGAAATTTTATCTAAACGAAGCGTATCAAAATAGCGCTGAAGCGAGAATAACGTGTCGTTACCCGTCAGTCGGACTGGTCCGACTGACGGGTGAGCAGTCTCCTAAATTTCAAACTTTATCCCTTGAGCCAACGGCAACGTAGTTCCGTAGTTGAGGGTATTGGTTTGGCGACGCATATAGGCTTTCCACGCATCCGAACCCGACTCACGGCCTCCCCCAGTTTCTTTTTCACCGCCAAAAGCCCCGCCAATTTCGGCGCCAGAAGTACCGATGTTGACATTGGCAATGCCACAATCAGAACCTGCATGACTCAAAAACTGCTCTGCTTCGCGGAGATGAAGGGTGAAAATAGCCGATGAAAGCCCCTGAGGAACACCATTTTGCAAGGCGATGGCTTCATCGAGCGTGTTGTATTTGATGAGATAAAGAATAGGGGCAAACGTCTCATGCTGCACAATCGGCCAATGATTCTCTACTTCGGCAATGCAAGGTTTGACATAACAGCCCGACGTGAAGCTTTCTCCAGACAAAACGGCGGGTTCGACTACAAATGTGCCGCCCGCTTCGAGTACCTGAGCCACCGCCGACTCATAGTTTTTTACGGCTAATTCGTCAATCAGCGGGCCTACGTGGTTGGTAGCATCCAGTGGATTGCCAATGCGAAGCTGACCGTAGGCTTTGGTCAAACGACGTTTTACGTCTTCGTAAATACTTTCATGAATAATCAATCGGCGGGTACTGGTGCAACGTTGGCCTGCCGTGCCAACCGCCCCAAAGACAATAGCAGGAATAGCCAAGGGTAAATCGGCGTGTTGTGAAACAATGATGGCGTTGTTGCCGCCTAATTCCAATAAACTACGCCCCAAACGCGCTCCTACCGCTTGCCCTACGGCTTTACCCATACGCGTACTACCCGTAGCTGATACGAGTGGCACACGTTCGTCGTGCGAGAGCCATTCGCCTACTTCGCGCCCACCTACGACCAAGCCAGACACGCCTTCGGGGACGTCGTTACTTTTCAATACGTCTTGAATGATATTTTGGCAGGCGATGGCCGTTAAGGGCGTTTTTTCGGAGGGTTTCCACACGCATACGTCGCCGCAGACCCACGCCAGCATGGTATTCCACGACCAAACGGCCACGGGAAAGTTGAAAGCCGAAATGATTCCTACCACTCCGAGTGGATGCCACTGCTCGTACATGCGGTGAGACGGGCGTTCGCTGTGCATGGTGAGGCCATACAATTGGCGCGAAAGTCCTACGGCAAAGTCGCAGATATCAATGATTTCTTGGACTTCGCCAAGGCCCTCTTGCAAGCTTTTTCCCATTTCATAGCTGACAAGTGTACCGAGTTCGGTTTTATATTTACGAAACTCCTCGCCCATCTGACGAACGATGTCGCCGCGCTTGGGAGCAGGTACGAGCCGCCACGTTTTGAAGGCTTCTTGGGCTTGACCGATGACGGTATCATAGTCTTCACGGGTGGCGGAGTTTACTTTTCCAATGAGCAGCCCGTCAACGGGTGAATAGGAAGAAAGCGTTTGACCTTGCCCTTCCCAAGAAGCCAATCCTGTACTGATACCGTGATTTAATGCCGAAATTCGGAGTGTTTTTAACGTTTGTTGCATGAAGTTAGGCCGCTGATGCGGCTGATTTTTGGATGGATGATGAAGTTTTGGGCAAAGGTAAAACAAATACCCTTTTGATAAATTTTACATCATCAAAAACACTAATGCACCAGCTACATATCCCAGCAAGGCCAGCAAACTGATGCGTTTGAAATACCAAAAGAAGCTGATGTTTTCCATGCCCATGACGGCGACGCCCGCTGCCGAACCGATAATCAACATACTGCCTCCCGTACCCGCACAGTAGGCCAAAAACTCCCAAATACGGTGATCTTGCGGGTAGGTGGCCAAGTCGTACATGCCCATCGAAGCAGCCACCAGCGGCACATTGTCAATGACAGCGGAGGCAATTCCGATGATGAAAACGATAGCGTCGAGATTGCCAATGGTATCGTTCATCCAACCTGCTAAGTCAGTTAGGGTATGCGTTACTTCGAGCACTCCAATCGCCAACAAAATCCCCATAAAAAATAAGATGCTACTCGTATCAATCTTACTGAGTGCGTGCGCGGCAGTGAAAGGTTTACGGTCTTCTTCATCTTTTTTAGAATGGAGTATCTCCGAAACCACCCAAACTACCCCCAGTGCCAATAAAATCCCCATGTAAGGAGGTAAATGCGTCACCGTTTTGAAAACGGGTACAAATAGCAACATTCCTAAACCCACCCAAAACATCGTATTCTTTTCAAAATCAGGGAGTTGATCTTTGGTAGAGCCCTTTGTCTCTTTGGGGGTTTCAATGTTGCCTTTTAACCGAAATGAGAGATAAATAAGAGGAATAATTAATGCCACTAAACTGGGCAAAATCAGTGTTTTAATGACATTGGCGGCAGAAATTTGCCCCCCAATCCACAGCATGGTGGTGGTTACATCGCCCAAGGGCGACCAAGCGCCGCCCGCATTGGCAGCGATGATGACAATTCCCGCAAAAAAACGTCGCATCTCAGTATCTCGAACGATTTTGCGGAGCAAAGACACCATGACAATAGCCGTAGTAAGATTATCAAGAACTGCTGATAGGAAGAAGGTCAGAATACTCACAATCCAAAGCAGCGCTTTGGCATCTTTGGTGCGAATTCGGTCGGTGATGATTCCGAATCCTTGGTGGGCATCTATTAGTTCCACAATCGTCATGGCACCCAGCAAGAAAAAAGCGATCTCGGCAATAGACGATAAATGGTGGGAAAGTTCTTCAACCACATGATGAGTATCTGTACTGCCCACGGCGTACAAAGCCCAACAGATAACTCCTGTAAGTAGTGCAGTAGCCGTTTTGTTGAGATGAATGTTGTGTTCGAGGGTAATGAGAAGGTAACCTATGATGAAAACGATAATAATAGTGGTAATCATACTGCGAGGAAATTTGGTCGTCTAAAATGATGTTTTTTAGAGTTATACTAATTTTAAGATGGGGCGAAAAAGAGGTTTATGAAGCACTATATCGGCACTATTTTCTAAAATTTGGTTTTTGCTGCAAAATGCAATCCCAATGCCCGATTTCCTTACCATACAGATGTCGTTTTCTCCGTCACCGATGGCTATTATATTTTCAAAAGCCACTTTGTATTGTTCAGACAGATAGGCAAGCGCATGGGTTTTACAGAGGTCATGCGTGCAAGAAGTGGGCTTATTTCTAAAAAAGTAGGAAGGTATTTTTACTTGACCAGTAGCTATGCTGCGTGAAAACTCAAGCTCATTGGCCAAAGCAAAATCTAAGCCAAATAGGTTTTTGAGGTGATTGGTTACACAATTATAACTGTCGCTTATAATACCCGTAACAAACCCCTTTCGTTTGAGTTCAGCGACGATTTCACCGAAATCAGCTACTACAGGAATAGACTTAACTACTTCCATAATTTCTCCAAAAGTCTTCCCGTGAATTAGTTGGGCAATTTGTTTAGTGCGTACCACGGGATTGGTATGTTCAGCTACAATTTGCCAAAGTTCTTTTTGAAATCCGAACGCACTGGCAGCTGTTTGAATAAAACTTCCTCGAAAAATGGTGTTATCCATGTCAAATACAACCATTTTTTTGACCTCAAGCATAGATTCTTTGATGGCGTCTGTCATTTCTCGACGGATAACGTTGATATTTTCGAGATTTTCTAAAGAAGGCTCGGTTATTTTATTGGCACGGGATAAAATGGCTCGTGTGACTTCTTTCGACATCTTACCCAATTCTTGCCAAGGTTTCATCTTGTTTTCAACTCGGCCAATGTTTACCTCGGAAATGCGAGTTTCTAACTGATACATATCCAGTAAAATACC